>DATIUS010000251.1:0-4631 GCA_035466655.1 Candidatus Sulfomarinibacteraceae bacterium
GACCGATAGCGTCGCGGCTCGAGGGGCCCCCGCCGCCGCGTGCGCCCGGGCGACCACGCGGGCGACCTCGGCGCCGGGCCGGATCCTCGCGATGCCGGGCCGGACGACGACGTCGATCGGCCAGCCCCCGACGCGATGGGCACGGGTCACCGCCGGCCGGCCGGCCGGTCGGGGCGCACGGCATCCCCGGCACCCGCCCCTCCGCCGGGCCCGCTCGAGGGTGCCGCGAACCCGCCGCCGCCTCCGAGGGCGGCCCGCCTCGCCTCGAGCTCCACGATCTTGCTCTGCGGGTAGGCCACCCGCTGGTGGTACATCCCGAGGAGCTGCTGGACGAACGCCGCCTCGATCGTCTCGAGGTCCCGGAAGGTCAGGTCGCATTCGTCGAACTGCCCATCGTCCGTTCGCTCAGCGATGATCCGGGCGACCATCGCCCGGATGGCGATCTCGTCGCGTGAGGCGAGCGACCGAACGGACGCCTCGACCCCGTCGGCGAGCATGATCAGGGCGGCCTCGCGCGACTGGGGCTTCGGCCCCACATGGCGGTAGCGCCGCGCGTCGACGGCATCGGCCGCCCGGCGGCCCTCCTCGGTGGCGAGCCCGCCGAACGGCGCTGCCGCCTCCTCGCGGGCCTTCGCATGGAAGTAGCTGATCATCGCCGTCCCGTGGTGCTGCGGGATGAAGGCGATGAGCGCCTTCGGGAGCCGGGCCTCGTAGGCGATGTCGATGCCGTCGGCGACGTGCTGCTTCAGGATCGCCGCCGATTCCTCGGGCGCGAGCTGGTCGTGGACGTTGTCGCCGCCGGCCTGGTTCTCGATGAATCCGGCCGGGTTCGCCAGCTTGCCGACGTCGTGGTAGTAGGCCGCCACTCGCGTGAGGAGCGGGTCCGCTCCGATCGCCTCGGCCGCCCGCTCGGCGAGGTTGCCGACCATCAGCGCGTGGTGGTACGTCCCGGGGGTCTCGACGAGGAGGCGCCGCAGCAGCGGCTGGGACGGGTTCGCCAGCTCGAGGAGCTGGAAGACGGTCAGGATCCCGAACACGTTGCCGAGGACCGCGAAGGTCCCCACAGCCGCGACCGCTCCACCGCCGGCCGACAGCGCCGCGGCGCCCACGAGCTGGACGATTCCGGTGAGATCGCGCTCCCCGAGCAGCGAGAAGGCCGAGACGACGAGAGCCTGGACGACGAACACGACGGCGCCGGCCTGGAGGAAGGTCTGGAGCCGGTCGCCGCGACGGATCCCGAGGACCCCGGCGAGCCCGCCGAGGAAGACGTAGGCCGCGATCTCCATCGATGGCCCGTTCACGGCCCCGGCTACGATCGCGAGGATGGCGGTCAGGAGGATCGCCACCTCGGCGTCAAGGAGGACCGCGAGGAGGATCGGGATCGCGGCCAACGGGATGACGAAGGGCAGCGCGGCCCGCCCGGCGGTCAGCTTCAGCGCGAAGGTCGCGAAGATCAGCAGGACGCTGATGAGGATGAGCACGTTGTTGCGGTGCCAGAACCCCCGTCGGAAGCGCCACACCCAGCCGAGCAGCATCCCCACGAGCAGTGCGCTCAGGACGAACCAGCCGGCGAGCCCCGCGAGGTCGGGCGCCGCATCGTTCAGGCCGAACGCGGCGATGCGGGCCGCGTCCACGTCGGTGAGCTTGGTGCCGCCACGAACGATGATCTCGCCCTGGAGGATCTCCTCCTGGATCGGGGCGACCGCCGCTGCCTGGCGGTCCCGCTCCTGCCGGGTCAGCTCGGCGCTGAACGAGCTGTTCGCGACGACGTACGGGGCGATCAGCTCGGCGGCAAGCATCCGCTCGGCCTCGGTGAGGTCGCCGGCCATCTGCTCGGAGAGGCGGGTCCGCGTGACGGCGACCTCGGTGTCGCGGAGCTCCGTCCGCTCGATGCTGTCGAGGACGCGGACGGCCTCGGCTCGAACCTCCGGCCAGCGCGTGATCTCGAGCGTCTGAAGCGTGGCAGCTGCCGTCTCGGAGAGGCCCGCGGCCGCGCGCTTGAGGATCAGCCGCCGCGAGATCTCCGTTTCCTTCGGGTCGAACGCGGCGTCGGGCAGGCGGAGGCTGGCATCGAACTGGTCCACCTGGGCCGCCGCGATGGTGTTGGCCCGCTCCGTCGTGAAGTCGTACTGCGGCAGGACCGCATCGGCGGCCGCCTCCCGCGCCTGGGCGGTGAGGATCTCGTTCTCGTAGGTCAGCGCGCGCGGCGCGGCGATGTCCGCCGGGACCAGGTCGCCGACGGCAAGATCGAACCGCTGGGGGGTCAGATCGGCCCCGAGGATGGCGGTCATCGCGACCACGAGGGCCACGGCGGCGAATGCGAGCCGCCCGGCCTCGCGCCTCGTCAGGCGAACGGCCTCGGCGCCCCGATGTGCGAGCACGTCAGCTCTCCGCGGCCCCGGCGGCGCGAGCGAGCGCAGCGGTGACGAGGCCGCTGAGAGCCTTGCCGTCGGCCCGGCCGCGCGTGCGCGGCGAGAGCCAGCCCATCACCTTGCCCATGTCGCGCGGGGAGGCGGCGCCGGTCTCGGCGATCGCCTGGGCGACGAGGGTTTCCAGCTCGGCCGCCGTCAGGGCCTGGGGAAGGAACTCGGCGAGGATCGCGATCTCCGCCGCCTCCTTGGCGGCGAGGTCCAGTCGATTGCCCTTCTCGAAGGCGTCGACGCTCTCGCGGCGGGTCTTGACCTCCTTCGCAAGGATGGCCGCGACCTCGTCGTCGGCGTACGTCCGCCGATCGCGCTTCTCGGCGTTGTAGATGGCGTTCTCGGCCATCCGCAGGGTGTCGCGGCGCAGCGCGTCACCGGACCGCATGGCGGCGGTCACCTCGGCGCGGAGCCGATCTCGGAGCGTCACCGGTGATGGCACCTCGGGCGGGGAGCACCCTGGGCGTCGGCGGCGGACGGTGGTCGCGGGTCGTCGGTTCCGTCAGCAGCGGCGTCGTCGCGGTCCTGCGGCGACGAGCCAGCGCTCACGTTCGGACGGTCCCGGCCGTCCGGCCGATCAGCCCTGCGGCGTTCGGGCGTTCTTCTTGCGCTTGGCTTCCTTGCGCTTGCGCTTCACGCTGGGCTTCTCGTAGTGCTCGCGACGGCGAGCCTCGGCGAGGATGCCCGACTGCTGGATCTTCTTGTTGAAGCGGCGAAGGGCGCTCTCGAACGTCTCGTTCTCGCCAACTCGGACTTCTGCCAACTCCGGATTCACCTCCTCGGGCCGATCATCTCGTCTTCGCAACCCCGGCGTCGGAACCCAACGAGCCGGTGCGGGCCCCGGGCAAACGGCGCCTGAAGGCGCGCCGCCCGCGAGGGCCGCCGGAGTGTCGCACAGGCCGTTCGACGGGTCAAACGACCTCATCGACCCGCGCTCGACCCGCGCTCGACCCGCGCTCGACCGGCGAGATGTTCTCAGATGCCCACCACCATGGCACTCGAACGCAGCCGGCCCCCATCGGCCACCCGGCCGGCCCCCTGCGGGTCCAGATTCCCCCGGATGACCACCTGCTGGTCATTCGCCAGCGTTTCGGGGCTTTCGCGGCCGCTGGACCCGTTCCCGAGCCGCGGCGCGTATTCGAGTGCCATCCCCCTGGGCAATCGGGAGGAACACAAGGCCGTTCAGCCAGCCGACCGGCGCTCGCAGCCAGCGACGGACGGCCACGACCCCGTCCGGGTAGGCCGCCCCGAACAGGTCGGCCAGCCGGCCGACCCGACGCCGTGCGGTCGAACTGTCGGCGACGACGAGCAGCCGGCCCACGAGATCGGGCTCCCATCCGCGCGACCGACCGATCACCGTGGCGAGTCGCGTCTTCCGATCGTGGCTCTCGATCGTCGACTGCGCGTCCGGAATCGTCGACTTGGCCTCGACGATCAACAGCGCCCGGGCCGCACCCTTCCAGCCGAGGACATCCACGGATCCACGATCGCCGAAGTGATTGAACGACACCTCGACGGCCGATTCCCAGGCGTTCGCAACGAGGAGCCGGACCACCTGATTGACGAGTTCGGCGTGCGCGGCATCGAGAAGTCGGTCCAGCCCCTCGCCGTGCCATCGAACACGGATGTCGAGGTCGGCGCCGAGGGCGGTGCAGGCGGATTGCAGATCGGCGATCGGGACACCCTGGAGGTCACCCCGCTCGATTCGGCCGTACTGGGTGCGCGAGATCCCGGCCGTGGCGGCGACATCCGCCTGCCGCCGGCGGCGCCGGATGCGGAGGGCTCGCAGCGAGCGACCGATCCGGGGCCCGTCCATCGGCCGATGTTGACGAAGCGCGCTTACCTGCCGATTGCCTCGTCTCGCCGCTTGCGTCGGGGTCAACTCGGCCTCGAGTCGTGACGAGGAGCCTCGTTGAGCGTCGTACGATTCATACGGAGGACGGCACGACCATGGAAACCCTGCTCGACCTGCTCGACGACGCCGTCGCCCAGTACGGCGACCGACCGGCCCTCTCGATTCGCCGGGACGACGGGTCCGTGGTGGCGTGGTCGTACCGTGAGCTGGACCGACGGACGCGGATCGCGGCGTGGCGGCTGCGGGCGCTCGGCCTGAACCCAGGTGATCGGCTCCTGACCTGGGCTCCGTCCAGCCCCGAGCTCGCGGCCACCTACTTCGGGGCGATCCGGGCACGGCTCATCCTCGTCCCGATG
>DATIUS010000252.1:0-2397 GCA_035466655.1 Candidatus Sulfomarinibacteraceae bacterium
ACCGTGGCCGGAGGGCGCGCCATCCGCCCGTCCCCACGCTCACGATCACCGCAGCGGCCACGCTTCGGGTCGACGTTCCGTGCGCTTCTGCCTGACCTCCCAGGCGATTCGGTCCGTCGGTTCGGCTGCGGAGAACGTGCCAAGGTCATCCTGGCTACTGGCCGCTGGCGGAGCAGTGTCCGGATGATCGAACGGGAGGGGCCACAGCAGGGCCCTCGAGCGGTCGGGTTGTCCCGGTCGCTGGGCGGCGTCGAGCGTGGCCGGGGCCGGCCGATGCGCCCGCCGAGGGCCCGCGCCGGCTCGACTCCATCCCGGACCCGGACGGTGTTCCCGGGGAGAACATCGGGCAGGATCCTGGGCCCAACCCGCGTCCGGCACAGACGTCTGGATGACTACGACCCGGCCGATTCGCGGCTGACGGGGCGCCCGGCCGGGTGGATACTGTCCCCGACGCAGCATCGAGGAGCCCCGTGACCGACGTCGACCCCGCGACCCGGCCCCCCTCGATCCAGGTCGCGTTCCCGGCGCCCGGACCGGCCGGTGTGATCGAGGGTGTTGCGCTTGTGACCCTCGATCGTCCCCGGGTCCTCAACGCGCTCGACTTCGCGCTCCTGGCCGAGCTCACCGAGGCGCTCGAGTCGCTCGACCGCGATCCCGCCTGCCGCGCCATCGTCATTACCGGCGCCGGAGAACGGGCGTTTGCGGCCGGGGCTGACATCCACGAGCTCGCCGCCCAAACCCCGGCCTCGCTCATGGCCGGCGATGCGTTCCACCGTTGGGAGCGGATCAAGCGGATCCGCACCCCGCTCATCGCAGCGGTTCGCGGCTTCGCTCTCGGGGGCGGCTGCGAGCTGGCGATGACCTGCGACCTCATCGTCGCCGGCGAGGGTGCCACGTTCGGCCAGCCGGAGATCAAGCTCGGGGTGATCCCCGGGGCCGGCGGCACGCAGCGGCTGGCGCGGGCGATCGGCAAGGCGAAGGCGATGGAGTTGATCCTGACCGGCCGGACGATGAGCGCCCGGGAGGCAGACGCGTACGGTCTCGTGACGCGGGTGGTCGCCGACGATGCGACCGTCTCGACGGCCCTGGACCTTGCGGCCACGATCGCGGGGATGCCGCCGCTGGCCGTGCTCGCTGCGAAGGCGGCCGTGAACCGGGCCGAGGAACTCGGCCTGGATGCCGGCCTGGAGTTCGAGCGCCGCAGCTTCTATCTCCTCTTCGCGACGGAGGACCGGCGCGAGGGGATGACCGCGTTCACGGAGAAGCGCAAGCCGGCCTGGACTGGCCGCTAGCGGGGGAGGCGACCGATGTCCTGGGATCGCAACCTCGGCGACGAGCCGCCGCCGGCCTGGCGGGACCGGCCACCCGACGTCCTCGTCCCGATCGACGAGGACGCGCCGGTGAGCGGTCACCACGCCCCGCGCGAGGCCGGCCCATCCGCCGCGGAGGCGCCGGAGCATGACTGGCTCGCCGCCGAGGCCATCCTCATGCCGGTCCTCCGACCGGTCGGCACGACCGGGACGCGGCTCGCCGGGATCGATCCTGAGCGACTCGCGACGGAGGGGATGAAGACCCACGCATCGCCGATCCTCGACGACGGTCCGGCCGGGCTCGCGATCGGCTACGTCCTGCGGGCGGGATCGTTCGATGTCCACGTGAACGCCGACCACCTCCTGGAATGGGGCGCGACACCGGACGAGTTGCGGGCCGCGGCGATGGCCAACCTCGCCCGCTGGTCCGAGACCGCGCCCTGGACCGAGGAGTCCTCGGGCGCTCGCCGGATCATCTCGTCGGCGTCCGGCGGCGGCGGCGACGCCACCCGGATCCTCCTGCCGGAGACCCGCGCGCACCTGGCCGCGGTGCTCGGAGACGGCGCCAGGGTGCTCGTCGGGGTGCCCGAGCGGGACCTGCTCGTGGCCGGCGCCCTGAGGCCCGGCGACGACGAGTTCGCGGTCCTCTTCGCCGAGTTCGTCCGCGACAACGCGGCCGGTTCCGACCAGCCGCTCGATCGCCGCGTCCACGAGATCGTCGGGGGCGAGCTCCTGCTCTTCGAGGCCTGAGCGGGTGCTCCTGTTCTGACAGCGACCCATATCGTGGCGCTCCGGTCCGCGGCGTCGATCCCCGGCGTGAACGTATGGTATGGTGTATGGCATGGAGAAGACGACCGTCTACCTGCCGAGCGAGTTGAAGCGCGCCCTCGAACGGGCCGCCGAGCTGGAGGGCAAGAGCGAGGCTGAGCTAATCCGCGAGGGCGTCGCCGTCGTGGTCGAACCGCACCGCGTCGCTGAGCCGATCCTCCCGCTGTTCAACAGCGGCACGGGCGACCTGGCTTCGCGCGTGGACGAGCTCCTCGAGGGGTTCGGGGAGTCGTGATCCTCGTGGACACCAGCGCGCTCC
>DATIUS010000253.1:0-4461 GCA_035466655.1 Candidatus Sulfomarinibacteraceae bacterium
GCCGGCCCGTGGCTTCGCGCCGCCGCAACCGGCCTCCTCCTGCTCCTCGCCCTGCCCGGCGGCGTCCTCGCCGACGCGGCGCTCATCGCCTCGACCCCGGCCGACGGAGCAACGCTCACGACCGTGCCGCCCGAGGCCATCCTGGAGTTCGATCACCCGCTCACCGACGCGTCGTCGTTCGTGGTGCTTGACGACAGCGGCGCGACCGTGGCAACCGGCGAGCCGGACCCGGCCGACACGACAGTCATGCGCGCCGCGCTCCCGACCCTCCCCCCGGGCGCGTACCAGGTTCGCTGGACCGCGGGCTCGGACGACGGGCACATCGTGCGCGGCGCGTTCGAGTTCACCGTCGCGGCGCCGACTGCGCCCCCACCCACCGAGGCTCCCACGGCGATCCCGACGGAGGCCACGCCGACGGCGCAACCGCCGACGCCGCCGCCCCTTTCCACGCCCGAGCCGACCGCGGCCCCGAGCCTCGTCGTCTCACCGGACGCCGGCGACGAGGCCGGCGGCTCGGCCGGTGACGTCCTCGTGCCGATCATCGCCGTGGCCGTCCTCGTCGGCGGTGGGCTGATCGTGATGCTCCGGCGCCGGGGGCCCGCGTGACCCACGCCACGGCTCGCGCCGGCGGCGCGCTCGTCGGGCTCGCGCTCGCCGCACTCGCCCTCCCGGGCGGGGTCGCCGCGCATGCACTCTCGAAGTCGTTCGAGAGCCGCCTCCCGCTGGCCGTCTACCTCGCCGGCGCCGGCGGTGCGGTCGCGCTGTCGTTCGTGTTCGTGCTGCTCCGCGACCTGCGGGCGAGCGAACCGGCGGACGACGGGCGGCGCGTCGTCGTGCCCCGCGCCGTCCGTCTCGGTCTCCGCGCGATCGGACTCATCGGCTGGGCCTGGATCGTGGCCCAGGGGGTCATGGGCGGCGAATCGACCGCGGAGGTCTCGCGCCTCTTCACCTGGGTCTACGGCTGGGTGGGCGTCGCCCTCGTCTCCGCGTTCGTCTTCCCGATCTGGACCTGGCTGGATCCGTTCAGCACGCTCCACGAGCTCGGGGCGCGAGCGCTCCGGGCCGCCGGGATCGGCGGGATCGAGCCGGCCGCCTATCCGGCCCGGCTCGGTCGCTGGCCGGCGGTCGTCGGCTTCGCGGCGGTCGTCTGGCTGGAGCTCGTCGCGATGGGCGCCGGCTCGCGCACCCTCGCCCTGGTCATCACCGGCTACACGGTGTTCACCCTGGCGATGATGGCCCAGTACGGGCGCCGAACCTGGAGCGAGCACGGCGAGACCTTCTCGGTCTGGTTCCGCCTCCTCGGGCGCCTGGCCCCGCTCGCGCCCGTCGAGGAGGAGGCGGAGGGGGACGGAGCGGCCGGCGGGCGCCTGCGGCGGCGCGGCCTCGGCACCGGCCTGCTCGAGGCCGGCTGGGCGGTCGAGGACATCGTGATCATCGGGCTCGGAACAGGGTCCATCCTGTTCGACGGCCTGTCCCAGACGGAGATCTGGGTCTCGACGTTCGGGTTGCCGGCCGCCCTCCCCCAGACCCTGATCCTCGCCGGCTTCCTCGGCCTCATCGCCGGCGCAGCGCTCGTCGTCGCGAGGCTCGTCGGCGTCCCGGGGACCGCCGCCGGCCTCCTCCCGATCGCCGTCGGCTACCTGCTCGCCCACTACTTCACGTATCTCGTCATCGACGGGCAGCGCATCGTCATCGCGATCTCCGACCCGCTTCAGCAGGGCAGCGACCTGTTCGGGACCGCCTTCTTCGAGCCGACCGGCGCGTGGCTGCCGCCGGGTCTCGTCTGGACGCTCCAGCTCGGCGCCGTCGTCGGCGGGCACATGCTCGGGGCGTGGGCCGGGCACGTCGTCGCGGCGAGCCATGCCGGCCGTCTCGGGACCCTCGTCGCCCGGGAGATTCGCCTTCGACAGGTACCGCTAGCCGCCGTCATGGTCTCGCTGACGACGCTGACGCTCTGGTCGCTCGGTCAGGCCCTCTTCATCCCGCCACCGTCCTGACCGGGTCCGGGGCGTCCGCCGAGGGCCCTGCCTCCGCCGACGGCCCCGCGTCCGCCGACCGCCCCGAGTCCGAGGTTCGTCGCCCACCCGCTGGGACCCACGACGTCAGGGATCGCACGTCGGCGAGCCGGTCGGCGATCGCCGGATCCAGGGCCTCGGCGGCGGCGATCGCCGTCTCGATCGCAGTGAGGCACAGGATCCCCTCCTCGACGGCCACGTGGCGGATCTCGGCCGCGTCCCGGACCGCTCCGGAGCGTGGCGTCGGCGTGTTCACGACGAGCCGGACGGACCCGTCGCGGATCAGCTCGAGGATCCCGGGGAGCCCCTCGCCCGCCTCGCTGATCGCGGGGGCCTCGCCCAGCTTTGCCACGACCTCCGCGACGAATCCGTCACGCTCCAGGGCCGCGGCGGTTCCCGGCGTCGCGACAATCCGGTAGCCGGCGGTCACGAGCGCGGCGGCCAGCCGGGGTAGGGTCGCCTTGTCCCGGTCCGCGATGGACAGCAGCGCGACCGGCGCCACCGCGCCCTCCCCCACCGCGGCCATCGGTGGGACGAGCGCCGCACCGCGAAGCGCCTTGGCCATCGCGACCCGGGGATCGGCGTGGATCCCGATGACCTCGCCCGTGGACTGCATGAACGGGCCCACGGACGGGTCCACGCCGCGGAGCTTCGCCGTCGAGAACGCCGGCGCCTTGACCGCAACGAAGGGCGGCGGCGGGAGCAGCCCCCCGGGCCAGCCGAGCTCCGCGAGCGTCGCACCGAGCGCGATCCGCACCGCCAGCTCCACCATCGGGACGCCGGTGACCTTCGAGACGAACGGCACCGTCCGGGACGCGCGCGGGTTGACCTCGATGAGGTAGACGCCGTCGTCGCGGACGATGAACTGCGCGTTGACGAGGCCCCGCGCGCCGAGCGCGAGCACGATTCGATGCATCGTCGCGACGACGAGGTCCTGGTCACCCTCGCTCACCGTCTGGGGCGGAAACACCCCCACCGAGTCGCCCGAGTGGACGCCGGCGCGCTCGACGTGCTCGAGGAGGCCGGGGATCAGCACCTCGCGCCCATCGGAGACGGCGTCGACGTCCACCTCGATGCCCTCGAGGTAGCGATCGATCCGGACGGGCCGGTCCGGATCGACGACCGTAGCCGCCGCCAGCTGCCGGGCGAGGTCCTCGGGCGAGAAGCAGAAGTCGATCGCGAGGCCGCCGATCACGAACGACGGACGGACGATGACCGGGTAGCCGATCCGCTCGGCGAGCGTCAGCGCCTCCTCGACCGAGTGGGCCATCCCGCCGTCCGGCTGCGGGATCCCGAGGCGGTCGAGGAGCGCGGAGAACCGGGTTCGCTCCTCGGCCTGGTCGATCGCCTCGAGGTCCGACCCGAGGAGCTCCACGCCGCCCGCCGCGAGCGGCGCCGCGAGGTTGAGCGGCGTCTGCCCGCCGTAGGCCACGAGCACCGGCAGGAGACCCTGGCCGTCTGCCGTCTCCGCGTCGATGACGCTCCGGACGCTCTCGGGGTCCAGCGGCTCGAAGTACAGCCGGGTAGAGGCGTCGAAGTCGGTCGAGACCGTCTCGGGATTCGAGTTGATCATCACGGCCGACCAGCCGGCTCGGCGCAGCGTGTCGGCCGCCTGGACGGCGCAATAGTCGAACTCGATCCCCTGCCCGATCCGGACGGGACCGCTGCCGATGACGAGCGCCGCCGGGCGCCGGACCGGCGGGGCCTCCGGGGTCGACCCGGCGGCCGCGTAGGTCGCGTAGAAGTACGGCGTCTCCGCGGCGAACTCGGCGGCGCACGTGTCCACCATCGCGTACCCCGGGACGAGGCCGAGGGCCAGACGCGCGTCGCGGACGTCGTCGTCGCCGACGCCGGCCAGGCCGGCCAGCTCACGGTCACCGAAGCCGGCCCGTTTCACGGTCGCGAGGAGCGTGGCCGCGTCGTTGTCGCCGGGGTCGGCCAGGCGGGCACCGAACGCCCGGACCTCGGCCTCGAGGGCCACGTTCCGCCCGAGCTCGGAGAGGAACCAGGTGTTGATGCCGGTCGCCCCGGCAATGGCCGCCTGCGGCACGCCCCGCCGCAGCAGGGCGAGGATCCGCCAGAGACGGTCGTCCGACGGGGCGAGGAACCGGCGCAGCACGATCGGCGCGGCAGTTCGCTGGGCGTGGCGCGTGGATTCGCAGGCCTCGCCGCGCTCGTCGATCCAGCGGACAGGGGCATCGTCCTCGTTGCCCGCCTCGGCCCCCGGGTCGACCCCCAGGACCGCGACGAGGTACTCGACCGGGCCGGCCCAGGCGGGATCCTCGGCGAGCGGCCCGGCGCCGGCCTGCTCGAGGCCCCGGAGCGCCTTGTTGAGGGCGCTGCCGAAGGTCCGGTCGATCGCCATCACCTCGCCGGTCGCCTTCATCTGGCTGCCGAGCGAGCGATCGGCGGTCGGGAACTTGTCGAACGGGAAGCGCGGCAGCTT
>DATIUS010000254.1:0-9323 GCA_035466655.1 Candidatus Sulfomarinibacteraceae bacterium
ATCACCCACTACCAGCGCCTGCTCAACCACATCAAGCCGGACGTCGTCCACGTGCTGGCCCAGGGCCGGATCGTCAAGTCCGGCGGCAAGGACCTCGCACTCCGCCTCGAGGACGAGGGCTACGGCCCGATCCTGCGCGAGGCGGGCCTCGAGGTCGACGTTCCCGACGACGCCCTCCGGCTGGATGAGCCGGCGGTCGTCGCGCGCTGAGCCGGACGATCGACCGATGACGATCATCGCCCGGCCGGAGGCGAGCGAGCCGGTGGCCGTGCCCGGCACCGAGGCCGGCGCCCCGCCCGATCCGAGGATCCGCGACGGCCGCCTCGTGCCCGAGGTGATTCGGGCCGACTTCCCGATCCTCGCCACGACGACCTCGCACGGGCAGCCGCTGGTCTACCTCGACTCGGCCGCCACGAGCCAGAAGCCGCGGGCCGTCATCGAGGCCGTGGACGCCTACTACCGCGAGTACAACGCCAACGTCCATCGCGGGATCTACGAGATCGGCGAGCGGTCCACCGCGGCGTACGAGGCGGCCCGCGCGAGCGTCGCCCGCTTCATCAACGCCCCGGATCCGCACGAGATCGTGTTCACCCGGAACGCAACCGAGGCGATCAACCTCGTCGCCTACTCGTGGGGCCGCCGGAACATCGACCGGGGCGACGTCATCGTCCTGACGGAGATGGAGCACCACGCGAACCTCGTTCCGTGGCAGCTCCTCGTCCAGGAACGCGACGGCGACCTCGAGTTCATCCCGATCACCGACGACGGGGTCCTTCGCCTCGATGTCTTCGAGGTGCTCCTCCGCCTGAAGCCGAAGCTCGTCGCCTTCACCCACGTCAGCAACACGCTCGGCACGATCAACCCCGTCGCCGAGATGACCCGGCTGGCCCACGAGGCCGGCGCGCTCGTCCTCGTCGACGGTGCACAGGCCGTGCCCCATGTCCCGGTCGACGTGCGCGCGATCGACGCCGACTTCTACGTCTTCTCCGGCCACAAGATGCTGGCACCGACCGGGTCCGGCGCGCTCTGGGCGCGCCGCGAGCTCCTGGAGGCCATGCCCCCGTTCCTCGCCGGCGGCGAGATGATCCGGGAGGTCCACCTCCGCCGCTCGGAGTGGAACGAGATCCCCTGGAAGTTCGAGGCGGGGACACCGGACATCGCGGCGGCGATCGGCCTGGGCGTGGCGGCCGACTACCTCGGGACCCTCGGGATGGGCCGCGTCCGCGAGCACGAATTCGAGCTGCTCGAGTACGCGCTCCCGGCGCTCGCCGCGGCGCATCCGGACCTCGCCTTCTACGGCCCGATGGACCCGGCGATCCGGGGCGGCGTCATCCCGTTCAACGTCCCGGGCGTGCACCCGCACGACGTGGCGCAGGTGCTCGACCGCTCGGGCATCGCGGTCCGGGCCGGCCACCACTGCACGATGCCGCTCCACGAGCGCCTCGATCTCGCGGCCACCGCCCGTGCCAGCTTCAACGTCTACACGACCCGCGCGGACGTCGACGCGCTCATCGCCGGCATCGGCGAGGTGAAGCGGGTCTTCGGCGTCGGGACGCCGGGCTGAGGCGCGGTACACTCGCGACTTCGATGGACGATCTCTACCGCGACTACATCCTGGAGCACTACCGGCGGCCCCACAACTTCGGGGCCCTGGAGCATGCGAACGCATCCCACGAGGGGGCAAACCCCCTGTGCGGCGACCGCATCACGCTCCAGCTCCGCCTGGCCGACGGGAAGATCGCGGGCGTGGGCTTCACGGGTCGCGGGTGCGCGATCAGCCAGGCCTCGGCCTCGCTCCTGACGGACGAGATCAAGGGCAAGCCGATCGTCGATGCCGAGGCGCTGACCTCGCAGGATGTCCTCGACCTCCTCGGGATCGAGATCTCGCCCGCGCGGCTGAAGTGCGCGCTCCTCAGCCTGGAAACGCTCCAGCACGCACTGGCGGATGCCGCGCAGCCCGCGGCCCCCTCCGGCCCCGCAACGGAGGCACAGGTGTGATGGCAACCTCCCCGGTGAGCAGACACTCGCTCTCCGAGGTCCACGGCGGAGCTCCGCGACGCCATTGGCCCGAGGATCGCTGCAGGTGTACGTCGCCGGCCTGATCGCCGGCTTGACCCGCGACCGCGGCCTCGTCGCGGCTCGCGTCCCGCTCGTCTCCGGATCGTCATTCCGGGCGAGCCCCACCCCGCCGCACCTCCTGGAGCACCCGAGCCATGACCCTCCGACTGGGCGATGTCGCCCCCGATTTCACCGCTCCTTCCACCGAAGGCGAGATTCGATTCCACGATTGGATCGGCGACGACTGGGCGATCCTGTTCTCGCATCCGAAGGACTTCACCCCGGTCTGCACGACCGAGCTCGGCGCCGTGGCCAAGCTCAAGGGCGAGTTCGACAGGCGCGGCGTGAAGGTCCTGGGCCTGAGCGTCGACGGCGTTGATGATCACGAGGGCTGGTCGCGCGACATCGAGGCCACCCAGGGCGTGGCCCTCAACTTCCCGCTCATCGCGGACAAGAGCCGGGCCGTCGCCGAGGCCTACGACATGATCCACCCGAAGGCGGAGGCGACCCAGACCGTCCGCTCGGTGTTCGTCATCGACAACCAGAAGAAGGTCCGCCTCACGCTGACCTATCCGGCCAGCACCGGGCGAAACTTCGATGAGCTGCTCCGGGTCGTCGACTCGCTCCAGCTCACCTCGAACAGCGCCGTGGCCACGCCCGCGAACTGGCAGCACGGCGATGATGTGATCATTCTCGCCTCGCTCAGCGATGAGCAGGCACACGAGAAGTTCCCGGACGGGTGGCGGGCGGAGCGGCCGTACCTCCGCTACGTGCCGGACCCGTCGAAGTAGACCGGAAGGACCCCATGCCGAAGTCATACGCCGAGCTCCTTCGGGAGGCGAAGGCGTCGATCACCGAGGTCACCCCGGCGGAGGCCGAGCGCCTCCGCGCCGACGGCGTCACCTTCGTCGACGTCCGGGAGATCACCGAGTGGGAGCAGGGGTTCATCCCCGGCGCGCTCCACGTCGGCCGGTCCTACCTGGAGCAGCAGATCGAGGGCGCCGTTCCGGATCGCGAGGCACCCCTCGTCCTGTACTGCGCGGGCGGGGTCCGCTCCGCATTCGGTGCCCAGACGCTCCAGCAGCTCGGCTACACGAACGTCGCCTCGATGAGCGGCGGCTTCCAGGGCTGGAAGGCGGCCGGGCTTCCGTGGACGACACCGGTCGTCCTGTCGAAGGAGCAGCAGCAGCGCTACAGCCGCCACCTCCTCATCCCCGAGGTCGGATCCTCCGGCCAGGCGAAGCTCCTCGAGTCGAAGGCCCTCCTCATCGGCGCCGGCGGGCTCGGCAGCCCGGCAGCGCTCTACCTCGCCGCGGCCGGCGTCGGCACGATCGGGATCGTCGACTTCGACGTGGTCGACGTCTCCAACCTCCAGCGCCAGGTCCTCCACACGACCGATCGCGTCGGCCAGAAGAAGGTGGAGAGCGCCCGCACGGCGATCGCCGCGCTCAACCCGGATGTCACCGTCGTGGCCCACGAGGAGATGCTCGTCGGCGACAACGTCGAGCGGATCATCGCCGGCTACGACGTCATCCTCGACGGGACGGACACGTTCGAGACCCGCTACCTGCTGAACGACGCCGCAGTCGCGGCCGGCATCCCCGTCGTCCATGCGTCCGTCTTCCGGTTCGAGGGCCAGCTGACCACGTTCGTCCCGTACGAGGGACCGTGCTACCGCTGCCTCTACCCGACCCCGCCGCCGCCGGAGCTCGCGCCCGGCTGCTCCGTGGCCGGCGTCCTCGGCGTCGTGCCGGGGATCATGGGTCTCCTCCAGGCGAACGAGGTGCTCAAGGTGCTCCTGGGGATCGGGACGACGCTTGCCGGACGCCTGCTCATCTTCGACGCGCTGGAGGCCGAATTCACCGAGCTCAAGCTCCGTCGGGATCCGGCCTGCCCGGTCTGCTCGGACGAGGCGCGGGCGGCCCGCGAGCGCGGTGAGGCGCCGGTGCTCTCGGCCTTCCCGGCCGGCGCGCCGTTCGTGCTGAGCGGCGCCGGTCTCGGCGGCGCGTTCGGTGCGGCGCCGGAGGCACGGGCATGAGCACGGTCTTCATCCCGGCCGTCCTGCGGCCCGCCGTGGGCGGCGTCAAATCGCTCGACCTGGGCGGGGCCACGGTCGGCGAGCTCATCACGGCCCTCCTCGAGCGGCATCCCGGTCTCGGCGGCCAGCTGCTGACGCCGGAGGGTGAGCTCAACCGCTTCGTGAACGTGTACGTGAACGGACAGGACGTCCGCTACCTCGACGGGGTCGCGACGCCGGTCGCGGAGCGCGACGAGGTGCGGCTCCTTCCGGCGATGGCGGGCGGCTGAGGTGGCGGCACTCAGGGTGCCGAGGGCTCCGCGTCCCGCCGCCCCGACCGTTGCGCCGCCCGTGGCGCCCGCTACCGGTCCACCCGTCGTGGCGACCGGCAGGCCCGTTCGAGCCGCTGCGCACGACCAGGCCCGCGATCACCACCCCGACCCGGCGCACGCCCAGGCCCGCGCCCACGCCCGGGCACACGAGGATCTGGCCCCGCACGGGGGCCGCTACGAGAGCATCCTCGAGGCGATCGGGCACACCCCGCTCGTGGCGGTCCCGCGGATGTCGCCGAGCCCAGCCGTGCGGATCTACGCCAAGCTCGAGTTCATGAACCCGACCGGGTCCGTGAAGGACCGCGCCGCGCGCGCGCTCGTCGAGGACATGGAGTCGCGCGGGGCCCTTGGCCCGGATGCGATCATCCTGGAGCCGACGTCGGGCAACACCGGGATCGCCCTGGCGATGATCGCCCGGCGCAAGGGGTACCGGATCGCGCTCGTCATGCCGGACAACGTCACCCCGGAGCGACGCCAGGTGGCGGCCCTGTTCGGGGCGGAGATCATCGACTCGCCCGGCCACCTCGGCTCCAACGGCGCGATCGCCCTGGCCAAGGACCTTGCTGCGCGCGACGCCCGGTTCGTCATGCCTTACCAGTACGGCAACCCGGCGAATCCGCGGGCCCACGAGGAGACCACGGGCCCGGAGATCCTCGCCGACTGCCCGGAGGTGGACGCCGTCGTGGCCGGCCTGGGCACCGGCGGGACGCTGATGGGCGTCGCCCGGTTCTTCCGGCGGGCGAAACCCGGAGTCCGGATCATCGCCGCCGAGCCGCTCCCCGGGGAGGCCGTGCAGGGTCTCCGGTCGCTCGAAGAGGGGTTCGTGCCGGAGATCCTGGATCCCGATCTCCTGGACGCGAAGCTGCTGGTGTCCAACCGCGACGCCGTCGCCGCGGTGCGGGACCTCATCGCGCTGGAGGGGATCTTCGCCGGTCCATCGTCGGGGGCCGTGCTGGTCGCGGCCGCGCGCGTGGCGCGCGAGATGGACGCCGGGACGATCGTCGCGATTCTCCCCGACGGCGGATGGAAGTACCTCTCGGCGGGCACCTACGCCCGCGACCTCGACGAGATGGAAGCCGACCTCGAGGGCGGCATCAACTGGTGGTGACGGCGGGATCCCGGCACCGATGTGCGTTGCTGCGTCTCGGCGACACTCAGGATTGACATCGGGATCAGCCGAGGGGCGTCGTTCTCCGTGGACGAACCGATCGCCCGAATCGAGCCAGCCCAGCGGGCGACGGCGGCTCGACGAACACGCCGGCCGGCCCGGAGGGGTCCGTCGAGGGACCGCCCACGCTCGTTTCCCGGGCCCCGGCCCGGAGGTCAGGTCCCCGATCGGCGCGGCTCCACCGCCCAGCCCGGCGATTCGGCCGATCAGTTCGGCGTGGGCGAACACGGGGCCGCGGCGAGGAATGACGTCACACAGCCCAGTCGGTTGACGGTGGTCTGACCAGTGACTATAGTCAGTGGTCAGAACGAGGTGCGTGATGACCGATCGAGTGATCATGGCCAGTCGCTTCAAGGCGGAGTGCCTGGCGATCCTGGACCAGGTTGAGGCCCTGAAGGTCTCGGTGACCGTCACGAAGCACGGCCGGCCGGTGGCGAGGCTGGTGCCGCTCGAAGCCGCGGTGGAAGCGCTGCCAGCCCGGAGCATCCGCCTCGTGGCCGAGGACGACGAAGCGTATTTCACGACCGGCGAACAGTGGTCGGCAGATCCCGATCCGGCATGACCATCCTCCTCGATACGCACGTGCTGGTCTGGTGGCGGGCGGGCGGCGAGCGCCTGTCCGCGCGCGCCAGTCGGGCGATCAGCGGGGCGGACCGAGTGCTTGTCAGCCCGTTGAGCTGCTGGGAGATCGCAACGCTCCATCGCCAGGGCCGGATCGAGCTCGATCGCGACCCATTGGGCTGGGTCCAGGCGCTCTGGCTCGTTTCGCGCGTCGCGCCGGCGCAACTGAGTGCCACGGCCGCCACCTGGGCCGGGACGCTGGATCCCGCCCGATTCCCGGGGGACCCGATCGACCGACTGCTGTATGCCACGGCGCTGGACCTTCGCGTCCCGCTCGTCACCAAGGACCCCAGGCTCACTGACTACGCGCGGGCGACGGGCGATGTCGACGTCATCTGGTAACCCGGCGGGCCATCCCGGTCCGGCGGCGATCCACTTGCCCGACGAGATCCGCGCGGGGATCGTCGCCCATGCACGGGCGGAGCTCCCGAACGAGGCCTGCGGCGTCATCGTTGGCGACCGCCCGGCGGCCGAGGGCGGGCGGCCCCTGCGCTGGGAGCCGACCCGGAACCGGGCTGCGTCACCGTTCCGCTACGAGATCCACCCGGAGGATCTCCTGCGCCTGACGATCGAGACGGACGACGCGGACGAGGTCTTCTGGGGGATCGTCCACAGCCACGTCGCGTCGCCGGCCCGGCCGTCGCCGACCGACATCGGGCTCGCGTTCTACGCGGATGCGCTCTTCATCCTCGTCTCGCTCCACCCGGACGAGGCGGATGACGCGACCGGAGCGCCGGGGGTGCGGGCGTGGCGGATCGTGGACGGCACGGTCCACGAGGTGGCGATCGTCCGGAGCTGACCCTGGGCGACCCGGCCCGGGGTCAATCGGCGGCGGAGCCAACCCGTTCCTGCTCGGCACCCCCCTCGACCTCGGTCCCCCCGACCGTCTCGCGGACGACGAGCACCGAACCGGCGGCATGCAGGAGCACGTTGCGCGCCACGGATCCCAGGACCAGTCGCGAGAGCCCGCCGAGACCGCGCGTGCCGACCACCACGAGCGATCCGGGCCGGCGCCGCGCGAACTCCACGATCTCGTGGCCCGGGTCCCCCTCGAGGACGTGCGGCGACGCATGGACGCCGGCCGCCACGAGCGATTCGGCGACCTGGTTCACGAGGTCGCTCGTGCCCCGGCGGGCGAGGTCGACATCCTGGGCGTACGAGGTTATCACCTCGTCGTACAGGCCGACGACCATTCCGGCCCCCCACGGCACGGCAGTCTCGGCGACCCCCACGACCGCCACCGGCAGGTCGTGGAGGATCGGCCAGGAGCGGATCACCTGGACCGCCCGCTCGGCACCTGGCGAGCCGTCGACGGCGAGCACGACCGAGCTGACCGCTCCGTCACGGACGACGAGGACGGGACACGGCGCGTGATCCACGACCTCGGCGGACACGGACCCGAGGACCATCGAGGCGATCGGACCGTGACCCCGGTTGCCGACGACCACGAGGTCGGCCTTCCAGGCCGTCGCCTCCTCGACGATGGCCGACGCCGGGTGACCGCGGAGCGTGATCCGCTCGACCGTCCGGCCGGGCCCCTCGAGCGTTCGGACCGCGTCGTCGAGGGTGACGTCGGCGTGGCGAAGCAGCTCGGCCTCGACCGAGTCGAGCTCCTTGGGAGCCGGCATCATCCAGGGGGCCGCGAAGAGCTCACCGCGCGGCTCCAGGGCCGAGGTGACGCAGAAGCTCGTGCCGATGGGCCAGGGCAGCCGGTTGAGCAGGTCGCGGGCCCGATCGGCGGAGCGCGACCCGTCCGTGGCGAACAGGACTCGCACGGAAGGACCTCCTTCGTGGCTCCATGATCCGCCGCGGGCCGGCCGGGCACGCCGTCCGGACGGCCCGAACTCCGGGGTTCGCTCGGCCCGGAATCCCACGGGCGGGCGGCATGGGGCGGGCGGCCCCTACACTTCGTCCCCGTGACCGATTCCGGGGGCGACCGCCCCGACCTCCCGATCCTGCCGTACGAGCGGCGCGTCGCCCACGTCCGGGTGTGGGATCCGCGGGCCGCCGACGTCGCCGCGACGATCGCCGCGATGGTCCGGCGCCGCCGCCCCGAGCTCGCCGTCGAGCACATCGGCAGCACGGCGGTCCCGGGCCTGCCCGGGAAGGGCATCGTCGACCTGGCGATCGAGGCGGCGCCCGGTGAGATCCCCGGGATCGTCGAGTTCCTCTACGGGCTCGGGTTCGGGCCCCAGCCCGGGCCGGATCCCTGGCCGCCCACCCGGCCGATGCTCGTCGGGGCGGTGCTGCTCGACGGCGAGGAGTTCCGGATCCACCTCCACGTCCAGCCGACCGGCGGCGACTTCCGGCGTGACATCGCCTTCCGCGACGCTCTCCGCGCCGATCCCGAGCTCAAGCGCCAGTACACGGAGCTCAAGACGGGCATCACCGGCGGGTCCACGGTCGATGCCTTCCGCTACACGCATTCGAAGACGACCTGGATCCTCGGCGTGTACAAGGCCCTCGGGTTCCGGATCCCGGCGATCCTGCCGCCCGCCACGATCGGGATCCTCGGCGGCGGGCAGCTCGGGCGGATGCTCGGGCTCGCCGCGCGCGAGCTCGGCTACCGCGTCGCCGTCCTGGATCCCGACCCGCACTGCCCCGCGGCCGGGATCGCCGACCGCGTGGAGGTTGGGACGTACGACGACATCGGGGCCGCCCGGCGCCTTGCGGCCGGCTGCTCGGTGGTCACCTACGAGCTCGAGCACGTCTCCCTCGACCTCGTGAAGGCGCTCGACGACGGGAGCGTTGCGATCCGGCCGGGCCCGTATGCCCTCAAGCTGACCCAGGATCGGCTCGAGGAGCGGCGCTTCGTCGAGCGGAACGGCGCCGCGGTGGCGCCGTGGCGGGAGGTCCGCACGGCCGCCGACCTGCGCGCCGGCATCGAGGACCTCGAGCTGCCGGTCAGGCTCAAGGCGGCCATGGGCGGGTACGACGGACGGAGCCAGGTCCGGGTCGCTTCCGCCGCCGACCTCGACGCTGCGGACGCGCTCGTCGCCCGCGAGGTGGCGGCCGGCCGGCCGATGCTCCTCGAGCGCGAGCTGGCGTTCGCGGCCGAGCTGTCGGTGATCGTGGCGCGCGGCGTCGACGGGGTCTCGCACGGCTACCCGGTCGTCCGGAACGTCCA
>DATIUS010000255.1:0-6977 GCA_035466655.1 Candidatus Sulfomarinibacteraceae bacterium
ACCAGGCGGCGACGGCCCTCGAATCGGCGCGCCTGCTCTCGCGGACCGAATCCATGACCGTCGAGCTCCGGCGCCTCGTGGAGATGAGCTCGGAGCTGTCGCAGACGCTCGACCCCAAGCAGGTTGGCGCCCTCATCGCCCGGCACCTCACCGTGGCCCTCGGCGTGGACGCGTGCGCGATCAGCTCGTGGGACGTCGCCGGTGAACGGCTCATCTCGCTCGGTGGGTACCCCGATCGCGAGCTCGTGACGTACGACCCCGTCTACCTCCTGTCGGAGTACCCGGAGACGCGTCGGGTCCTCGAGACGAAGGAGACCGTGACGATCGATGCGACCGATCCCACCGCCGACCCGGCGGAGGTCGCGATCCTCCGCGAGCGAGGACATCGCCTGCTGTGGATGATCCCGCTCATCGCGAAGGGCCAGTCCGTCGGGCTCGTCGAACTGATGTCGGTGGACCTGATGCCGCTCGATGAGGGCTGGCTCGCGCTCGCCCGGACAATGGCCAACGAGGCGGCGATGGCGCTCGAGAACGCCCGGCTCTACGAAGCAGCGCGTTCGCTCGCCGACCGCGACCCATTGACCGGGTTCTTCAACCACCGGGCCCTGTACGAACGGCTGGGCGAGGAGTTCGTTCGGGCCCGCCGGGCCCGCCGGCCGCTCAGCCTGCTCATGCTCGACATCGACGACTTCAAGCTCGTCAACGACACGTTCGGTCATCAGTTCGGCGACCGCTGCCTCGTGCACCTGGCGGACGTCGTCAGGTCCGTGCTCCGACTGTCTGACGTGCCGGCCCGCTACGGCGGCGACGAGTTCGCGGTGATCCTGCCCGAAGCGGATGCGGCAGCGGCCGCCGCGATCGCCGCCAGGATCACCGAGGAGCTTGCTCGAAGCCCGCTCGTCGCCGATGGGCGCGGGCCGGTCCCGATCGGCGTATCGATCGGCGCGGCGAGCATCGGACCGGAGATTCGAACGCCGACCGATCTCGTCGGCGCGGCCGACGCCGAGCTGTACGTCGCGAAGGGCGAGGTGGATTCGACGGCTGAGGATCGGCTGGCGGAGGATCCGCGGGCGGAAGATCCCGGGCCCGGAGCGACGATCCGGGGGTAGTCGCCGCCTGGTACGGAAGTACCAGGCCGGGTCGGGACTCCCGTACCACCCCGGCCGCTGGACGCCGGCACCGTGGCGGCCGCATGCTGTCCGCACGTGAATACCGGATCGCCACGTCAAGCGCATCCGATGGCGGAGGATCGTCCCATCCGCCGGACGTGGCGGCTCCTCCTCGGGGCGTTCCTCCTGCTGGGCGCGGTCACGGCCGGGCGCGCCCTCACGTCCGGCGACGCGCTCGACTGGCTCCCCGTCCTCGCCGTGCTGATCGCGGCCCTTGCCGCGATCCTCCACCGGAACGCGGTCGCCAACCTCGAAGCCCGCGGCCGGGCCGAGGCCGAGAGCTTCGCCCGGATCCTCCAGGGCCTGTCGCGATCGGTGTCGGTCGATGCGATCGTCGGCGCAATCGCAGAGGACCTCGCGGACGGGACGGGGGCGGATCACGCCGTCGTCGTCCGGCGGCGTCCGGAGGGGGATGCGCTCGAGGCCACGATCGTCAGCCGCCGGGCGGGCGTGCCCAGCTCCAGCACGATCCTGCCGCTCAGCGACCTCGAGGCGCCGCCGGACCGGGGGCCGGCGGCGCCGATCCCGATCCAGGTCGAGATCGCCGGCCTGGTGGTCGCGGGATCCCGGGAGCCGGCGATGGCCGGGCCCCAGGGCCCAGATCGCCGGACGGCCGATGCGAATCGCGCCGGGTCCATCGGCGCCAGGGGGTCGGCCGGGGCCTGGGCCGCCGCCGCGGGCGCGGCCGGCTCGGGCTGGCTGGCCGGCGTGCTCGACGACCTCGGGGTGGCGCATCCGTTCCGGCCGACCGGGCCGCTGCTCAAGCCGCGTTCCCAGGTGCTGGGGACCGGACCGGGAGCGGCCGTCACCGCGCGAATCGCGAACCGGGTCCGGAGCGTGTACGGCTTGAGCCACACGCTCGCGGCGCCGCTCCGGACGGAGGCGGGCGTGATCGGGGCGATCGTGCTCTCGCGCCGGGACCGCGAGGACTGGCCGGACGCGGCGCGCCGGTTCCTCGAGGGGGCCGCCGTCGAGGCGGCGGCGGCACTCGCCCGCGCCTACTCGTATCGCGAGGTCGCCGCGCATGCCTCGAGCGATCCGTTGACCGGCCTGCCGAACCGCCGCTACTTCGACGAGTTCTGTGGGCTGCTGGCACGCCGCCGCCGGGCCGGTGATGCGGTCGCGGTCCTGATGGTCGACATCGACAAGTTCAAGGCCCTCAACGACACGTTCGGCCACCCGGTCGGGGACGAGGTCCTGAAGGCGGTCGCCGGCGCGATCGTCACGGCGGTCCGCGATGAGGATGTCCCGGCCCGCGTGGGCGGTGAGGAATTCGCGGTCCTGCTGCGGAATCCGGGGCCGGAGGTGGCGATCGAGGTGGGTGAACGTGTCCGCGCCGCCGTCGACGCCCTCGACCTGCGGCGGCACGGCGTGGCCGGCGTCACGGTCTCCGTCGGGGTCGCGAACGCGCGAGGCGCCGACGAGCCGATTCCATCGATCGTCGAGCGCGCCGATCGCGCCCTGCTCCGCGCGAAGCGCGCCGGTCGAAACCAGGTGATCGCCGGCTGATCGCCCCGCGATCGCCGGCCGTCTGGCCGGCTGCGGTCCGCGACGCCCGAGCGCACAGCCGGGGCTCTCCCACCGGGAGGAATCGGGGCTGCGCCGCAGGCGCGGCGGGCTCGGCGGGCGCGGCAGGCGCGGGTGGCGCGGCGGGCGCGGGTGGCGTCGCCGTCGATCGGTACCATCAGCCCGTGCCCGACATCCACGACCCGGTTGTGCCCATCGACGACGAGCCGGAGCTCCTCTCGAACGGCGAGCTGGCGCGGGTCTTCCACGAGATCGGCGACCTCCTCGAGATCAAGGGCGAGCTCGTGTTCAAGACGGTTGCCTACCATCGCGCGGCCGATGCGATCGGGCGGGCACCGGTCGAGGTCGCGCGCGCCTACCGTGAGGGGCATCCGCCCGAGATCCCGGGCGTCGGCCGGGCGATCGCCGACAAGCTCGCCGAGCTGGCGAGCACCGGCCGCCTCGGCTACCACGAGCGCCTCCTCGCCGAGTTCCCGCCGACGCTCCTCGACCTGCTTCGCGTCCCCGGCCTCGGGCCGAAGACGGTCCGGCAGATCTACACGACGTTCCAGATCTCGACACTCGACCAGCTGCGCGCGGCGGCCGAGACCGGCCGCCTGCGCGGCCTGCGGGGCCTGTCTGCCCGGACCGAGCAACTCATCCTCGAGGGCATCGCCGGCCTCGCGTCTCGCGAGCGCCGGCTCCTCCTCCACGAGGCGCTGACGATCGTCGAGGGGCTGGTCGCGGAGCTCGAGGCCGTCCCGGGCGTCCGGAGGGTGGTCCCCGCCGGCTCGTTCCGGCGGCGGCGGGAGACGATCGGGGACCTGGACCTCCTGGCCGAGGCCAACGATCCGGCCGCCGTCATCGACCGGTTCACGGCCCTGCCGGGCGTCGGCGCCGTCATCAACCACGGACTGGCAAAGGCCGCGGTCAGCCTGGCAGGCGGCGGCCCGCAGGTGGACCTGATGATCATGCCGCCGGGTGAGGCCGGCACGTACCTCGTCCATTTCACGGGTTCGAAGGCACACAACGTCCGGCTGCGCGCACGTGCCCGCGACCGTGGCTGGAGCCTGTCCGAGAAGGGCTTCCTGAGGATCGGCGAGGACGGCGATCCGCTCGAGGGCGAGGCCGCCGAGCTCCGAACCTTCGGCACGGAGGCCGAGGCGTACGCCTTCCTCGACCTCCCGTTCGTCGAACCAGAGCTGCGCGAGGACCGTGGCGAGATCGAAGCCGCCCTGGCCGGACGCCTGCCGAACCTCGTCGCCGTCGGCGACCTGCGGGGCGACCTGCACGCGCACTCGGACTGGTCGGACGGCTCGGAGTCGATCGAGACGATGGCCGAAGCGGCCCGCCGGCGCGGGCTCGCGTACCAGGTCCTCACCGATCACTCGATCTCGCTGGCGATCGCCCGCGGTCTGTCAACAGAACGCGTCGCGATGCAGCGCCGGGTGATCGCTGCCCTGAATCGCCGGTACGCGGAGGAGGAGGAGGCGGGGACGGCCCCGCCGGCGACGCCGCCCGACGGCTTCCGGCTCCTTCACGGCACCGAGCTGGAGATCCGTGCCGACGGCCGGCTCGACTACGAGGATGAGCTCCTCGCCACGTTCGACGTCGTGGTCGCCTCGCTCCATGTCGGGCGCCGACAGACGCGCGCGGAGCTGACAGCACGGGTCCTCGGGGCGATCCGGAACCCGCACGTCGACGTCATCGCCCATCCCTCCGGCCGAATGATCGGGACGCGCGACGACCTCGACCTCGACTGGGATGCGATCTATGCCGAGGCCGCGCGCACCGGGACCGCGCTCGAGATGAACGGATCACCGCACCGCCTCGACCTCGCCGTGGAGCGGGCGCGTCACGCGGTCGAGGTCGGCTGCCTGCTCGCGATCGACTCGGACGCCCACCGGACGAGCGAGTTCGAGCACCTCGAGTGGGGGATCACCCAGGCACGGCGCGCGTGGGTGGAGCCGTCGGTCGTGCTCAACACCCGGTCGCGGGCAGATCTCCTCGACTACGTCCGCCGGCACGGCGCCTGACGGGGGCGCCTCGCGTACCATCCGGCCTGCGATGGGAACCCGCGGCGCCTCCCGAGAGCTGGTCGTCGCCGCCGCGGCGGTGATCCTCGTCTCGCGCCTCGTGGACGGGCCGATCGCCTGGCTCGTCGGGGCGCTCCTGCTGATCGGCGTCGCCCTCGGCACGCTCCAGGTCCTCGGCGAGAGCGGGTCGCCGTCCGCGGCGGCCGGCGTGCCGGTCGAATCGCTGCTGGCGACGTCCGTGGCGGCGTTCGCCGTGTTCGGATCGATCCGGCTCGTGCCCTTGGGGCTCGTCCTCGCGCCGGCGCTCCTCGGCGGCGCCTGGCTGATCGGCCGCGTCCTCGCGACCGAGATGCGGATCCTCACGGCACCGACGGGTCCGTCCGGTGCGGATCGGACGGCGATCCTCGTCGAGGTGCTCGTCGTCGCCTTCCTCGGGTTCGCGGGGATCGCGGCACTCGTGCCCGGCGGGCTGCCCGAACCCGGCGTCGTGCTCACCGAGCCGCCCAGCGGCGGCGATCTCGCTGTCCTCGCCGTCGCCGACGGATTCCTGGCGTTCCTGCTCGCCTACCGTTCGGCCGCGCTTCGGTCGTCCAACCTCCGTGACGTCGCCTGGTTCGCCCTGACGAGCGGGGTCGTGGTCGGGATCGCTGCGGTCGCGCTCCGGGCGATGGAGATCCCGCGGCTCCTCGGCCCGGCACTCCTGATCCTCGTCCTCTTCCTGTGGGATGCCGTCCACGGCACGACGCCGACCACGCGCCGGGATCCGCGCCGGATCTGGGAGACGGTCCTGCTGGTCGTCCTGGGCATCGTCGTCGCCGCGTGGAGCGTCCGGCTTCGAGGGTGAGCGAGGCACGGCAGGCCGGCACCGGGCGGGGCATTCCGGTTCGGCCTTCGACTCGCCGGCAACGCGCGACGGGCGAGCATTTGACGGGCGGCGGCACCGGTGCTAGAAACCATTGCCCCCTCGCCCTCGAAAGGATCAATCCTCCGTGACCTTCTCCGACATGGACAGCGCGACCAGCCCGGTCGCCACGACCCGGCTGAAGCGACAGCTTGCCGAACAGGCAATCGCCTTCGCCGCGAGCGGCCGCTGGGCGGACGCCGCCGACACGAACCGCCGGCTCCTCGAGCTCGGCGCCGACGCGGAGGCCGAGAACCGGCTCGCCAAGGCGCTCTGGGAACAGGGTGAGCTCGGCGCCGCCCGCGAGCACTACCAGTCCGCGCTGGCCCTCGATCCCACGAACCGGATCGCCGAGCGGAACATCGACCGGCTCAAGACGCTCCTCGTGGCTGCCGGTGAGAAGACCGTCCCGGCCCAGGAGGGGAGCAAGGCCCCCGTCCGGATCTTCGTCGAGGAGACGGGCAAGACCGGTTTCGCCTTCCTCATCGACCTCGCCGACCCGCGCAAGCTGGCCCAGGTGAACCCTGGCGACGCGGTGGAGCTGACGCCCGAGGGGAATCGGCTCATCGCGTTCAGCAACGGGATGCGGGTCGGCGTCGTGGAACCGCGGGTGGCGGCGCGCCTGCTCAAGCTCATCGCCGACGGCAACAAGTACTCGGCCGGCGTCACCTCGCTCGGCGCGGTGGACGTGCGGATCATCATTCGCGAGATCTACCAGGACCCGCGCAACTACGGAAAGGTCAGCTTCCCCACGGCCGCGAAGTCCACGGACCTCCGCCCGTACACGAAGGGGACGCTCGTCCGCGAGGACGAGGAGCTCGAGGAGGACCTCGAGGACGACGTCGAGGACGAGGAGATCGAGGACCTCGATCGGGTCCTCCCGCCGGAAGACACGACCGACGAGGCCTTCGTCGAGGAGCCGGACGAGCTCGACGAGGGGTAGGGCTCGGTGATCCGGCCGCCTCGCGGCGTTGGCCCGTCCGCGCGGTCGCTCACGCACGACGAAGTGCGCTCGCGACCGTGCTCCGCGCCGCCTTGCGCTGCCGCCGGCTGACCGAGCCCTCGTTCCGAACCGGCGCTCCGGCCGCCTGGGCGAGCCTATGGTTCGAATCGGGCCTAGCGCCGCGACCGGCTGACCGAGCCCTCGATCCGAACCGGCGCTCCGGCCGCCTGGGCGAGCTACGGTTCGAATCGGGCCCTCGCTGCGGCCGTCGGGGCCGCTGGCCAGGCCCTGACGGTTCGCCGTCGTCGCCGCTGTCGTCTGCGACAATCGAGCCATGGTCGGACGCGCCATCCTCGCCCGCGCCGAGCCCGGCTTCACGCTTCCGGCGTTCGACCGGCTGGCACCGCCCCCGCCGCCCGAGC
>DATIUS010000256.1:0-5138 GCA_035466655.1 Candidatus Sulfomarinibacteraceae bacterium
TTGTTCGCCGTCCCCTCGACCATCCGCGCTCCGACGCTGGCGAGCATGCCGCTGAGGTTGACCTCCGCCGCCCACAGCATCGTCGTCGTGCCGGGCTCCGGCCCGTCCACGAGGTTCATCCGGCCCAGGGCATCCACGGCGCTCCCCGGCGCCTGGCCATGGGCCTTGATGACCGCCATGTCCGGGGCCTGCATCTCGGCGATCTCGAGGTCGACGACGAAGCGAGCCTGGATGAACCCCACCCCGACCTTCGCCTTTGCCCGGAAGTGCGTCGTGTCGATGACCTCGATCGATTCGACGCCGGGGCCGCATGCCCCGACCCGGTTCGGATCGATGACGAACGCGAACACCCGGTCCCGCGGGGCGGGGATGTCGACGGCGCCCGAGAACTCCATCAGCGGCCTCCGGTCGTGGCAGGCGAGGCGGCGCCGGCCTGGCCGGTCACGCCTCGGGGGATGCAGCCTCGGATGATACCGGCGTCGCGACGAACGAGGCCGGATCTCGGATGAATCGGGTCCGGCAGCTCATCTGGCAGAACGCGTAGACCAGGCCACCGTACTCGGCGAGGTGCCGGGCGTCCTTCCGGTCGACGGTCATCCCGCAGACCGGATCGAGCAGCACGATGTCGTCCACGACCGGGCCAGGGGCCCCGTCGGAGGCGCCGGCGCCGCTGCCGCGGCCGGCGATCGTCGCCGGACCGGGAGCCGCGACGAATGCGGCGCGCCCGCGACGGACCTGGACCAGCTCGGCGAGGATGGACAGGGCCACCTCCTCGGCGGTCTCCGCCCCGAGGTCCAGGCCGGCCGGCGCCCGGAGCGCCGCGATCCGGTCCTCGGTCAGGCCCGTCTCCTCGCGAAGCCAGGCTCGAACGACGGCGGCCCGGGTCGGCGAGGCGACGAGACCGACGTATGCCACGTCCCGACGGAGCGCGGCAAGGACCGCCTCCTCGTCCCACACGCCCTGGGTCGCCACGACCACGTACGGCGGCGCGGCGAACTCGCGGACGTGGAGATCACGGTCGCCGAGCACGGCCTCCGCGGCCGGAAATGCCTCGGGGTCGGCGATCGGGTCGAACAGGCTCACGTGCCAGCCACTGGCCGCACCGAGCGCCACGAGCGCCCCGGCGATCGGCGTCGTGCCGGCTACCCACAGGTGCGGGGCGGGAAGATGCGGCTCCACGTAGATCTCCAGGGTGCCGCCGGAGTGGCAGGTCATGACCAGCTCCACGACCCCGTCCGCCCGGCGGCCCTCACTGGGGCCGTCCTTCGAGAGCCGGAGGAGGCGGGGCTGGCCGTCCGCGAGCGCGCGGAGCGCCTCGCGGACGACGACGGGCTGGGCGCAGCTGCCGCCGACCCAGCCCTCGATCGTTCCGTCGGGATGGACGATCCCGGTTGCGCCGGGCCGGGCCGACGTCGGCCGGCGGACGGCCACGACGGTGGCCAGCACGAACGGCCGGCCGCCGGCCTCCAGCTCCGCGGAGCGGGTGAGGAGCGAGCGGCCCCCGGCCATCAGGAGATCCCCTTCTCGTGGAGGATCGCCCACACCTTCTGCGGGGTCATCGGGATGTCAATGCTGCGGACGCCGAGGTGCGAGAGCGCATCGACGACGGCGTTGACGATCGCCGGCGGGGCGCCGACGGTCGCGGATTCCCCGACCCCCTTCGCGCCGATCGGGTGATGCGGCGACGGAGTGATCGTCTTGTCGAGCTCCCAGCGCGGCGTTTCGACCGCCGTCGGGAGGAGGTAGTCCATGAAGGTGCCGGCCTGGTTGTTGCCGAGCT
Source organism: Candidatus Sulfomarinibacteraceae bacterium (assembly GCA_035466655.1). Lineage (GTDB taxonomy): Bacteria > Chloroflexota > Limnocylindria > Limnocylindrales > CSP1-4 > UBA5189. The sequence continues at coordinate 1,781 of DATIUS010000256.1, forward strand.
CGTCGTAGGTGATCGACTCGAGGAGCGCGGGGGCGAAGCCCATCGTGAGCCCGCCGTGAATCTGCCCGTCCACGATCATCGGGTTGATGATGTTGCCGCAGTCGTCCACGGCCACGAAGCGCCGGATCTTCACCTGCCCCGTGCCCTTGTCGATGTCGACGACGCAGACGTAGCTACCGAATGGGAAGGTCAGGTTCGGCGGATCGTAGTAGTCCGTCGCCTCGAGGCCCGCCTCCATCCCCTGCGGGTGGTTCGTGTAGGCGGCGAAGGCGATCTCCGAGATCGTCTTGAACCGGTCGGGCGAGCCCTTGACCGTGAACTTCCCGTTCGTCCATTCGAGGTCGTCCGGCGCGCACTCGAGGAGGTGCGCGGCGATCTGGCGTGCCTTCTCCCGGATCTTGCGCGAAGCCACGGCCGCGGCGGCACCGGCCGTCGGCGTCGAGCGCGAGGCGTACGTCCCAAGCCCGTAGGGCGCGGTGTCCGTATCCCCGTACTCCACCTTGACCTTGTCCATCGGGATCCCGAGCTCCTCGGCGACGATCTGGGCGAACGTCGTCTCGTGGCCCTGGCCCTGCGTCTGAACGCCGATGCGGATGATCGCCGACCCGGTGGGATGGACCCGGATCTCGGCCGAGTCGAACATCTTGATCCCGATGATGTCGAACGTGTGCGACGGGCCGGCCCCGACGATCTCGGTGAAGGAGCTGATCCCGATGCCCATCAGCTCGCCGCGGGCGCGCTTCTCGGCCTGTTCCGCCCGAAGCTCGTCGTAGCCGATGATGTCAAGCGCCTTCTGGAGCGCCGCGTGGTAGTCGCCGGAGTCGTAGTCCCAGCCGGTCGGGGTGTGGTACGGGAACTGGTCCTTCCGGATGAAGTTCTTCATCCGGAAGGCGGCCGGGTCCATCCCGACCTCGCGCGCGGCCACGTCGACGAGCTGCTCGATGGTGTGGACGGCCTCGGTCACCCGGAACGAGCATCGGTAGGCCACCCCGCCGGGCGGCTTGTTCGTATAGGCCGCATCGACCTCGACGAACGCCTGCGGCATGTCGTAGGACCCGGTGATGACGTTGAACAGGCCGGCCGGAAAGGCCGACGGATCCGCAGCCGCATCGCTGTACCCGTGGTCCGCGAGCGTCTTGACCCGGAGGCCGGTGATCGTGCCGTCATTCTGGACGCCCATCTCCGCATGGACGTGGTAGTCGCGGGCGAAGGAGTCCGCCTGCAGGTTCTCCGACCGGTCTTCGATCCACTTGACCGGCCGGCCCAGCGTCAGGGACGCCACGATCGCGATGACGTAGCCCGGGTAGACCGGGACCTTCCCGCCGAAACCGCCGCCGATGTCGTGCGTCTTCACCCGGATCTGGGCCTCCGGGATCCCGGACACGAGGCTGATGACCGTCCGGTAGACGTGCGGCGCCTGGCTCGTCACGTGGAAGTCGAGGTGCCCGCGGACGGCATCCCAGTCGGCGATGCAGCCGCACGTCTCGATCGAGGCGACGTGGATCCGGGGGATGTAGACGTCGAGCGGAATCACCTTGTCCGACGCGGCAAGCGCGGCGTCGGTGGCGGCGCGATCGCCTGACTCCCAGTGCCAGATGTGGTTGTTGGCCTTCTCCGGGCCACGGTCCGGACGGAGGATCGTGGCGTCGGGCTCGAGTGCCCGGAACGGGTCCACGATCACGGGGAGGGGCTCGTAGTCGACGTAGACGGCGCCGACCGCGTCGGCCGCCTGGTAGCGGGTCTCGGCGATGACGGCCGCGACCTCCTGGGCCTGGTACATGACCTCGTCGACCGGCAGCACCATCTGCTTGTCGCCGGCAAGCGTCGGCATCCAGTGGAGTCCGGCCTTCTCAAGATCCTTGCCCGTGATCACGGCCAGCACACCGGGCATCGCGAGCGCCTCGGATGCGTCGATGGACTTGATCTTGGCGTGGGCATACGGGCTGCGGACGATGTCCATCCAGACCATCTTCGGCAGGACGACGTCCTCGATGTACTCGCCGGCCCCGCGGATGAACCGCGGGTCTTCCTTGCGCTTCTTGGAATGGCCCATGCCCCCGACTTCGAGGGTGGTCTGCGGCTGCGCCTCGGTCGTCATCTCGGCACTCCCCGTCACTTGGCCGCGTCGGCGGTGCGCAGCTCGCCGGCCGCCTGCTGGATGGCCTTGACGATGTTCACGTAGCCCGTGCAGCGACAGAGGTTGCCGCTGATTCCATCGCGGATCTCGTCCTCGCTCGGTTCCGGGTTCTGGCCGAGCAGCCAGGCCGACTGCATGATCATTCCGGGGGTGCAGAAGCCGCACTGGAGGCCGTGCTGGTCCCAGAAGGCCTGCTGGAGCGGGTGGAGGGCGGCTCCGTCGGCCATCCCCTCGATGGTCCGGATCTCCGCCCCGTCGGCCTGCACCGCAAGCATCGTGCAGCTCTTGGCGCTCAGCCCGTCCACGTGGACGGTGCACGCGCCGCAGTTGCTCGTGTCGCACCCAACGTGCGTGCCGGTGAGCCCGAAGGTGTCCCGGAGCAGGTGGACGAGGAGGAGTCGCGGCTCGACATCCGCCTCGCGGACGGTCCCGTTGACCGTGACCTTGACGTGCTTCGTGGTCATCACGGCTCCCCTACGCCTGCGCTCGAGCCGCTGCCGCTCGCAGTGCCCGGTCGGTCATCTCGGTCACCATCGCCCGTTTGTACTCGGCCGGACCGTGGCTGTCGTTCGCGGGCCTGCTCTGCCGGGACGCGGCTGCGGCGGCCTCCCTGAACAGGTCGATGTTGGGATGCGAGCCCCGGAGAGCGTCCTCCGCGTGGGTCGCGGCGAAGGGAGCGTCGGCGACGGCCGTCAAGCCGATCCCGATCTGGGTGATCCGTCCGTCGCCGCCGAGGGTCAGCTGGACGGCCGCACCGACGGTCGAGAAGTCGCCCGCGCGCCGCTCGAGCTTCTGGTAGGAACCGCCGCTGCGCGGCGCCGGGACGGGGATCCGGACCTCGGTCAGGATCTCGGCCGCGCCGATTCCAGTCACGAACGTGTCGATGAAGAAGCCGCGGGCCGGGACGACGCGCTCGCCGTCTGCGCTCCGGAGGACCAGCGAGGCGTGCAGCGCCTGGAGCACCGCCGGCCAGTCGGCTGCCGGATCCGCATGGGCCACCGAGCCGCCGATCGTGCCCCAGTTGCGGATCTGGGGGTCGCCGATCCCGCTCGCGGCCTCGCGCATGATCGGGAGGGCGGCATGGAGCGCCTCATCCTCGAGGATTCGACGGTGGGTCGCCCGTCCGCCGATCCGGAACTCATCACCGCTCCGACTGATCCCGTCGAGCCCGCCGATGTCGCGCAGGTCCACGAGGACACTCGGCTGTGCCAGCCGGAGCTT
>DATIUS010000257.1:0-10743 GCA_035466655.1 Candidatus Sulfomarinibacteraceae bacterium
GGGTCGGTGGCGGGAGCGTGAGCCGGTCGCCCGGCTGGATCGTCGTCGGGTCCGTGATCTGCGGGTTCAGCGCCAGCACCGTCGCGAACGGCACCCCGAACCAGCTCGCGATGCTGCGCAGGTTGTCGCCGCCACGAACGGTGTACAGATAGCAGTCCGGAACGCCCGGACACGAGTCGAGGACCGCGTAGCGATCGCTCGTCGCAGCCGGCGTCACGACAGGCGTGGGCACCGGCGAGGCTGTCGGCACGGCGGTCGGAGCGGGTGCTGGCTCCTGGGTCGGGGGCGGTGTGGCGCCCGGTGTCGGGACCGGACCGGCGGACTCCGGAGCCGTTGCGTCCGGGGCAGGGCTCCCGGCGGCGATACCGGGTACCTCGGGGGAGGCCGTCGGCAGCTCCAGTCCGCCCCGCACGGCGACGAAGGCGATCGCGGCGGATGTCGCGGCGACGAGGAAGAGCGATGCCGCGAGGACCGCAGGCGTCAGCGTGCGCCTCGGGCGTCGCTGCGGGGCATACGGTTCGCCGTCCGGCGAACGGTCGTCCTGGGGGACGGCGAGGTCGGCAGCGTGGCGGGCGGCGCGGTCCGGAGCCGCGATCCCCGACAGGTACCGACCACACGAGACATGGGCGGCCGTGAGGCATGCGGCGCGCTGCTGGGCGGCCGACTGCGGGTCGACCGAGCCGGTCGCGAGGCAGTGGTTGCGAGGATCGACCGCCTCGACGGGGTGCGCAAGGGTGCCGTCCGGCTCGGCCGCGCGGAGGAACGGACAGGTCGCCGGGTCCGGCGAGCGATGGTCGGGGTCGAGGAGGATCGGGCGCCTGCTCTCCGCGTCCACGAACCCTCCGTCTGCTCCCCCCGACGGCCGAGACTCTAGTACCTTTTCGCGGTAGCCGTGCCGTCGAAGCGGGTGCTAGTCTGCGGCACCCGAATCGACATCCCGTCGAGGAGGAGCGCCGTTCACATCGAGGCCCCCAGGTACGTGGCCCTTCCGCTCAGCGCGACGACTTCGGACGCGGATCCCTACCGTCTCGCCCCGCACCGGATCCGTCGCTGCACGTTTCGCCGGCTGATCCAGGTGGCGGCGCGGGACGAGCGGGTCTACGACGTGGAATGCCTCTATCCGGACCGCAGGGTGCCGATCCCGATCGGGGACCTCGATACGGCGATGGACGTCTGCAACGCCTGCACGGCGGCGCACATCTTCCGCCCCGACGAGGACTAGCCCCGGGAGCCACGGAAGAAGCCTGGGATCCATGCGGATCCGCTCCGAGGCCATTCGCTCCTCCGCGACGGGCGGTGCCGAGCGAACTCGGAGCATCCGGCGCGCGCACAGGCCCGCCTCGAGCCCCCTTGCTGGCACTCCCAGACCTTGCTATCGTCCCGAGCCTCGGGCGGAGCCCGGTCGGCCTCGGAGCCGTCGGCGGACCGCCGACGGGAGGGCGCGTGCGCGCGAGGAGGGCCGACATGTCGAGGATTCGAGCTTCACTGGTTGGTGCGCTGGCCGCATCGCTGCTTGCCGTGGGCCTCAACATCGGCGTCGCCGCGGCGGCGGGGCCCGAGATCGAGACGGTCACGATCTCCGAGACCTTCTACGACGACTTCCTGTCTGCGGCGTGCGGTGTGGATGTGACCACGACGGCGACCGGCAGGGTGACCCTGCGAACCTTTGACGGCGGCGAGGTCGGACCAGCCAGCGTCAATACCCTCAACATCGCCCTGGAGGCGCGCGCGGGAGACAACGTCGTGCGGTTCCGGGACGTCGGGGCCGACGTGCTCCTGGTGGGACCGGATGGCTCGGTCACGCTCATGATCATCGGCCAGATCCCATTCGGCTTCACCGGCGTGTTGAAGATCGACCTCCTGACCGGCGATGCCGTCCTCGAGCCCACGCACCTCCTCGACACGACGGAGGCGTGCGCGACGCTGACGGCATAGGCTCGCGGGACGGGAACGACTCGCCCGAGGTGAGGGCATCGAGTCTCGAAAAGCGCCAGCGAGGCGACCTGTAAGCCGAGTTCTGTCCCGTGACGCAGGCGTCACGGGGATGGCCATCCATCTTTGGCCGGCGGTTGCCCGCCGGCTCGTGCGGCCGACCCGAGGGCTGGGCAGCGCGCCTCTCCCCCGGCGAACCGGGTTGCGCCCTCCTACTTGGCCTTGCTCCGGGTAGAGCTTGCCGCGTTTCACTCCCCCGGCCGAAGCCGGGGGCATCGTCACTGTGGCGCTGGTCCTCGCCTCGCGGCGGGCGGGCGTTACCCGCTACCCTGCGCTGTGGAGCTCGGACTTTCCTCACGCCGGCGGGTCTCCCCGCCGGCGCGCGACCATCCGGTCGCCTCGCTGACGGATTGATTCTACGCGCCAGATGCCGATCTCCCCATGCACGTGGTGGAGGCGCCTGGAGATTCCGGTCGCGCCCGGGCGCCGAGGTAACTGCCCGAGGGGTCGCGTGATCGCCGTGGCGCGGGGCTGCGGCCACCGGCCGCGCGGTTCAGTCCGGGCGGATCACCACGACCGGCGGGCCGCCGGCAGCGACGCGGTCGATGGCCGCATTGGCGAGGGCGTCGGCGGCGCTGTTCTGCGCCCGCGGCACGTGGGCGGCCGCCCAGCCCCCGGCGAACCCGCGGAGGACCCGGAGCGCCTCGGCCCACAGCGGGCGCAGCTTGGCGTCCTTGACCCGCCAGCGGCCGTGGAGCTGCTCGACGATCAGGTTCGAGTCCAGCAGCAGCTCCACCCGCTCCGCCCCGAGCTCTCGGGCGAGGGTGACCGCCCTGACCACGCCGACGTACTCGGCGACGTTGTTCGTGCGGATCCCGAGGTACTCGGAGATCGTCGCGTCCGGACGAGCGAGCGGATCGCGGGCGTCGGGGCGATCGAGCCGGATGAGCACGGCGCCGGAGGAGGCCGGGCCGGGGTTCCCCCTGGCGGCGCCGTCGGTCCGGATCAGGAAGCCGATTCCGGATCGGCCCGGGCGGGCCTCGGGTGCGCCGGACGCGTCGTCGCCGGCCCGGTCAGCGAACCCGAAGTCGAGGACCTCGGACCCGTCGCGCTCGGTTACGTCCGACGCTCCACGATCGCCGAGCTGATCTCGAGGATCGCCTGGGTGATATGGATGCCCCGGGGACATGCGTCCGTGCAGTTGAAGATCGTCCGGCAACGCCAGACGCCGTCGTCTCCGGCCAGGATCTCGAGCCGCTCGTCGGCCGCCTCGTCGCGCGTGTCGAAGACGAACCGATGGGCGTTCACGATCGCCGCCGGGCCGACGTACGAGCCCTTCGCCCAGAACGACGGGCAGGACGTCGTGCAGGCGGCGCACAGGATGCACTTCGTGGTGTCGTCGTAGCGGGCGCGGTCGTCGGGCGACTGGCGACGCTCGCGCTCCGGGAGCGGGCCGTCGTTCACGAGGAACGGCATGACGCTCCGGTAGCTCGCGAAGAAGCCCTCCATGTCGACGACGAGATCCTTGACCACGGGCAGCCCGGGCAGCGGTGCGATCGAGATCCTCCGCCCGAGCTTCTCGATCCGCTCCTTGCAGGCGAGCCGGTTACGGCCATTGATGAGCAGGGCGTCCGAGCCGCAGACCCCATGGCCGCACGAACGGCGGAACGTGAGCGAACCGTCGAGCTCGTACTTGACCCGGTGCAGGAGGTCAAGGACACGATCCAGCTTCGGGTCCGCCTCGACGCCGTACGACTCCCAGTGCGGCTTCGCGTCCCGCTCCGGGTCGAAGCGGAGGATCCGGAGATCGATCTGCATGGGCCCGGCCGCCTAGTAGGTCCGCGGCTTCGGCTGGAACGCCGTGATCGTCACCGGCCGGTAGGTCAGCGCGGGGCCGGCCTCGGTCCGGGTCGCCAGGCTGTGGGTCAGCCAGTCAGCGTCGTTCCGATCCGGATAATCCTCCCGGGCGTGCGCGCCGCGGCTCTCGGTGCGGTTGAGCGCTGCCGCGACCGTGGTCTCCGCGCAGTCGAGCAGGTAGCCCAGCTCGCGCGCCTCGAGGATGTCCGTGTTGAACGTGCGGCCCTTGTCCGCCACGGAGACATGCGCGTAGCGACCCTTCAGCTCGGCGACCTTCGCCTTCGCGGCGGTCAGGAGCTTCTCGTCGCGGTAGACGCCGACGTTGTCCATCATCACGTCGGCCAGCTCGGCCCTTAGTCGTGACGCCTTCTCGCCCGCCGGTGCCGTCCGGATTCGCTCGATCTCGTCGACGACTGGACCGGCGGCATCGAGCGGGATGTCGGCGAGCGTCATGCCCCGAATGTCCGCCGCCATCTGGCGCCCGGCGCGCCGCCCGAAGACGAGCAGGTCCACGAGCGAGTTCGTTCCGAGGCGGTTCGCGCCGTGGACGCTGACGCAGGCGCACTCCCCGGCGGCGTAGAGGCCCGGCACGACCGTGCCCGCGGCATCCCGAGTGACCCGCGTCAGGTTGTCGGTCGGGATCCCGCCCATCGCGTAGTGGGCCGTCGGCTGGATCGGGACGGGCTCGGACAGCGGCTCGACGCCCAGGTAGACGCGCGCGAAGTCGGTGATATCCGGGAGCTTCTCCTCGATGGCGGCGCGCCCCAGGTGCCGTACATCGAGGAGGAGGTAGTCCTTGCCATCGACGCCGCGACCGTCGCGGATCTCGAGGTACATCGAGCGGCTGACGATGTCGCGCGGAGCGAGGTCGACGAGGGTTGGCGCGTAGCGCTCCATGAACCGCTCGCCGAGGCCGTTGAGGAGGATGCCGCCCTCGCCGCGGGCCGCCTCCGACAGGAGGATCCCCAGCCCGTACAGCCCGGTCGGGTGGAACTGGTAGAACTCCATGTCCTCGAGCGGCACGCCGTGGCGGTAGGCGAGGGCCGCGCCGTCGCCGGTCAGCGACCAGGCATTCGAGGTGATCCGGAACATCCGCCCGAAGCCGCCCGTTGCCAGCAGCACGGCGTTCGCACGGATGACCCCGATCTCGCCGTCGGAGATCCGATAGGCGATGACGCCTGCGGCTCGACCCCCGCTCCCGAGCGCTCCGCCGTCCGCCAGCAGGTCCACCACGTGGTACTCGTCGTAGAAGTTGACGCCGGCCTTGATGCACTGCTGGTAGAGGGTCTGGAGGATCATGTGGCCCGTCCGGTCGGCCGCGTAGCAGGCGCGCCGGACGGCTCCCTCGCCGTAGTTGCGGGTGTGGCCGCCGAAGCGGCGCTGGTCGATCCGGCCGTCCTCGGTCCGGTTGAACGGCAGACCCATGTGCTCGAGCTCGATCACGGTCTCGATCGCCTCGCGGGCGAGGATCTCGGCCGCGTCCTGGTCCACCAGGTAGTCGCCGCCCTTGATCGTGTCGAACATGTGCCACTCCCAGTGGTCCTCCTCCTGGTTCCCCAGGGCGGCACACACACCGCCCTGGGCGGCGCCGGTGTGGGAGCGGGTCGGATAGAGCTTCGTCAGGACGGCAGTGTCAACGCCCGCCCGGGCGAGCTCGAGGGCAGCCCACAGGCCGGCGCCACCGGCGCCGACGATGACCGCGTCGTGGTCCCGGCGCATCAGGGCATCGGCGCCGGCGCGCTCATGACCGCCATCGTCCCGAGCACGACAAGAACGAGCGCGCCCATGTACAGGGCCATGGTCAGGGCAGTCCGGAGGCCGCCGCGCGTGTAATCCTGCACGACCGTCCGCACGCCGAAGAACGAATGGAAGACGACGAGCAGGAGCATCAGCCAGTCCACGGTTCGCCAGGTGAGATCGACCCAGCGCTCGCCGTGGATCCAGTCCGCCGTCTGGATCGCCGGGTCGAACAGGAGGTGGACGATCAGGAAATGGCTGAGCGCGAGGACGAAGAGCCCAAGGCCGGAGAGCCGCATGAGGTACCAGACGGCGAGCTCGAACCCGCCGCCCTGGGGCCGCGGGCGTCCGACCCGGGAGTACCGGGCGCTCATCGACTCAGCCCTCCCAGATCGGCTTGAGGATGACGTACGCAACCGGCAGGCCGACTGCGACGAAGATCACCCAGGCGCCGTACCAGAGCTGGCGGTGGAAGCGCGTCAGCGACGGCCAGAAGTCCATCATGATGATCCGCAGGCCGTTCAGGGCGTGGTACAGGAGCGCGGCGCCGAGGAGGGTCTCGAGGAGCCTCCCGGGCGTGCTCGAGTAGAAGCCGAGGAGCTCGTCGTACAGCGTCGGGTTCGCCGAGGCGAGCCAGATGTCGAGGACGTGGAGCAGGATGAAGGCCCACACGCCGATCCCCGAGATCCGGTGGAACGCCCAGGCGAGCATCCCCTCCCCACCCCGGTAGCGCAGCAGCATCGGTCGCGTCGCTATGCCGGAAGGGCAGGTGTCGCGCCGAGGCGCTCAACGACGGCGTCGGCGAACTGGCTCGTGCCGGCGTCGCCGCCGAGGTCGTGGGTGACGGACCGGCCCTCGGCGATCACGTCGCGGACGGCTCCCTCGACCCGGGCCGCAACATCAGCATGGCCGAGGTGGCGGAGCATCAGCACCCCGGACAGGATCATCGCGGTGGGGTTGGCCCGATTCTGGCCGGCGTACTTCGGCGCGGACCCGTGGACCGGCTCGAAGACCGCGCCGTCTTCCCCGATGTTCGCCCCCGGCGCGACGCCGAGGCCACCGACGAGGCCGGCACACAGGTCCGAGACGATGTCCCCGTACAGGTTCGGCAGGACGAGGACGTCGTACAGGTCCGGCTTCTGGACGAGCTGCATGCACATGTTGTCGACGATCCGGTCCTCGAACTCGATCCGGCCGTCGTAGTCGGCGGCGACGCGGCGGCATGACTCGAGGAACAGCCCGTCGGACAGCTTCATGATGTTGGCCTTGTGGACCGCCGTGACCTTCCGGCGGCCGTTCGCGACGGCGTAGTCGAAGGCGAACCGGGCGATCCGCTCCGACGCGGCGCGGGTGATGATCTTGATGCTCTCGGCCGCATCGCGACCGACCATGTGCTCGATCCCGGCGTAGAGGTCCTCGGTGTTCTCGCGGACGATCACGAGGTCGACGTCCTCGAAGCGCGTCACGAGGCCCTGGATCGAGCGCGCAGGGCGCAGGTTGGCGTACAGGTTGAGCGCCTGGCGGAGGGTCACATTGACGCTCCGGAAGCCCTCCCCGACCGGCGTGGTGATCGGGCCCTTGAGCGCGATCCGGTTCCGCCGGATCGACTCGAGGACGTGCTCCGGGAGGGGCGTGCCGTACTCGGCGATGCTGGCCTCGCCGGCGTCCACCACCTCCCACTCGAAGCTGACCCCCGAGGCATCGAGGACGCGGCGGGTCGCCTCCGCCAGCTCCGGGCCAATGCCGTCGCCGGGGATCAGGGTCACTCGGTGGGCCATGGGCGGCATTCTAGCCGTGCGCTCCCGGAGCCGCCCGATTCCGATCGGCCCATCAGCGCGGGCCGACCGGCCCTCGTTCGGAGCCCGGGCTAGACTCCGGCCGTGCGAATCGGCGTCACCCTCCCACTCGCCGACGGCGACAGCCCGGACGGCCACGCGCCGACGTTCTCGGAGACGCTTGCCTTCGCCCGGGCGGCGGAGGCCGCCGACCTCGACTCGATCTGGGTCTTCGATCACCTCCTCTTCCGCTTCCCGGGCGAGCCGGACGGCGGCGTCCGGGAGGCATGGACGACGTTGGCGGCGCTCGCGCCGGCCGTCCCCCGCGTGGAGCTCGGCGCGCTCGTCATGTGCTCGTCATTCCGGTATCCGGGGCTCATGGCGAAGATGGCGGCGACGCTGGACGACCTGTCCGGCGGCCGGGTGATCCTCGGGCTCGGATCCGGATGGCACGACCCCGAGTACGAGGCCTTCGGCATCCCCACGGACCACAGGGTCGGGCGCTTCGCCGAGGATCTCGAGATCGCGGCGCGGTTGCTCCGCGGAGAACGCTGCACGTTCGAGGGGCGCTGGCGGACCGTGCGCGACGCCGTGCTCCTGCCGGCGCCGGCGCGGCGCGTCCCGATCCTCGTCGCCGCCAAGGGCGACCGGATGTTTCGGCTCACCGCGACCTGGGCAGACGCCTGGAACACGGCCTGGTTCGGCCGGGCGGACGACGACCGACTGCGCACGCGGATGACCGCGCTCGACGCCGCCTGCCAGGCGGTCGGACGCGACCCGGCGACGATCCGCCGAACGGTCGGCATCCGCCTCCACGAGCCGGGCAGCGGGTCCCACGACGCCTTCGGGCTGGACGCGGAGGCGGCCGGCCTGGCCGACCTACTGGACGAGCTCGCGGCTCGCGGGATTGACGACGCCCTGATCTGGTCGCTCGCGAAATCGCGGGCCGCCCTGGATCGCATCGCCGAGGCCCGGCGGCTCCACCTGGGTCGCTCGGCTACGATGCGCGGGTGAAGATCCAGGAAGCCGACGCCAAGGGCCTCCTCCTCGCCCAGGGCCTGCCGGTCCCGGGCTGGACGGTCGCCCGGACCCCGGCCGACGCCCGGGCCGCCGCCGAATCGATCCTCGCCTCGGGCGCCGACCGGGTGGTGATCAAGGCCCAGGTCCTCGTCGGCGGCCGCGGCAAGGCCGGCGGCGTGAAGCTGGCCGGGTCGGCGACCGAGGCCGAGGCGGTCGCGGGCGCCATCCTCGGGATGTCGATCAAGGGGATCACGGTTCAGAAGGTCCTCGTCGCCGCGGCGGCGGACATCGTCAAGGAGTTCTACCTGTCCGCGGTGCTCGATCGAGCGGCCCGGCGGATCCTGCTGATGGGCTCCGCCGAGGGCGGCGTTGAGATCGAGCAGGTCGCCGCGACGCGGCCGGAGGCGATCGTCACCCTCCACGCCCACCCCCACCTCGGCCTGGCCGACTGGCAGGCCCGTGAGCTGGCCTTCCGGATGGGCCTCGGCGGCCACCTGAAGGCCGCAGTGGGAATCGCCAGGGGCCTCGTCCGGACGATGCTCGCCTACGACGCGGACCTCGTCGAGATCAACCCGCTCGCGATCGTCCGCGAGTCCGGCCCAGATGGGATTCCCGTCGAGCGGCTGGTCTGCCTCGACGCGAAGGTCACGCTGGACGACTCCGCACTGCCGCGGCACCCCGAGCTCGAGGCGCTCCGCGACCTCGACGAGGAGGACCCGTCGGACGCCGAGGCGCGAGAGGCCGGGATCAGCTTCATTCACCTCGACGGCACGATCGGCTGCATGGTCAACGGCGCCGGTCTGGCGATGACGACGATGGACCTCGTGAAGCGAGCCGGCGGCGAGCCGGCGAACTTCCTGGACATCGGCGGCGGGGCGAAGTCGGACAAGGTCGCCGCCGCGATGCGCCTGATCCTGTCCGACCCCAAGGTGGCCGCGATCCTCGTCAACATCTTCGGCGGTATCACCCGCGGGGACGAGGTCGCCCATGGGCTCATCGAGGCTCGTGCGCGGCAGGTGCGGGACGTGCCGATGGTCGTCCGGATCGTCGGCACGAACGCCGCGGAGGCCGCCGAGCTCCTGCGCGCCGCCCGGTTCGAGACAGCGGCGACGCTCGATGAGGCCGCCGCGAAGGCCGTCGCGGCGGCGGCGTCTGCCGCTGCCGGGGCCGCGCCCGTCTCGGAGCCCGGCGCGTGAGCATCCTCATCGGGCGTGAGACGCGCCTCGTCGTCCAGGGCATCACGGGCCGCGAGGGCGAGTTCCACGCGAGCGCGATGCAGGCCTACGGGACCCGGATCGTGGCCGGGATGACACCCGGCAAGGGCGGGCAGCGCGCACTGGACGGCTCCGTACCGGTGTTCAACACCGTCGCCGAGGCGGTCCGCGAGACCGGCGCCAACACGTCGTGCATCTTCGTCCCTGGGCCGGGCGCTCCGGACGCGATCCTCGAGGCCGTCGGGGCCGGCATCGCGACGATCTTCTGCATCACCGAGGGAATCCCGGCGCTGGACATGATCCCGGTGGTCGAGGCCGTTCGCCAGGCCGGGGCCCGGCTCATCGGGCCGAACTGCCCCGGCGCCACGTCGCCAGGACGCGCCAAGGTCGGGATCATCCCCGGCTCGGTGCACCGCGAGGGCGACGTCGGCGTCGTCTCGCGGTCCGGCACGCTCACCTATGAGGCCGTCCAGGCGATGACCGACGCCGGGATCGGCCAGTCCACGTGCATCGGGATCGGCGGAGACCCGATCATCGGGACGACCTTCCTCGACGTCCTCCGCCTGTTCGCCGAGGACCCCGAGACCCGGGCCCTGGTGCTCATCGGCGAGATCGGCGGCGCAGCCGAGGAGGAGGCCGCGGCGTGGGCTGCCGAGCATCTCGGGGGGATCCCGAAGGCGGCGTTCATCGCCGGCCGGACGGCTCCAGAGGGCAAGCGGATGGGCCACGCCGGAGCGATCATCTCGGGCGGCTCCGGAACCGCCGCCTCCAAGGTCGCCGCGCTCGAGGCCGCCGGCTTCCGCGTTGCCGGCTCGCCGACCGAGATCCCGGCCCTGCTCCGCGACGCCGGATACCGCGGGTAACCTCGGGGATGCGACTCGACGACGTTCGCTTCCTCGTCGAGTACGACCGCTGGGCGACCCGCCGGTTGCTCGCCCTCGTCCCCGATATCGATGCCGCGACGTGGTCGGCCCCCAACGCGATCGGGAACCGCGGCCTCGGCGGGATCCTCGTCCACCAGCTCGGGGCCGCGCAGCGCTGGCGACACGGGCTGTCGGGCTCGAGCGAGCACCCGCGCCCCGAGCGCAACCCGCTCCCGACCCCGGAAGGACTCATGGCGGCGTGGGAGACGGAATGGCAAGCCTGGGATGGTTGGCTCGCGACCCTCGACGACGATTCGCTGCGCACCCTCGACGGCGGGGTTCCGG
>DATIUS010000258.1:0-13334 GCA_035466655.1 Candidatus Sulfomarinibacteraceae bacterium
CACGACCACGAGATCCTCGAGGTGCTTGTGCTTGAAGTAGTTCGACAGGATGTGGACCGCGGTCAGCTCGTCCACGGGGATGTTGAAGAACCCCTGGATCTGGCCCTGGTGGAGGTCCATCGTGAGCATCCGGTCGGCGCCCGCGACGGTGATCATGTCGGCCACGAGGCGGGCCGTGATCGGCACCCGCGGTTGGTCCTTCTTGTCCGACCGGCCGTAGGCGTAGTACGGGACGACGGCCGTGATCCGCCCGGCGCTCGCCCGCTTGAAGGCGTCGATCATGATCAGGAGTTCCATGATCGAGTCGTTCACCGGCCGGCAGGTCGGCTGGACGATGAACACGTCCTTCTCCCGGACGTTGTCCAGGATCTTGACGAAGATGTTCTCGTTGGCGAACTGGAAGACCTCGAGCCGGCCGGGCTCCGAGCCGAGGTAGCGGCTGATCTTCCGGGCGAGGTCCGGGTTCGAGTTGCCGTTGTAGATCTCGAACTGGTCCGCGTACACGGAGGGCTCCTTCCGCTCGCCGGGCCGGGACGCGCCGCTCAGGCGTCGCGCCGCGGAGCGCTTCCGTCGCGGTCGCCCGCGCCGGCCGCTCCGGGATCGTCATTGTCGCCGCTGTCGCGCCCTTCTGCCAACCCCGGCCTGAAGGCCGCGATCCCGACGACCCGGTCGCCCTCGTTGAGGCGCATCACGATCACGCCGCGCGCCGCCGGCGAATAGCGGTTGATCGTGTTCAGCTCCGTCCTGACGACCTGGCCGTGGGCGGAGATGAGGACGAGCTCCTCGTCGAGCTCCGTGACCTGCTGGACGGCCGCGACGACGCCCGTCTTGCGCCCCTCGAGGGCGATGAGGCGGACACCCTGCCCGCCGCGATGCTTGCGCCGGAACTCGCCGAGCGGGACCCGCTTGCCGTAGCCGGTCTCGGACAGGACGAGGAGGTCCGCACCGAGCTGGACGACGCTCATCGAGACGACCCGATCGTCCGCCTTGGCAAGGAGCCGGATCCCGATCACGCCGGCCGCGTCGCGGCCCATCGGGCGGACCTCGCTCTCGGCGAACCGGGCGAGCATCCCCTGGGCGGTGGCGATGATGATGTCGTCCGTCCCCGACGAGACGTCCACCCAGGCCAGCTCGTCCTTCTCGTCCAGGGTGATCGCCCGGATCCCCGTCGAGCGGACGCGCTCGAACTGCTCGAGCGGCGACTTCTTGACGATCCCGTTGGTCGTGGCGAGGACGAGGTAGCTTCCCGGCGCGAAGGTGGGCAGCGTGATCGTCGCCATCGGGACCTCGCCGGCCTCCACCTGGACGCCCGGCATGTTGATGATCGGCATCCCCTTGGCCTGGCGGGACGCATCCGGGATCGCGTGGACCTTGGCCGAGAAGACCCGGCCCCGGTTGGTGAAGAAGAGCGCCCAGTCATGGGTGTTCGCGACGAGCAGGTGTTCGACCGCGTCCTCCTCGCGGGTCACGTGGCCGATGATCCCCTTCCCGCCGCGATGCTGGCGGCGATACGTCGCCACTGGCTGGCGCTTGATGTAGCCGCGCCCGCTGATCGTGATGACGACGTCCTCGTCGGCGATCAGGTCCTCGTCCGTCAGCTCGCGCGAGGCGTCCTCCTGGACGCGCGTCTTGCGCTCGCCCGCGTACTTCTTCTTCAGCTCGCCGAGCTCCTCGGTGATGATCCGGAGCACGCGGGCCGGGTTGGCGAGGATGTCCTCGAGCTCGGCGATGAGCTGGATCACCGCGAGGTACTCGTCCTCGATCTTCTTCTGCTCGAGGGCGGCCAGCCGTGCCAGGCGCATGTCGAGGATCGCCTGCGCCTGCCGCTCCGAGAGCTCGAAGCGGACCTCGAGGTTGGTCCGGGCCTGCTCGGTGTCCGCCGATTCGCGGATCGTCTTGATCACCGCGTCGAGGTTGTCGAGCGCCTTCTTGAGGCCCTCGAGGATGTGGGCCCGATCGCGCGCCTTGCCGAGGTCGAACTCGGTCCGCCGCCGGACGATCTCCCGCCGATGGTCGACGTGGTGCTGGAGGACCGACTTGAGGGGGAGGGTCTGCGGCTGCCCGTCGACGAGGGCGAGCATGTTCATGTTGAACGCCATCTGCATCGGCGTGTGCTTGAACAGGTTGTTGAGCACCTTGTGCGGGTTGGCGTCGCGCTTGATCTCGATGTAGATGCGCATCCCGTCGCGGTCCGATTCGTCGCGCAGGTCGGCGATGCCGTCGATCTTCTTGTCCTTGACGAGCTCGGCCATCTTCTCGAGCAGCGTCGCCTTGTTCACCTGGTACGGGAGCTCGGTGACGATGATCGCCATCCGGTCCCCGCGAACCTCCTCGAAGGCGACCTGGGCGCGCATCACGACTCGGCCTCGGCCGTGGGCGTACATCTGGCGGATCGCGTCCACCGTCTCCCACTCACCCGTGATGGCGTTGCGCTGCCGCTCGAAGCGGAAGATCGTGCCGCCGGTCGGAAAGTCGGGACCGGTCACGTACCGGCACAGGTCGTCGGACGTGATCCCCGGGTCGTCGATGAGCGCGATCGTGGCGTCCACGATCTCCCCGAGGTGATGGGGCGGGATGTTCGTCGCCATGCCCACCGCGATCCCCGAGCTGCCGTTGATCAGCAGGTTCGGGAGCTTCGCCGGCAGGACGGTCGGCTGCTTCTGGGTCCCGTCGTAGTTGTCCTCGTAGTCGACGGTCTCCTTGTCGATGTCGGCGAGCATCTCGGCGGCGATCGCGGTGAGGCGGGCCTCCGTGTAGCGCATCGCGGCGGCCGCGTCGCCGTCCACCGATCCGAAGTTGCCCTGCCCGTCCACGAGCGGGTAGCGCATCGAGAAGTCCTGGGCGAGCCGGACGAGGGCGTCGTACAGGGCGACGTCGCCGTGCGGGTGGTACTTGCCCATCACCTCGCCGACGATCGCGGCGCACTTCCGGAACGAGCTCGTGGCCGACAGCCCCATCTCACCCATCGTGTAGAGGATCCGGCGATGGACCGGCTTCAGGCCGTCGCGGACGTCCGGCAGCGCGCGCGCCACGATGACGCTCATCGCGTAGTCGAGGTACGAGGTGCGCATCTCGTCCTCGATGCGGATGCCCTTGATGGCGCCGATGTCGTCCGTCACTGGTCCGGGGCTCCTTCGATCAGGTCAGCGGTGGCTCGGGCATGACGATGCCCGTCGGGAGGTCGTTGAAGCGGGCGGCCGTCTCGGCGGCAACGGACGTCGATGGAGCCCCCGGCTTGCGCCGGATTCCATGGAGACGCGCCCGAAGGCGGTCGGCGGCCTCCTGCCCCAGCTTCGGCAGTGCGTCGCGGACGACCCAGGCGCGGTGGCCGTCTGTCGTCCGAGCCGCCCGCTCCGCCTCCTGCTCGAGCGCGGTCGTCGCGGCGCCCTGGTCCACGAGCGCCATGGACCGATAGGCCCACGAGAGCGCCTTCTGGACATCCGGCTCCGCGTCGCCGATGAGGGCGCCCAGCAGCGCGAGGCCCCTCGCCGCGACCTCAGGCCGGCGGCCGGCCGTCCGGTTGGTGAACGGGATCGTGGCGATGGTGGAGCCGACGAGGCGGCGCTCCCAGCGCGAGGGCGAGTAGACCAGCTGCTCGAGCTCGGCCCAGCGGTACGGCTCCGCGAGGATGCCCTCGCCGAACGGGTGGGCGAGCGAGTCCACCGTGATCCAGTCGCCTGCCTGCCTGCCGGCACGCCGGAGCAGCTGCCAGGTCCGTTCCGGCTCGCGCGGAAGTGTCCGCTCGAGGATGCCGAAAGCGAACCAGCGGGCCTCGAGCTCCGCTTCGCCGAGCAGGCGGTCCGCTGCGAGCAGGAGGGTCACCGGCGAGTCCCGGCGAGTCCCGGCACGGAAGCCACGCGCCAGCGCCCCCAGCAGCGGGCTCCGCACGCCGAGCGTCGCCCCGATCCCGGGCGCGACGAACTGCTGTCCGGCCTGGTACGCGGGGTCGGCCAGCTCGACGAATGCTGCGCGAAGGGCCGCCGCGAGCGCGTCCGGCTCGCCGGCGTTCGCGGCGACTCGACGGCCGAGCGATTCCGCCCGGTCGAGCCGCTCGGCGACGAACGCGCGGGCGCGTTCCGTGGCGCGGCTCTCCCGGCCCGGCCCGTCCACCGGTGCGGCTGTCGGAACGATGGCGATCACCTGTCCACCTGGACGGGTGGATCACCAAGTCCCCAGCCCGCGCGATCGTTCGCCGGCCGCAGCCGGTAGCGAGCCTTGAGCTCGGCGAGGCGCTCCGGCGGCGCTGCCACGTAGGTTCCCTCGCCGCTCGCGAGGAGATCACCCGTCGCGGCGTCGAGGATCCGTCCCTCGGTGCGGATGAGCCGGCGGGTGAGCTCGGTGACCGTTCCCTCGGCCCGCAGCGGCCGGCCCACGGGCACGGGGCGCCGGAAATCGACGGTCATCCGTGCCGTGACCCCCCAGACGTCGCGGCCGATCACCGCCCAGGCCATCACCTCGTCGAGGATCGTGCACAGGATCCCGCCGTGGGCGACGCCCTCCCAGCCCTCGAATCGGGCATCGAGCGCGAGCTCCGTCCGGCAGCCGGTCTCGTCCGCGTGGAGCACCAGCCGCAGACCGTGCTCGTTGAGCTCGCCGCAGGCGAAGCAGCGGTGCGGCTCGAGCTGGAAGCCCCGGCCGTCGATCCGGGTGGCCGGTCGTGCCTCAGATGTCAAGGTTGCGGACCTTTCGGGCCTCGCTCTTGATGAAGTCCTTGCGCGGCGCGACCTTCTCACCCATCAGCATCGTGAAGATGCTGTCGGCCTCGGCCGCGTCGTCGATCTCGGCGCGCAGGAGGACCCGCGTCTCCGGGTTCATCGTGGTCTCCCAGAGCTGGTCGGCGTTCATCTCACCGAGGCCCTTGAACCGTTGCACCGAGACGTTCTTGACGTTCATCTCCTTGACGATCCGGTCGCGCTCCCGCTCGGAGTGGGCGTACTTGGTGACCTTGCCGGTGGACACGCGGTAGAGCGGCGGCTGCGCGATGTAGAGGAAGCCGGCCTCGATGATCTGGGGCATGTGCCGGAAGAAGAGCGTCAGGAGGAGCGTCCTGATGTGGGCGCCGTCGACATCGGCGTCGGTCATGATGATGACCCGGTGATAGCGGAGCTTCGCGAGATCGAAGCTGTCGCCGATCCCCTCGATCCCGGCGCCCAGCGCGATGATCAGCGGCCGGACGTTCTCGCTGGCCACGATCTTGTCCAGGCGAGCCTTCTCCACGTTCAGGACCTTGCCGCGGAGCGGCAGGATCGCCTGGAAGCGGCGGTCGCGGCCCTGCTTCGCCGAACCGCCGGCCGAATCACCCTCGACGATGAAGATCTCGCTCTTCGACGGGTCCCGCTCCTGGCAGTCGGCGAGCTTGCCGGGGAGGGAGAGGCCGTCGAGCGCCCCCTTCCGGATCACGAGGTCCCGTGCCTTGCGCGCGGCTTCGCGCGCCCGTGCCGCGGTCAGGCACTTCTCGATGATCCGTCGCCCGTCGCCCGGGTTCTCCTCGAGGTACTGGGTCAGGCTGTCCGTGACCGCGGTCTGGACCTGGCCCTTGACCTCCGCGTTGCCGAGCTTGGCCTTCGTCTGGCCCTCGAACTGCGGATCGGTGAGCTTGACGCTGATGACCGCCGTGAGGCCTTCGCGGACGTCGTCGCCGGAGAGGTTCCCATCGGCGTCCTTGAGCACGCCGGCCTTCCTCGCCCAGTCGTTGAGCGAGCTCGTGAGCGCCGCCCGGAAGCCGGTGACGTGGGTGCCGCCGTCGACGGTGTTGATGTTGTTGGCGAAGGCGAGGACGTTCTCCGTGTAGCTGTCGTTGTACTGGAGGGCCACCTCGACGGCCGTGGATCCCTCGCGCCGCTCGACGTAGATCGGGCGGGCGTGGAGGGCCTCCTTGTTGCGGTTCAGGTGGCGCACGAACGACTGGAGCCCGCCCTCGAAGTAGAACGATCGCTCCCGGTCGTTGCGCTCGTCGATCAGCGTGATCCAGACGCCCTTGGTCAGGTAGGCGGACTCGCGGAGGCGCTGCGAGACCGCGTCGAACGAGTACTCGGTCGTCTCGAACATCTCCGGGTCGGCGTGGAAAATCGTCCGCGTCCCGCGGCGGGAGCCCTGGGGACCCACCTTCGTCACGGGGGTCGTCGGCTTGCCGCGCCGGTATTCCTGGGCCCAGATGGATCCGTCGCGGGCCGACTCGACCCGGAGGTGATCCGACAGGGCGTTGACGACACTCACCCCGACGCCGTGGAGGCCGCCCGAGACCTTGTACCCGCCGCCGCCGAACTTGCCGCCGGCATGCAGGACGGTGTGCACGACCTCGAGGGCATCCTTGCCGGTGGCGTGCTTCCCGACCGGGACGCCGCGGCCGTCGTCGACGACCTCGACAGTGCCGTCCGTCGCGATCGTGACGCGGATCGTCGTGGCATGGCCGGCCATCGCCTCGTCGATCGAGTTGTCAACGACCTCCCAGACGAGGTGATGGAGCCCGCGGACGTCGGTCGATCCGATGTACATGCCGGGCCGCCGGCGCACGGCTTCGAGGCCCTCGAGGACCTGGATGCTCGCGGCGGTGTACTCGGAACCGGCCGAGGCCTTCCGGCGGCCGGTCGTCCGCTCCGAACCGTCGCCGGGGCCGGGCGCCCGCTTGGGCTCGGTCACGCAATCCCTCCGATCAGTCGCTCGTACAGCCGTACGAGCTCTTCGTCGCTGTAGTACTCGATGACGATGCGTCCGCCCCGGCGCGAGCGAGCCAGCCGGACCTTCGTCCCCAGGGCGCGCCGGAGATCCTCCTCGACCCGCTCCAGGTCGGGATCCGAGGCGCGTGCGGCGGGCCGAGCCGGAGCCGGCCGCGGCTCACGCAGTCGCCGGACGAGCTCCTCTGTCTGCCGGACGGAGAGGTCCCGCTCGGCGATCGTGGTGGCGACGCGCTCCTGGAGCTCGAAGGGGAGCCCGCCGACCGCCCGGCCGTGCCCTTCCGAGATCGTCCCTGCCGCGATCGCGGCCTGGACGGCCGGATGCAGGTCGAGCAGCCGAAGGGTATTCGCGACCGTCGAGCGCGCTCGCCCGACGCGCTCGGCGAGCTGCTCCTGGGTGAACTCGAATTCGTCGATCAGCTGTCGATAAGCCCCGGCGGCTTCGAGCGGGTCCAGGTCTTCGCGCTGGAGGTTCTCCACGAGCGCCAGCTCGAGCTGTTCTTGGTCCGCGAGCTGCCGCACGACGGCCGGGATCCGCTCCAGCCCGGCCAGGCGTGCTGCGCGGACGCGCCGCTCGCCGGCGACGAGCTGGTACCCGTCGAGCGTCTCCGTGACCAGGACCGGCTGGATGATTCCGTGCTCGCGGACGCTCGCGGCGAGCGTCTCCAGGGCGTCCGGGTCCATCCGCACGCGGGGCTGACGCGGGTTCTCCCGGATCCGGTCGAGCGAGATCTCGATCGAGCCGCCGGGCTGCGGCGTGCGTTGCGGGATGAGAGCGGCCAGCCCGCGGCCGAGGCCGAGCGGGCGTTCGGGGCGGCCGCCGATCATGCGACCAGCGCCCCGGCGCCGCTCGGCGCCGCGAACTGCCCACGGGCCGCAAGGCTGCGGAACTCGCCGGCGAGTGCACGGTAGGCCACGGCGCCCGGCGAGTTCGGGGCGTAGACGTGGATCGGCTGGCCGTGGCTGGGCGCCTCGGACAGGCGCACGCTCCTCGGGATCACCGTCTCGAAGACGCGATCGGCCAGGTGGGCCCGGACCTCGGCGGCGACCTGGGCGGACAGGTTCGTCCGGCCGTCGAACATCGTGAGGACGGCTCCATCGATGGCGAGGTTCGGGTTCAGGTGGTCGCGGACGAGGGCGATCGTCTCGAGGAGCTGCGACACGCCTTCCAGGGCGTAGTACTCGCACTGGACCGGGATGAGCGTGCCGTCCGCAGCCGTCAGTGCATTGACCGTGAGCAGGCCGAGCGACGGCGGGCAGTCGATGAAGATGTGGTCATAGCGATCCACGATCGGGGCGAGGAGACGGCCGAGGCGGCGCTCGCGCTGCTCGAGGGGAGCCAGCTCGATCTCGGCAGCCGCCAGCGCGATCGAGCTGGGCACGAGGTCGAGCCCGGGCACCGCGGTGGCCTGAATGAGGGTTTCGAGGGCCTGTGCGTCCACGACCGCGTCGTAGACGGAGGCGACCGCCGATCGATCGATGCCGAGGCCGCTGGTCGCGTTGCCCTGCGGGTCGAGGTCGATGATCAGGACGCGGTCGCCCGCCAAGGCGAGATAGCTGCACAGGTTGACGACCGTGGTGGTCTTGCCGACGCCGCCCTTCTGGTTTGCACAGGCGATGGTGCGGCCCACCTAGGTCCCCGACGGAGGGTGATTCACGGGACCGAATTCTACCATTGCAGCCCTCCGCGGCCGTTCCCCGACATCTTGTCGCCGGCACCCCGGCAGGGTCACTGCGGGTGCTCGGGTGCCCTCCCAAGCCTCGCATATGCCGCTGCACCGCCGGTTATCCGGCTCCGCGCTCAAGGCGAGGGCGGCGAGGTGTTTCACGTGAAACAGGGCGGCCGCGCGCGGAGGGGTCGGGACGCCGGACCCAGCCGGGAGCCGGCACGAGCCGATCGGCCGCATTGCCCACCCTCGGAACCCGTGGGATACTTCGCGGCGGACGCGGCCGGGCCGTCCGTCGCCGGGGTGCCTCGATCCCGTTTCGCCACCAGGCCGGCACCCGAGGATCACCGCCGCTCACATGCGCCATCTACTCGCCGCGGTCGGAGCGACGGCTGCCGCCCTCGTTGAGCTCAGCCTCGTGCCGTACCTCGGCGTCGAGGGGGCACACCCGCATCCGGTCCTGGTGTTCGGGGTGATCTGGACGATCGCCAACGGCTTCGAGAGCGGGCTTGCCTGGGCCTTCGTCGGCGGCGTGGTGCTCGACAGCCTCGCCGCCCGGCCGCTGGGCACCTCGTCCTTCGCGCTCCTCGTCTCGGTCGGCGGGGCCAGCCTCATCGGCCGCTCGTTCGTCCGGATCCGGCCGCTCGCTCCCATCATCGCCATCCCGATCCTGAGCCTCGTGAACTCGATGATCCTCCTCGGACTCCTTGCCGCCATCCGACCGCCGGTCGTCGTGACCGATCCGCTTGCGACGTTCATGCCGGGCGCCGTGTTCGATGCGATGCTCGGCGTCCTGTTCGGTCCGCTGATCGTGTCCGTGCGGGACCGGCGCAGCCTCGAGGAGCGAGTCGACTGGTGAGCACGGACACAGCCGCCCCCGTCGCCCGCCGCTCGACCGACGAACGCTCGCCGATCCGGTTCATCGCATTCGGGCTCGTGATCGTCCTGGCCGCCACCGTCCTGCTCGTTCGCCTGTTCGCGCTGCAGGTCGCGAGCGGCGGCCGGTACGCGACGCTCGCCGACACGAATCGGAGCACCCAGCAGGCAATCCCGGCGACGCGCGGCGTCATCTACGACCGGAACGGCGTGCCCCTCGTCAGCAACGTTCCCGCCTACTCGGTCAAGGTCCGGCCGGCGGACCTGCCGGAGAGCCGACGAGCCGATGTCGTCGCCCGGCTCTCGGCGCTCCTCGGGCTCCAGCCGGCGGACATCAACGTCGCCATCGATTCGAACCCCGGTTCCCGGTTCGACCTCGTGCGAATCGCCGCCGATGTCGCCCCGGACGTCGCCAACTTCATCTCTGAATCACGTCTGGACCTGCCGGGAGTCGAGGTCGTCGTCGAGTCGAGGCGCGAGTACGCCACCGGCCCCCTGCTCTCGCAGGTCATCGGCTACACGGGCCCGATCAACGAACAGCAGCTCCTCGAGATGAAGCCGAGCGGATACCTGCCGGATGACCTCATCGGGCTGGACGGCGTTGAGGCCCGGTACGAGAGCACGCTGCGCGGCACGTACGGTCTCGAGACGGTCGAGCGGAACGCGGCGGGGCGCAGGCTCCAGGTGCTCCAGGTCGATGCGCCGCCCGTCGCCGGGAACTCACTGGAACTGACGATCGACGTCCAGGAGCAGCGCTGGGCCGAGCAGGCCCTCCGCTGGGGCATGTCGGAGGCCGATCTCAAGCGTGGCGTGGTCATCGTCATGAACCCGCAGACCGGCGAGATCCTCGCGCTCGTGAGCCTGCCCACATACGACGACAACCTGTTCGCGCGCGGGATCGACAACGCCGACTACCAGGCGCTCGTCAGCAACCCGGACAAGCCGCTCCTGAACCACGCGATCAGTGCCCACTACCCGCCGGGATCGACGTACAAGCTCGTGACCGGCGCAGGCGGCCTCGCTGACGGCAAGATCTCCCCGAAGATGAAGCTGGAGACCCAGCCCTACCTGACGCTCGGGACCACGAAGTTCTACGAATGGAACCGCCGCGGCTGGGGAGACTGCGACATCATGTGCGGTTTCGCCCACTCGAGCGACACCTTCTTCTTCCAGGTGGCCGGCATGCTCGGGATCGATCGACTCGCCTACTGGGCCAACCAGTTCGGGTTCGGGCAGCGGAGCGGGATCGATCTTCCCGGTGAGGTGGCCGGCACGGTGCCGTCCACGCAGTGGAAGCTCGAGACCCTCGGTACCGAGATCTACCCCGGCGAGCTCTACCACGCGGGGATCGGCCAAGGCTACGACGTCGTCACGCCGCTGCAGTTGGTCAATGCCTACGCGGCACTCGCCAACGGCGGAACGCTCTACCGGCCGCGTGTCGTTCGCGAGGTGCTCGATCCTGACGGGAACGTCGTCACCTCGTTCGAGCCCGAGATCCTGCGGAAGCTGGATATCGACGGGGACGTGCTCGAGACGATGCGCCGGGCCGCTCGAAACGTCGTCCTGGTCCGCCACACCTACAACCTGGTGGACCTGCCGATCGTCGTCGCGGGCAAGTCCGGCACCGCGGAGTTCGGGACGCGGGACGCCGAGGGCCGCCTGCCGTTCCACTCGTGGTTCGTCGCGTTCGTCCCCAGGGAATCGGCCGTCGCCGCGGGCGACCCGACCGGCCTGAAGGCGGCCTCGGGCACGGACTCGGAGCTCGCTGTCGTCGCCTTCGCGTACGACTCGAGGACACTCGGAAACGTGGCGACGGAGATCGTCAAGTACTACCTCCAGCTTCACTACGGGATCGAGCGGGACTACCGGAACTTCGACCTGCTCGAACGCGGCAACTTCTACCAGTCGAACTGAGCCGAGCGATGGGTCTCATGAACGCAAGGGAGGCGCGGGTCACCGACTGGACCGGTCGATCCGTCGGGGCGATCTGGCGTGCCTTCGACCTTCAGCTCGTGACGTACGCCGTGCTGCTCACCTGCTTCGGCCTCGCCATGGCCTACAGCAATGCGGTTGCCAGCGGGGACGGCCCGCTGGTCCCGGGATCGGTGTTGCTCCGGGGGCTCGTGTGGACCGGATTCGCGCTGCTCGCCTTCGTGATCGCGTCGGCGTTCGACTACCACTGGCTCCGAACGCTCTCCTGGCCGCTCTACGCGGTCCAGATCGGGCTCCTGCTCCTCACCCTCGCGATCGGCACCGGCGTTGGCGGTGCCGCCCGGTGGGTGAGCATCCTCGGACTCCAGTTCCAGTTCAGCGAGCTGGCCAAGATCCTGATGATCGTGATCCTGGCGAACTACCTCGCCGCCCGGCGGGGGCGCCTCGATTCCATCGCGTCGATCCTCGGGGCCTGCGTCCTCGCCGCGCCTCCATGGCTCCTCGTCATGGCCCAGCCCGACCTCGGTACGTCGCTCGTCTTCGGGGCGATCCTCGTCGGCATGCTGTTCATGGGCGGCGCGAGCCTGCGCTGGCTGAGCGCGATGGCGCTGGCCGTGCTGGCCGCATTCCCGTTCATCTGGACGTACGTGCTCCGGGACTACCAGAAGGAACGGCTGACCTCGTTCCTCGACCCGCTGGCCGACGTCCAGGGTGCCGGCTACCAGTTGTTCCAATCGCAGATCGCCGTCGGGTCAGGCGGCTGGCTCGGAAAGGGGCTGACGAACAGCACCCAGAACCAGCTCGACTTCCTGCCCGTCCAGACGACTGACTTCGTGTTCGCGATCCTCGCCGAGGAGCTCGGATTCGTCGGGGGGATCGTGGTGATCGCCCTGTTCGTGGCGCTCCTCTGGCGCATCCTCGTCGCCGGCTGGCGATCGAAGGACCCGTTCGGCGCCCTGTTCGCGGCGGGGCTCGCCTCGATGCTCCTGTTCCAGCTGTTCGTGAACGTCGGGATGGTCATCGGGATCATGCCGATCACCGGGATCCCGTTGCCGTTCATCACCCACGGTGGTGCCTCGCTGATCAGCATCGCCATCGGGCTCGGGATCCTCCAGAGCATCAACATCCGCCAGGGAAGAGCGGAGTGGTGACGCCGCCCGCCTAGTCGATCTGCCGCGGCCGCCGACCTTGGACCGGCCACGGAGCGAGCAGAGCCCTCGCCCCGGGTGCGCCCGCCGGGTATCCTCCCGCCATGGACCCGAGCGGCGGTCTCCTGCAGTCGACGGACGCGAGGGCGGCAGCCCTCGGGTCACCGGTGGTGGCGGCCGGCGACGAGCGGACGAGGTGACCGGCCGGCTGCGACTCGCCAGGGACACGACGGTCGAGGCCTGCCAGGCGCTTCTGGGGATCGAGCCCCTGCTGGTTGCCCGGGACGCCGACCTCCTCGACGTCGTCCGGAGCGCGGGACGCCAGCCGGCGACGCGCGTGATCGGCGTCGTCGACCCCGCCGGCCGGATCGTCGGCGTGATCCCCGTGACCCGCGTGGCGGAGAGCATCGTGGCGCGGGTCGTCCCCGAGTCGCTCCTCGTGGACGTCGAGGACGAGGCGTCCGCGGTCCGGTTCAGCCATAGCGTGGAGGATCGGATCGCCTCGGACGTCATGCTGCCGCCGGCGACCACCGTCCCGTCCGCGACGATCGGGGCCGCGTTCCGCGAGATGCACCGGCGCCGGCTTGGCGGCCTCTACATCGTGGACGAGGCCGGGCGCCCGACCGGCTACCTCGACCTCCTGGAGCTCGCGATCGTCTACGTTCGAGCGCTTGCCGAGGCCGCCGCCGACGTGGCCGGCCCCCAGGGCGCTGGGGGCAGCGCCGCCGAACCGGGAGCCTGAGCGCCGTGGACGTCACGATCGCCGGGCTGGTCTTCGTCGCGACCTACGCGGCCATCGCCTCCGACCGCGTCAACAAGACCCTCGCGGCGCTCCTCGGCGGCCTGCTCATGGTCCTCCTCCGGGTCATCGACCAGGAGGCGGCCTTCGACGCGATCGACTTCAACGTCATCTTCCTGCTCGCCGGGATGATGATCCTCGCCGGGATCCTTCGGCGGACGGGCTTCTTCCAGTGGCTGGCGATCCGGTCGGTCAAGGTCGCCGGTGGCGACCCGTTCCGGCTGCTGATCGTGCTGTC
>DATIUS010000259.1:0-3219 GCA_035466655.1 Candidatus Sulfomarinibacteraceae bacterium
CGGCCCGGCTCGGGGCGGCGAGATGCATGGAGACCCCGGGAACCGGAGGGGCCGAGGCGGCGTTGCGGGCGGCGGCGTCCATCACCGGCCCTCCAGCCGGAGATCCTCACCGAGCTCGGCGATGCTGAAGACCGGGCCATCCCGGCAGACGAAATGCGAGCCGAGCTGGCAGTGGCCGCACAGCCCCACGCCGCACTCCATGTGTCGCTCGAGCGTCACCCAGGTGTGTTCTCGCGGCACGCCCAGATCGCCCAGCACGTCCGCCGTCGCCGTCATCATCCGCTCCGGCCCACAGATGAAGGCGGTCGCGTCGGCGCCGGTTCCCTGTACGGTCTTGAACAGCTGGGTCACGATCCCGACGCGGCCGAGCCACTCCGGCCCGGCACGGTCCACCGTGACCCGGACCAGGATGTCCTCGCGGGCGGCGAGGGCGTCGATCTCCTCGACGAAGAGCCGGTCGCGCGGCGTGCGGGCGCCCAGGTAGAGCCGGATGTCGGCATACCGGTCGCGGTCGCGGATCACGGCGTCGATGACCGGGCGAAGCGGCGCGAGGCCGATGCCGCCGGCGACGATGACGACGTCACGGCCGGCCGCGTCCTCGATCGGCCAACCGCGCCCGAGGGGCCCACGAAGCGCGAGGCCCGAGCCGGCCCGGAGCTTCGTGAGGAAGCTCGTCGCGGCACCGGCGGCGCGGATCGTCAGCTCCACGCCGTCGGCGTGGAATCGGGAGATCGAGATCGGCGGGATCGGGAAGGCGGGCACCCCGACCATGAGGAACTGGCCGGGCCGCCCCGCCAGGATCCCGGGGTCCGTCGTCGTGAGGCGGAGCGTCGTCGTGTCCGCCGTCTCCGGGCGGAACGAGACCACGCTGGCGGGCGTGAACTCCAGCGCGTCCGGCGAGACCTGCGGCAGGGGGTGGCGCGCACGGTCCGGCATGAGACCCGAGCGTGACGCGGGTGCGGGCGGCGAGATCCGGGAATCAGCCGGCCCGGGGAGGGTGCCCGCGATCGCGTGGAGCTCGTCCCGGATGTCGATGCCGACCGGACACCACGCGATGCATCGGCCGCAGCCGATGCAGCCGGACGTCCCGAACTGGTCCCACCACGTGGCGAACTTGTGGGTGAGCCACTGGCGGTACCGGTCGCGGTGACGCGGCCGGAAGCTGCCACCCGCCACCTGGGCAAACCCCTCCGTGAAGCACGAATCCCAGCGTCGCACGGCACCGGAGGCGCGGCCGTCGAACCCGGATTCGACGGTGACGCCCGTGCAGAAGCAGGTCGGGCAGGCCAGCGTGCAGTTCGCACAGGCGATGCAGCGCTCGGCGACCGCGTCCCAGCGCGGGTGCTCCAGGTTCGCAAGGAGGACCTCCCGAGCCTCCGCCGGCACCGCGCCGGTTCCGATGGATGCGCGCGTCGCGGCGAGCTCGGCTGCGGCCTGCCCGGCATGCAGGGGATCGGCGGCGGCGAGACCCAGGGGCGCGATGACGCGCTCGCCGGCCCCGGTCGAGGCCCGGACGACGAACCCGTCGTCGAGCTCGCCGAGAACCAGGTCGGCACCCGTCGTCACCTCGGGGCCGGTCCCCATGGAGCTGCAGAAGCAGGTGCTCGCGGCCACGGCACACTCGATCGCGACGACGAGGAGATCCCGCCGGCGCGCCGCGTAGTCCGGGTCGACGGCCGGACCGCCGGCCAGGACACGATCGTGCACCGCGAGGGCAGCCAGGTCGCAGGCGCGCGCTCCGACGACCGCGAGCGGGACTGGCTCGGCGGGTGCCTCCACGCGAACTCGCACCGTCCCGTCATCGGCCGTCTCCGTGGACAGGGCGTCCACCCGGCCTGGGAACGTGAACCGCTTGATCCCCTCGCCGGAGACCGGGTAGTGGAAGGTCCGGGCGGCGGCCGGCCCGTCGGGGAGGCGTTCCAGTCGAACGCGGCCGGGCACGGATCGGAGCGTCCAGCCGGCCGGCAGGTCGGCGGCGCCCTGGAGATCCATGAAGATGATCGCGCCGTCGGAAACGGCAGGGCCCACCACGCGGCGGCCCCCTGTGCCAAGTGCGGCGAGCAGATCGTCCAGCCGCTCTCGCGGGAGGAAGCGCGCCGGCATGGAACCGGGCTCCGCCCGCTGCGTGGTCACCAGGGGTCCATGCCGGCGCCGCGGAAGAGGTCGAGCAACTGGTCCCGCGTCGCGGCCACCCTGGCCGCGACCGTCTGGAGAACCGGCGGCAGGAACGCCGCCGCGAGCTCGGTATCCGAGGCGAGCAGCGCCCGCAGCGCTGCTGCGTCGAAGGTCGCCAGCTCGGTCGGCTCGAGGGTCGTGGCGCTCGTCGTCGCCCGGAACGGGGGGACGACGGCAGACCAGCCGACGAGGTCGCCGTGGTCGAGCGTCAGGATCGTGACCGCCCCGCGCTCGGGAACGCGCAGCCGCAGGGCGACCCGCCCGCGCACGATGATCGTCAGCGACTGGGTGTCCTCACCCTCGTGCATGAAGGTCACGCCGGGACCGAGCTCCAGCCGGCCCATCAGCGCGACCAGTCGCTCGCGGGGTCCGGCCGGCAGGCCGTCGATGAGGGGGATCGCCGTGGGCCCTTCCGCCTGGGCGGCGGCGGTGGCGGCTGGGCTCTCGCGATCGGCGTCAGACATCGATGGAGACCTCCGGTGGCAATACTACGAGTCAGGACCACCCGGTCAGTCAGCGCCATCGGTCCCGATCCCCTCCGGACAGGCGGCCTCCCGGAACCGGCCTCCGGTTCATGGGGTCCCGTCGAATCCGGGACCTTCGGCCCTACCCGTGGCCCCCCACCGGGCTGAAGATGCGGGCGCGGTGGATACCGGAGGGGACGCCCGGTATCCACCCTTTTGATTCCCGGCCGGCAAGGCTGGCGGTCGCGCCCCGTCGCCCGCGGCCGCCCGGTGGTGGCGCCCCACGCCCCATCGCCCGCGGCCGCCCGTGGTCGCGGCCCGTCGTCAGATCAGCTTCAGGCGCCTGGCCTCGGAGCGAAGGCCATCTCGGAAGTTGGGATCCGCGATCCCGATCAGCGCCTCCGCCCGTTCCCGGAGCGAGCGCCCCCAGATCTCGGCGACGCCCCACTCGGTGACGATCGTCCGGGCATGTGCCCGGGTGGTCACGACGCCGGCGCCCTCCTTGATCGTCGAGACGATCCGGGACATCGTGCCGCCGGCCGCCGATGCCGGGAGCGCGATGATCGCCCGGCCCTCCGAC
>DATIUS010000260.1:0-4824 GCA_035466655.1 Candidatus Sulfomarinibacteraceae bacterium
ATCCCGTCGAGCTCGTCGCCCACCTGGTCCAGATCCTCGGCCGCCTGTTCAGGGTCACCGTCCGGGTTGGCGCCCTCGTTCCCCGTCGCCGCCCTCGACAGGCCGCGGCTGAGCGCGGTGAGGGAAGCCGCTCGCTGTTCGTTGGCGGGGTTGAGCTGGGACCGGAGCGACGCTTCGACGGCGCCGAGCCGGGCGAGGTTGGAATCCAGGTCGCCGGGGTTCTCGCGGAGCTGGCGAGCAAGCTCGCGGAGCTCGTCGGCCAGCCGGGTCCGCGGGTCATCCGGGTTCGTGCCCCTCGATTCGAGGTCGTCCGCCAGACGGTCCAGCTTGACCGCCTGCGCGTTGGCTTCCTCCCGGATCGCCCGTGCCTGGGCGATCACGGCGTCCTGCGGATTCGCCATGAGCACGACCGGCGCCAGCACGAGCATCGCCATGACCGCGATTGCCGCTGGGCGTCGAGAGAAGCGCGGCCGGAAGAGGTCGGGCGGGAGCAGCCGGAGCGAGCCGAGGGCATCGCGCCGCTGCCTTCGCACGAACCGGCGCTCCTCGGTTGCCTGGTCCGGGGGCGGGGCGTCGGCGGCGACGGCCGCCAGCTCATCCTCGCCGGCGGGGCCCGAAGCGGCGGGGACGGCGACGGCGAGCGCGAGCGCACTGGCGACCCGGTCGCCGAGACCGCCTTCACGGTCCACCCCGATTGCCGTCTCACCGACCGTCGGTCGAGCGCGAATCGCCGCCGCTGCGAGGGCCGCGAGTCCGAGGACCGGAATGGCGGCGCCGATTGCCGGAGCGGCCTCGAGCGGCACGAACCGCGCGGCGGTCCACAGGCCGAGCTCGGCGACCGCGACGGCCGCGGCGGCGATCCAGGCACGGCGAACGATCCGGCGGGTCCACAGCCGCCGCCGGTGCGGGCGAAGGGCGACCCGGATCCGGTCGAGCTCCGGGTCGAGCGGACCGGCGAGCACGAGCCACGGGTCCAGGGGCACGTGGAAGACGGGCGGCTCGGACGGCGCGGCGGACCCGGCCCGGCGACGCCGCAGCCACGAGCGGCGGAGGACATCGGGCAGGCGGGTCATGTCTCGCTCCGCTGTGGCCCGGATCGGCGGAAGACGCCCGGTAGGGCCGGCCGCCAGCGCCGGGTCGGCGTCACGAGCTGGACCGCGGCCGCGGCGAACGCGACGGCGAGGAACAGGAAGGCCAGGACGCTGCGCGGCCAGTAGCGATCCCGCTGGGCCGTCAGGATCTCGGGCGGCGCCACGTCGAAGGCGACGCCGCCGGCGACCGCCGGCATCGGAGCGGGCCCCTCGATGACGCCACCGTCGCGCATGAGCGGCTCGACCGCCGGGTTGATGATCGCGTTCGAGCCCGTCACCTCGTCGATGATCGAGCACCACCCGCCGGTGTTGCCCTCCGTCCCGCAGGCGACGTCGGCCTGGGCGACGAAGGGGTTGAGGTAGAGGAGCGCCTCGGGCGGCCGACTCGTGAAGACGTTGCTCGTGGTCGCGCGCAGGAAGACCCAACCGAAGGTGAGTCCGACGGTCGCGATGAGGACCGCCACGAACGTCAGGCCCGTCGCTGCGCCGCTCCGCCGGACCAGCGCCGAGAAGAAGATCCCGAGGGCGCCGAACGCCACCGCGGTCACGAACAGCACCATGTAGCCCCGGACCACGTCGTCGGGCGCAACGCCGCCGTAGACGAACACGAGGGTGGTCACGGGGATCGACGCAAGGATGAGCACGAACACCCAGGTCAAGGCGCTGAGAAGCTTCCCGACGACGATCGCGACCGACGAGATCGGCGTGACCGCCAGGAGGTCGAGGGTCTGCCGCTCGCGTTCGCCACTGATCGTGCCGGCCGTCGACGCCGGGGCGAGCACGCTGATCATCAGCGTCTGGAGGAGCATCAGGGCGACGAAGATGCCCCGACCGATGCTCGCCGCCTGGTAGGTCGGATCGAACGCGAACTGGTTGCGCGCGTTGTTCTCGAGAATCTGGCCGACCATCCAGGCGAACCCGGCGACCAGCAGAACGTAGACCGTGACACTGACGAAGGCGCGCTTGCCGCGCATCCGGCCGCGCAGCTCCTTGACGCCGATCGCCGTGATCCCGGGCAGCGCGAATCGCCGTCCGAGGCGCCGAGCCAGGCGGCGGCCCGTCGTCGCGCCGGTCATGCCGGCACCGTCCCGGTCGGGTCGGCTTCGGTCGCCGCCGTCGTCGTCGCCGGCGGCTCATCCAGGCCGGTGACCTGGAGGAAGAGCTCCTCGAGGTCGCTCGCGGCGCGCGAGAAGCTCGAAATCGCGACATCGGCAGCGATCGCGGCCCGCAACAGTGCGGCCGTCCCGGCCTCGTCGCCGCGGAACCCGAGCTCGATCGTCCCGTCCGGCAGGATCGCGGACGAGGCCACGTCCGGCTGGCCCGCGAACCAGGCACGGGCCGCGTCGAGGAGCTCACCCTCGGCGAGAACCCGGGCACGGAGGACCGCACCGACGCGCAGCCGCGCCTCGATGTCGGCGATCCGCCCCGAGTCCAGGACGCGCCCGCGATCGATGATCGCCACGCTGGTGCACAGCTCCTCGAGCTCCGGGAGGATGTGGCTGCTGATCAGGATCGTCTTGCCCAGCGACCGGAGCTCGCGGAGGAGCTCACGCAGCTCGACGCGGGCCCGGGGGTCCAGGCCGGAGGCTGGCTCGTCGAGGAGGAGGACCTGCGGGTCGTTGACGAGCGCGTGGGCCAGGCACAGCCGCTGCTGCATGCCGCGCGACAGGCCCTGGACGTACGACGTGCGCTTGTCGGCCAGGTCCACGAGCTCCAGCAGGTCGCCGATGATCCGCTTGCGCGCCCCGGCCGCCAGCCCATAGCAGCGGGCGAAGAAGTCGAGGTACTCCCAGACGCGCATGTCGTCGTAGACGCCGAACACGTCCGGCATGAACCCGATGGCTCGCCGGACATCGTTCGGGTGCCGGCGGACGGACCAGCCGGCGATCTCGGCGTCGCCCGCCGTCGCCTCGAGCAGCGTGGCCAGGATCCGGAGCGTCGTCGTCTTGCCGGCACCATTGGGGCCGACAAGGCCGAAGATCTCGCCCTCGGCGATCTCGAGGTCCACGCCCGCGACGGCCAGCGTCCCGTTGTAGCGCTTGACGAGGCCGTCGACCCGGACGATCGCGGTCACGAGATCACCCCGCCGATCGCGATCTGGAACTGGAAGCCCACGCCGGCCTGCGGCTGGTCGTTCACGAACCGGACGAGCACCTGGCCGGTCGCCGGGTCGACGTAGCGAGCAGCACCCTCGATCCGGTACGCCGAGCCCTGGGTCACGCGCGGCAGGCGAACCCAGGCGCCCCCGCCGGCGCGGTCGAACAGCTCGACCTCGGGGAGGCCGTCGAACCGCGGCGCCTGGCAGCCGGGTGGTTCGGTGTTCGCAAGATCCGTGCACCGCGCCGGGAACTGCTCGAGCGCCTCGATCGAGGTCGGGCTGCTGCTCGGGAAGGAACTCCCGCCGAAGTTGAGCGAGAGCTGGAGCTCGGTCGCGGCGAGGGTGCCGCCGAAGGAGATCGGCTGGTAGGCAATCGTCGCCGTCCCCGTGCCCATGTTCACCGAGTATGGGTCCTTGCTGAAGAACGCCGCGTCCGTGGACACCACGGTGGACGCGACCAGGTCCGTCGAGAAGGTCGTCAGCCCTCGGATGGCCAGGTCGACCGGGTAGTAGTAGAGGACGTTGGCATTGCGCCGGGCCGCCTGCCCGCTGACGCTGACGTCGAGGACCCCCTCCCGCCCCCAGGCGAGGATGACCGGGCCGGAGGCGTCAAGCGTGCCGATGTTGCCCCACATCGGGTCGAACGTGAGCTGGTCCACGATGGCGTGCCGAACGCGCATCCGGAGCCCCTCGTCGGTGATCTGCGACGAATCGCCGAAGTAGACCTGGCCGAAGATCCGGTCGGACAGCGACTGGAAGAACGGGTTGCCCGACGGCCGGAGCGTGACCGCCTTCTCGGTCCCGGCCGGGATCTCCCCGACGATCGCCACCGAGGCGCCGAGGATCACGGCGACCTGCTCCAGCGCCTGGTCGGACTCGTTCCGGATGGTCCCGCTGAGGATGCCGTCGTCGAGGGCGAGCGTCGCCCCCACGAGCGGCACGGTCGTCGGCGATTCGGCGCGGATGGTCCGGAGCGAGCTGAAGCCGACCGCCAGGTCCCGGACCAGGGAGGGATCGCCCTGGACCACGTCGAGGGTGGCCGCGGCGCCGCCGGTCGTGAAATCGCCGGCGATCGGCGCGGCGAGCAGCGCGCCGCCGGGAACCTCCACCTGGTACGTCGCCCGCGAGGGCGAGAAGATCCCGAGGTAGACCTGGGCGGCGCCCTCCGCGACCCCCGGGGCGCCGCGCACGATCGCGACCTCGTTGATGATCAGCTCCGTGCCCCGCAGCGCCGTGCCGAACCCGTACGAGGCGACGGCGAACCCGGCGATCAGGACCGGCATCGTGACCCACGCCAGTTCACGCCGGTCGAGGCGCTTGAGGACGAGGTAGTTGACCGGGCCGATGAGGAGGATGTAGCCGCCCAGGATCGCGATCAGTCCGCCGATCGGGGGGAGCGCCAGCGACGCGAGCTGGCCGACCGCGTTCACGATCTGGCTGTCATCTGCGCTGATCGTGGGCCCGCCGCCGGTCCGGTTCGGCAGGAACCGGCGCCACATCGATTCGACGCCCTGCGAATCGGCCAGCCAAGGGGTCGTCGGATCGAAGCCGAGGACGGTCACGCTCCCGCTGCCGTAGTCCAGCTCGGCCGCGACGACGCGATCCCCGACGGTGGCGAGGGCGCGTCCAGCGCCC
>DATIUS010000261.1:0-1810 GCA_035466655.1 Candidatus Sulfomarinibacteraceae bacterium
GATGACGACGACCTTCGCGCGCTGCGGCAGCGTCCCCATGTTGCTCTCGTCCTCCAGTGCCCCGGCGCCGCCGGCGGCTTCGATGCGGCCCGGCCGACGCGGCCGGGTGACTGGTCGATCAGGCGATCAGCGGTTCAAACGCTCAGGCGAGGTTGACGACGACGGTCTTGAGCTCCGTCAGGCGCTCGATCAGGTAGCGGCCGCCCACGCGTCCGAGTCCGCTCTGGGAGCCGGCACGGCCCCCGAACGGGAGGTGTGATTCCCAGTAGTTCGTGCCCTCGTTGATGTTGACCCATCCGGCTCGAACGGATTCGGCGAACCGGAGGCCGACCTTCAGGTCGCGGGTGAAGATCGCGTTGAGCAGGCCGAACTTCGAGGCGTTGACCAGGGCGATCGCCTCGTCGATGCCGGAGATCCGGGTGATCGGGGCGACCGGCCCAAAGGTCTCCTCGCGGGCGATGTCCATCGCCGCCCGGACGCCGGTCAGCACGGTCGGCTGGAAGAAGAGCGGGCTGCCGAGCTCGGGGCTCCGCGCGCCGCCGGCGACGAGCGTCGCACCGCCGGCAACGGCCCCCGCCACGTGGCGCTCGGTCTTGCTCGCCGTCCGCTCGTTGTTCAGCGGACCCATCGTGGTCAGCGGGTCGAACGGGTCGCCGAGCCGGGTCTCGCGGCGCAGCGCGGCGGTCAGGCGCTCCAGGTAGGCGTCGTGCACCCGGTCGTGGACGAGGATCCACTCGCCGGCCGTGCAGCTCTGGCCGGCGTTCAGGAAGCAGGCGGTCAGCGTCGCCGTGGCGGCGGCGTCCAGGTCCGCGTCCTCGAGGATCACGAGCGGCCCGTTGCCGCCCATTTCGAGGAGCAGCTCCTTGCCGATTGCCCGCTCCGCGATCTTCCGGCCCGTTGCGGTGGAGCCGATGAACCCGACAGCCGCGACCTCCGGGTGGCCCGCGATCTCGTCGCCGACCTCCGACCCGGGCCCGGTCACGAGGTTGAAGACACCCGGCGGGAGGTCGGCGTCGGCGATGCACGAGGCGAGGACGGTCGCGCACAGCGACGTGTTGGTGGCCGGATTCCAGACCACGGTGTTCCCCGCACCGAGGGCTGGGGCGATGATCTCCGCGGGCATCGTGTACGGCCAGTTCCACGGCGTGATGACACCGACGACGCCGATCGGGACCCGGTAGACGAGGACGCGCTTCAGCGGGTCGACGGACGGCGGCATGATCCCGTCCATGCGGGTCGTGTCCGCGGCGGCCATCCTGAAGTAGACGATCAGCTCCTCGACCTCGCCGTACGCCTCGGCCTGGAGCGGCTTGCCCTGGTCGAGGGTCAGCGCCGTCGCCAGCTCGTCCGCCCGCGCCTCGAGGATCCGGGCGACCCGTTCCAGGGTCGCGGCGCGATCGAACGGCGACCGGGCCGCCCAGGCGGGTCCCGCGGCGGCGGCGGCCGCGATCGCCCGGCGGGCATCCTCGCGACCGCCTTTGGGCAGCTGGCCGATCACCGCGCCGGTGGCGGGGTTCGTCGCCTCGAAGGTCGTGCCGGACGCGGCCGCGGTCCATCGCCCATCGATCAGCATCGCGGCATCGCGGACGGCGTTGGGATCGAGGATCACGCGGGCTCCTGTTCAGGTGATGTTGGCTCGGCCGGCGCCGACCGCTGCCGAACCGGAACCCCGACGGGCGGTCACTAGGGGCGCGACGGCGGTGTGGGTCGGGCGCTGGGACTGGTCACAAGTGTGCTCCGCCGGTCGGGGTTGTCGCAACCGGCGAGCCGGGCCCTGTCTCCAGCCATTCGGACCGTTGCTTCGACTGCG
>DATIUS010000262.1:0-2296 GCA_035466655.1 Candidatus Sulfomarinibacteraceae bacterium
CTGCGCATGCTCCGCGGGCCCGGCGTTCGAGGGCGGCGGCGTCTCGTCCGGCATGCGCGCGGCGGGAGGCGCCATCCAGCATGTCCAGATCCCCCGGGCGGGCGCCCTGGCCTACGAGACGGTCGGCTCGGTTCGACCGCGTGGGATCTGCGGCTCCGGCCTGGTGGACCTGCTGGCCGAGCTGCTACGCGCCGGCTACATGGATCGTGCCGGTCAGCTCAGGGTGGATGCGCCCATCGTGCGCGAGGGGTCGGACGGGCCCGAGGTGCTCGTCGCTGCGGCCGGGGCGACCGCGACCGGCCGGGACATCACCCTCACCTCCGCGGACATCGAGAACCTCCTGCGCGCCAAGGCGGCCGTCTATGCCGGCGCCGCGCTGCTCACCCGAGAGCTCGGCCTGGCCATGTCCGACATCGAGCGGATCTACGTGGCCGGCGGGTTCGGCGCCTACCTCGACATCCGCAAGGCGATCCTGATCGGCCTCCTGCCCGAGGTGCCGCTCGAGCGGGTCACCTTCATCGGCAATGGGTCCGTGGCCGGCGCCAAGATGGGCCTGCTGGCGAAGGCCGTGCGGCGACGGGCGGTCGAGGTCGCGCGGAAGATGACCTACCGCGAGCTGAGCGTGGACCCCGCGTTCCACGAGGAATACGTGTCCGCGATGTTCTTCCCCCACACGGATCGCGGGCGCTTCCCGCGCGCCTGCGCCGCGCTCCGGTTCAACTGAGGAGGTCCGGGATCGTGTCCTACGTCGTGGCACTCGCGGGGAAGGGCGGCACCGGGAAGACGACGGTCGCCGGGCTCGTCGTCCGGTCGCTCCGCCGGGCGGGCCGGGTGCCCGTGCTCGCGGTGGATGCCGACCCGAACACGAGCCTCGACGTGGCGCTCGGGCTCCGGCCGGCGCGGACCATCTCGGACGTCATCGATGCCTCGCACGGGATGCGCGAGGTGCCCGGCAACATCCCCAAGTCGACCTACCTCGAGTACGAGCTCGAGGACTGCCTCGCCGAGGGCCGGGGCGTGGATCTCGTCGCCATGGGCCGGCCCGAGGGACCGGAGTGCTACTGCGCCTCCAACCACCTCCTGCGCTCCCACCTGGACAAGCTGATGGGCGCCTACCGGTCCGTCGTCGTGGACAACGAGGCCGGCATGGAGCACCTGAGCCGACGGACGACGCGCGACGTGGACCTCCTCCTCGTGGTCAGCGACGCCACGCTCGTCGGGATCCGGACGGCACTCCGCATCCGGGCGCTCATCGGCGAGCTGAAGCTGACGGTCCGGGCCTCGGCCCTCGTGGTGAACCGGGTCGCCGAGCTGCCTCCGCCGGTGGCGGCGGCGATCGCCGAGGGCGGGCTCCGGCTCGTCGGCCTCGTGCCGGACGACCCGCTCGTCGCCGCCTTCGAGCTCGCGGGGCGCCCGCTCCTCGAGCTGCCCGACGACGCCCCCGCGGTCGCGGCGGTCGAATCGATGCTCTCCGCCGTGGAGCTCCAGGGGGTGGGTCGATGAGCGCGCCGCAGAGCGCGGAGCGGGGCGAGGGGTCCGAGGAGCCGGTGAGCGTCTACCAGCCGGCCCTCGATCGGCTCCGCGCGCGGCTGGCCGACCACAGCCTCGACGAGCTCGTCCGGCGAAGCGGTGCCCGCCGGCGCGAGGACGGGCGGATCGGGCTTCGGTGCGTCGGGCGCGACTACGTCATCGGCTATCCCGACGGCATCGTCCTCGATGCCGACGGCGCTCCGGCCGAGATCTCGCTGGCCATCATGCTCCTGCTCTACCTCCTCGAGTCCACGGGCCGGGAGCTGGAGGACGAGTGGATCTCGTTCGAGCAGCTGCCCGGCGGCGCCGGCTACATGGGCTCGTTCCGAGGCCGGGTCATCGGGCCCGTGGTCCGGGCGTTCGGATCGAACCCCGAGGCCCTCGTGGTGGCCGGAGAGGCCCTCGACGGCGAGCGCCTCGCCCTCGGCGATGCCGGCGTTCGGCTTCCGGCGCTGCCGCGTGTCCCGATCGCCTACATC
Organism: Candidatus Sulfomarinibacteraceae bacterium; assembly: GCA_035466655.1. GTDB lineage: Bacteria > Chloroflexota > Limnocylindria > Limnocylindrales > CSP1-4 > UBA5189. Next base: position 2,010 of record DATIUS010000262.1, read on the forward strand.
CTCTGGGCGGGCGACGCCGACTTCTCTCCAAGCGCATCGGTCGTGTTCGACGCATCGGTCGAGGGCTACCTCGACGCCGAGGCCGTCACCGCGCTCGCCGAGGTCGCCACCCGCAGGCTCGTCGACCCCCAGTTCCATTCGCAGCGAGGAGTGACCGGATGACCGTCGAGTTGGTCCATGAGACCTGGCCGGGGCGAATCGTCACCACGACGATCGGTGCGACGGCCGCCGAGGGCGGGACGCGGAGCCGGACGATCACGATCGGCGGTCACGGCGCCCTGCCCTTC
>DATIUS010000263.1:0-19340 GCA_035466655.1 Candidatus Sulfomarinibacteraceae bacterium
GACGCCGCCCTCGCCGGCGCGACCGGTCGTCGCCGTCATCGCGCCTTCCTCGGCGAGCCGCGCCGCGACGTCGGCGTCGAGCGGCGGAAGGTCGTCCAGCGACGTCAGGCCGAATCGCTCGAGGAAGTCGAAGCCCGTCCCGTAGAGGATCGGCCGGCCCGGGGCGTCTGCCCGGCCGAGCTCGGTGACGAGGCGCCGGTGGAGCAGGCTGCGCAGGCTGTACTCGGAGTCCACGCCGCGGATCCGCTCGACGGCCGATTTCGTGACCGGCTGGCGATAGGCGACGATCGCGAGGGTTTCGAGTGAGGCGGGCGAGAGCCGGATCGCGTCCGTCCCGAGATACCGGGCGATCAGAGCGCCGGCCTCCGGCGCGGTGACCAGCTCGACGCGGTCCCCCGACAGGACGAGGCGCATCCCTCGCATGCGCAGGCTCACCTCCAGGTCGCCCAGCCGGGCGTCGACGGCATCCCGGTCGGCGCCCGCGAGGGTGGCGATCTCGCGCCGCGACAACGGCCGCTCCGCCACGAACAGGAGCGCCTCCAGGACCGCCTCCGTCAGGTCGATCGCCGCAGGAGCTCCGACGCCCGCGGCACCCGATGGGCCCGTGTCCGCGGCGGCGGCGCGGCCGGCTGCGTCCGGCGCGACGTTCGGCTCGAGCGTCATCGGAACGAGGCCAGCGATTCGTCGATCGGGGCATCGTCGGCGCCCCCGCCGCTCCCGGCCGCCCGTTCCTTCGGCGTGGTCCGGCGCGCGACGATCGGCCCGAAGGGATCCGCCTGCTCGACGACGATCTCGCGCCGCTTCACCAGCTCGAGCATCGCCAGGAACGTCACGGCGACGACGACCCGGTCGCGGACGCCGCTGAGGAGCTCCTGGAGCACGATCGCGGGGACGCCACGGAGGGCGTCGCGGATGATCTCGGCTCGCTGCGCCAGCGTCACCGTACGAGCGATCGTCTCGGCGGGCAGCTCGGGCGGCACGATGATGGCGACGAGCCCGTCCAGGGCGGTGACGAGCAGGTCCACGGGGAGCGGTGGTGCATCGGGCGCCCGCGCGCCGGCTATCGCCGCCGCCTGCGCTGCACCCGGCTCACGACGGAACAGGCCGACCCGGGTCGACGCGGTTGCCTGGAGCGCCAGGCCGGCGTCGCGGTAGGCGCGGTAGAGGAGCAGCCGCGCCCGAAGCGCGGACTCCGGGTCCGGGCCCTCGTCGACGAGCGCCCCGGGCTCGCCCGGGGCCGGCTGCCGCGGCAGGATCGCCCGGCTCTTGATGAGGATCAGCTGGCTGGCGACCGCGACGAACGAGCTGATGTTGCCGATCCGGTCGTCCGCGAGGCCGGCAAGCGCATCGAGGTAGGCCTCCGCCAGCGCCCCGAGCGGAACCGTCAGCACGTCCAGCCGGCGAGCCTCGATGAGCGAGAGCAGGAGGCCGAGCGGCCCGTCCCACGTCTCGAGGCTGACCTGCGTGGCCTGCTCCGGCCGCCGCCCGGCCCCGAATCGGACCCCCGGGGCGGTCGGGATGGCGAGCTCGGTCATCGTCAATTGGCCTCGTCGGCGACGCGCAGGCGCTCCCCGAAGACCGGGTCGCGCGGCGCCTCCTGCCAACGGATCAGCTCGACGGTGCGCTGCGAGCAGCCGGCGGCCGCCGCCAGCCGTGCCGACGCCTCGGCGTGGGTCCGCAACCGGTCCAGACCGGGGCGCATTCCCGGTACCGCCTCGGCGAGCCTGACGACCCGCCCACCCCAGGCCTGCCCGAGCGAGTGGACGATCCGCGGCAGGACGCCGGTCCGGCCCTTCGCCGCATCGTGGAGAAGCCCCGCGAGAAGGACCTCGGGGTCCCCGATCCCGTCGGACCGGAGCGTCGCCAGCACGTCGAGGCCGTGGCGCCGATCGGCGACGTGCATCGAATCGAACAGCGCGAGCTGGGCCGCGGTGACCCACTCTCCGAGTGCATCGCGCTCGCCCGGGTCCACCCGCGCGCGGATGTGCGCGCCGAACTGCCGAACCTTGGCGGCCCACCAGGACCGCGATCCGGGGGTCACGTGCCCAGGAGGATCGAGGCCAGCGGCCGGCCGATCACGTCGAACACGAGCCCGATGAGGGTCTGGCCGCCGGGCAGGATCGGGAGGAAGACCGCGACCATCAGGACGAGGGTCCCGTATTGGCTCAGGATCGCTCGAACCCGCCACGCCGTCGGTGGGTCAAGCAACGCGTACAGGACGTGCGACCCGTCGAGAGGCGGGATCGGGATGAGGTTGAAGATCATCAGGGCGAGGTTGATCGAGAAGAACGAGATCAGGATCTGGACCACGATGGTCGGCGGCTCGATCCCGGTGGCGATCAGGTAGCGGATCGGCAGCGCAGCGGCGATCGCCAAGGCGAGATTGGAGACCGGCCCCGCCAGCGCGACGAGGGCGTCACCCCGCCGTCCGCCGCGGAGGTTCGCCGGGTTCACGGGCGTCGGCTTCGCCCACCCGAACCCGAAGGTCCCGCCGGACAGGATGACGGAGAGGGCGAGGATCAGGCCGCCGGCGGGGTCGAAGTGGGCCAACGGGTTGAGCGTCAGGCGGCCGAACAGCCGCGCCGTGCTGTCGCCGAGGCGGTACGCCGCGAGGGCATGCGAGAACTCGTGGATCGGGAACGCGACGAGCAGGAGCACCGCGAGCACGGTGAGGGCGGCAATCGCCTGCTCTGGCGAATCGAAGAACGGCAACGCTGAAACCTCGTGTTCGACCCGGCGTGTGCGCCCGGACGTCGCGCCATGCTACCGGCTCGCTCCCCGATCAGCCGCGCACGCGGTTGCGTGGGCACCTCGCGAAGTCCGGAGGCGTCGGCCGGGGCGGGAGCGCGGCGCCCCGTTCGGCCGCCCGGCCACGGGTCGCCTCAGGCCCTAGAGTCGGGCCAGCAGGTCCCGCTTCTTGGCCTCGTACTCGTCGACGCTGAGGGCGCCGCGATCGCGGAGCGTCGCCAGGTCGCCGAGCGCGCGGGTGACCTCGTCCGCGGTCATCGGCCGGGGCGGCGCACCGCCGGTCCCCGGCGCCCGGAGCGGCGGGCCCGGCTGGTGGGCGAACTCGGTCTCGAGGGAATGCTTCTCGTCCAGCATCGCCTTCTTGAACCCGGGCGCGTTGTCGAGCATGCGGAACTTGTCGATGGCGACGTCCGCGGCGGTCAGGATGTCCAGGTCTCCGTAGCCGAAGATCCGGCCGAACAGGTTCTGCACGAGGACGGCGTCGTTGATCTTCTCGAGGGAGCTGTCCGCCGACCGCTTGTTGAGGATCCCCTCCACCTTCAGCACCCGCCGGTTCGTGACGATGTAGTCCTGCGCGTACCAGCTCCAGTAGTGCTTGCCGAGCCAGGCGAGCGAAACGACCAGCACGATCGCGATCCCGTAGCCGAGGAGGTCGCGAATGCCGCCCGGGTCCATGCCGACGGTGATCGCGACGAGCACGAGCGCGGCCAGGAAGATGGCCCACGGGACGCGCCCGTCGACAATCGTGGCGAGCCAGTGCTGGCGGGTTCGCAGGGTGATGCGCTCCCCGTCCGAGAGCAGGGTGTCGGCATAGCGCGGCACGGTCGGTCCTCCTCCTCAGGCTCGTGGGTGGGCGCGGGCGTAGACCTCGCGGATACGCTCCCCGGTCAGGTGGGTATAGAGCTGCGTCGTGCTGATACTCGCATGCCCGAGCAACTCCTGGACGATCCGCAGGTCCGCGCCGCCCTCCAGGAGATGGGTCGCGAACGAATGGCGCAGGGTGTGCGGGCTGACCCGGTCCGCGAGGCCCGCGGCGGCCGCCGCCCGTTTCACCGCGGCCCACGCCTGCTGGCGCGCCAGGCGGCGGCCGCGCTCGCCGAGGAAGAGCGGGCCGCCACGGAGCGGCTGCACGTGGCCGACGGCGAGGAGCGCGTTTCGTGGACCGGAGATCCAGCGCGCCAGGATGCCGAGCGCCACGTCGCCGACGGGCACGAGCCGCTCCTTGTCCCCCTTGCCGATGACCCGGACGAACGCCGCCTCGAGCGACAGGTCCTCGCGGTCCAGCCCGAGGGCCTCCGAGATCCGGAGCCCCGCGGCATACAGCAGCTCCAGGAGTGCCCGGTCGCGGAGCCGGGCCGGATCCGGATCATCCTCGGCGCCTGCCGCCTCGAGGAGGCGCTCCACCTCCTCGATCGAGAGCGTCTCGGGGAGGTAGCGCGGCATCCGCGGCAGATCGAGATGGGCGGCGACGTCGAGCGGGATGAGGCCGTCCCCGAAGGCGAACTTGTAGAAACCGCGGATCGCCGCCGCCCGGCGGCGCAGGCTCGTCGGGGCGAGCCCGGGGTCCCCCGGCCGGCCCCGTTTCGTGCGGGCCGCGAGATAGCGGACCGCCGCATCGGGGCCGCGGGCCCAGTCGCGTGCGGTGCTGCGAGCGGCTGAGAAATCCTCGAGGTCCGCCCGGTAGGCCCGCAGCGTCGCCGGCGCGAGCCCACGCTCGACACGCAGAAACGTCAGGTAGTCCTCGATCGCGCGGTCGAGGTCAGCGCCCACGGCGCCGGCTCGTGCCCACCGCGCTCAGCCGTCGCCGGCCGGGCGTCCGCGCCAGGCCTCGGCCGCGTCGAGCAGTTCCCGCGCCGAGGCGAGCGCCGCCGTGCCCGGCCCGCCCGCGCCGGACCCGCCGAGCATCGCCGCGAGCTCGACGATCCGACCTTCCCGGTCGAGCCGGCCGACCTCGGTGACCGTGCGCCCGTCGCGCTCGCGCTTCACGATCCGGAAATGGGCATCGGCGTGGGCGGCGATCCCGGGCAGGTGGGTGACGACGAGGACCTGGTGGGATCGGGCAAGCGTCCACAGGCTTCGCCCGAGCGGATCGGCGGACCGGCCGCCGATCCCCGTGTCGACCTCATCGAAGACGAGCGTCGGGGTGGAATCGGCGGCGGCAAGGACCTGCTTGACCGCGAGGGCGACCCGGGACAGCTCCCCGCCGGAGGCGATCCTCGAGAGCGGCCGGGCCGGCTCGCCGGGGTTCGGAGCGAACCGGAAAACGACCTCGTCGGCGCCGGACGCGTCGAAGGCGACCGCATCCCCATCGAGCTCGATCGCCGGCTCGTCCGGCAGCGCCGGGCGCCGTCCCACGGCGACCTCGAACGCGCCCGGCGGAAAGCCGAGGTCCCGGAGAACCTCGTCCACGCCGGTCGACAGTCGATCGGCAGCCGTTCGTCGCAGCTCGCCGAGCTCCGCCGCCGCTTTGGCGACCTGGGCCAGCAGGGCCGCATCCTCGGCTTCACGCGCGGCGCGCTCGGCCTCGTGGCCCCGCAGCCGCTCCGATTCCACGGCGAGTCGCTCGCCGTGGGCGATCACCGCGGCCTCGTCGTCCCCGTAGCGCCGCTCGAGGGCGTAGATGACCGACAGGCGCTCCTCGAGCCCCGCGACGGCGGCCGCGTCGTGATCGACGGCATCGAGGAGGCTTCTGACCTCGGACGCGACGTCTTCCACCTCGGCGTCGATTCCTCCCAGCCGAGCCTCGATCGCCGTGAATCGCGGGTCCAGACGCGCCAGGCCCCGCGCCTCGCGGAGCGCCTCTCCCGCGGCAGCGCGGGCTCCGGCATCGCCGTCCAGTGCCTCCCGGATCGCGGCACCGCCCCGCGCGATCGCGGCGCCCTGGCGGGCCGCCGCGAGGCGCTCCCTGAGCTCCTCCGCCTCGCCGTCGCGGAGCTTCGCCCGGGCGATCTCGGCCGCCTCGTGGTCGAGGACCTCGAGCCGACGGGCCACCTCGCGCGGATCGATCGCGAGTCCGGCCAATGCCGCCCGGTTCTGGCGCCAGCGCCCCACGGCCGCCCCCATCCGGTCGCGTGCCGTCGCGTGACCCCCGAAGGCATCGAGGAGCTCGCGCTGCCAGCGCTCGTCGAGCAGCCGGGACTGGTCGTTCTGGCCGTGGATCTCGACGAGCGGACCGGTCGTCTCCGCGAGCCGTGCCGCGGTCACCGCCGCGTCGTCAAGCCGCGCCGTCGAGCGGCCCGAGGCCGAGACCTCGCGAACCGCGATGAGCGGTTCGGGGAGCCGGTCGAACAGGGCCTCGACCCTGGCGGCGTCGGCCCCGTGCCGGACGAGCGACGTGTCCGCCCGCGCTCCGAGGGCGAGGCCGAGCGCGTCGATGAGCAGGCTCTTGCCGGCCCCGGTCTCACCGGTCAGGACGTTGAACCCCTCGGCCAGCTCGAGGCGCAGCCGGTCGATGAGGGCGAGGTCGACGACCGACAGCTCCACGAGGCGGCCGGGGACGCCGGCCGACGGCGCACCGTCGCGGTCGGGGTCGTCGCCGGCCGGCGTCATCGCGAGATCCGCCGCCGCCGACGCGCCGTGATCCGTTCCGCTCACGACGGCAGGAGCTCCACCTTCTTCCGGACGAGATCCCAGAACGGCAGGGAACCATCGGGCTGGACGAGCCGGATCGGACGTTGCACGGCGCGGACCTCCACCACGTCCCCGACCTCGATCGCCACGTCCTCGCGACCGTCGATCGAGACGAGCGCCTCGTGGGCGTCGGCGACCTCGATTCGAACCACCGCGGCCGGACCCACGACGACCGACCGGATCGTGGTCAGATAGCCGGCGATCGGCGTCACGATGAGGTTCCGTGCCGTCGGGTCCAGGATCGGCCCGCCGGCCGAGAACGAATACCCGGTCGAGCCCGTCGGGCTGGCAACGACCAGGCCGTCTGCCACGAAGGTCGCGAGGTGGCTCTGGTCGATCGAGACGTCCAGCCGGCAGACCCGGGCCAACGATCCGCGGGCCACCACGATGTCGTTCAGCGCGAGGTGGACCTCGGGTGCGTCCGACCGCCCGCCCCGGAGGATCCGGCCCTCCAGGATCATCCGGTGCTCGAGGGCGTAGGCTCCCGACCCCAGGCGGTCCAGGACGCGGACGAGGTCCCCTGCCTCCGCCTTCGAGAGGAACCCGATCTTGCCGACGTTGATCCCGAGGAGCGGAACGTCCACGACGGCGACCGCGCGGGCGGCGCGGAGGAAGGTGCCGTCCCCGCCGAGCACGACGAGGGCGTCCGTCCCGGGCAGCGCTCGCGTGAGCGCCTCGAGATCCGCCGCCTGGTGCGCCCAGTGGTCGAGGCCGCGCATCGCGGCCCAGCCGGTCGCCCGTTCCCGAAGCTCGACCGCCGCGTCGCTCGTCGGGTTGTACGCGAACCCGATCCTCCGCAGCGTGCCGTGCGTCGGCGGCGGCACGGTCATGCCGCGACCACGGCGATCGCCGCATCGAGGCGTCCGGAGAAGGCCGCCGCCCGAAGGTCGTCACCGGGCCGGTCATCGCCGACCCGAAGGTGGAGGAGGAACTCCCGGTTGCCCTCCGGTCCGGTGATCGGGGACGCGATCACGTCCAGCGGCCGCAGCCCGATGGCGGTCGAGGCCGCCGCCACCCCCTCGACGGTGGCGCGATGCACGGCGGGATCCCGGACGACGCCCCCGTGAACGAGCGCGCGACCCGCCTCGAACTGCGGCTTCACGAGCGCGACGACGTCACCGCCGCCCGGCCCGAAGGTGGTGGCGACGGGTCCGAGCACGAGCCGGAGCGAGATGAAGGCGACGTCGATGGTCGCCAGCGAGACGGGTTCCGGAAGCGCGCCCGCAGCCAGGGTCCTGGCATTCGTCCGCTCCATGGACACGACGCGTGGATCCGCCCTGAGCGCCTCGGCGAGCTGGCCGCGTCCCACGTCGAGAGCGTAGACGCGGGCCGCGCCGCGCTGCAACAGGAGGTCCGTGAAACCGCCGGTCGACGCACCGACGTCGAGGCAGATCCGGCCCGCCGGGTCCACCCCGAACGCATCGAGTGCGGCGGCCAGCTTGTGGCCGCCGCGACTGACGTACGGCTCCGGCGCCTCGACCGCAACCGCCACGTCCGGTGCGACGAGGTCACCCGGCTTCCGGTCCGCCCGAGCCGCGTCACCCGACCCGACCCGGACTCGACCCGCGAGCAGGAGTGCCTGCGCCCGGCTCCGCGAACCGGCCAGGCCACGCTCGACGATGAGCTGGTCGAGGCGAACCCGCCGGGCAGGCCTGGAGTCGATCGCGGTCATCACGCCTATCGTGGCACAGACGGCTTACCGGGCAATCACCGAGCCGTGGGTCATCCGGCGGCGGCGACCTCCGGCCGCCCCGGGGCGGCCTGGAGCGCGTCCAGGGTCTCGCGGACCTGTGCCTCGATCCCCGGCGCGTCGAGGCGGAGCAGCCGCCGGAGGTCGCCCACCGAGCCGTGGTCCACGAACCGGTCGCCCGGAATCCCGACCATCCGGACCGCGACATCGCGATAGGCCGGGTCAGTCAACCGGGCCTCCTCGATCGCCTCGAGGACGCCGCTCCCGAACCCGCCCGTGACGACGCTCTCCTCGAGCGTGACGACCAGCCGCACCCCGCGCGCGGCGTCGAGGATCAGCTGCCGGTCGAGCGGCTTCGCGAAGCGGGCATTGATCACGCCGATCGACCAGCCGTCCCGCTCCAGCGCATCGGCGGCATCGTTCGCCCGGGCAACGATCGGCCCGAACCCGACGAACAGGACGTCGTGCCCCTCCCGGAGGACCTCGCCACGGCCGACCCCGATCGTCGGGGGCTCCGTTTCCGGCAGGCCGAACCCGGCGTCGCGTGGATAGTGGAGCGCGAACGGATGGTCCTGCGCGAGGGCCGTCCGCAGGAGCGCCCGCAGCTCCTGCTCGTCCTTCGGGCTGGCAATGACGAGGAAGGGCAGCTGCCGCTGGGCCGGGATCGTGAACATTCCCTGGTGGGAGGTCCCGTCCTCGCCGACGAGGCCGGCCCGGTCCACGCCGATGACGACCGGCAGGTCATTCTGGCAGACGTCGTGGACCGTCTGGTCGAAGGCCCGCTGGAGGAAGGTCGAGTAGAGCGCGACGACCGGTCGCATCCCGCCGAGCGCCAGGCCGGCCGCCAGCGTCATGGCGTGCTGTTCGGCGATCCCGACGTCGATCATCCGCTCGGGGAAGTCGTCGTGGAATCGCCGCATCCCGGTCCCGGTCGGCATGCCGGCGGTGATCCCGACGATTCGCCGATCCTTCCGGGCAAGCGCGGCGAGCTCATCGGCGAAGACCGCCGTGTAGTTCGGAGGCTTCTTCGCGATCGCGATCGCGGTGGGCGGCGCCGCGTCCCCGTTCGATCCAGCCGGACCGGATGCACGGCCGGGATCGTGCGCATCCGCCTTCGGCGCGAGCTCGATCGGGGGCAGGGCGGCGCCGTGGAACGAGACCTGGTCCGCCTCGGCCGGCCGGTAACCGCGACCCTTCTGGGTGCGGACGTGGACGAGCACCGGGCCCTTGAGCTCGAGCACGCGCTCGAACGTCTCGCGCAGCGCGCGGAGGTCGTGGCCGGGCACGACGCCGATGTAGCTGATCCCGAGGTCCTCGAAGAGCTGGCCCGGCGAGGCCAGGTTCACGACGGACCGCCGCAGCCGCTGGCTCCACTCGAGGGCGCTGCCGCCGACGACGGGGATCCGCTCCACGAGACTGTCGTATGCGGTCTTGCTCTGCTGCCAGGCGACGCTCAGCTTGATCTTCGAGAGGTACGTCGAGAACGCCCCGACGGTGGGGCTGATCGACATCTCGTTGTCGTTGAGGACGATGATCAGCTGCGTCTGCCGGTGGCCGATGTCGTTGAGGGCCTCGAGCGACAGGCCGCTCATCAGGGCCGCGTCGCCGACCACCACCGCGATCCGCTCGAGGCCGTGGCGGAGGTCACGTGCGGTCGCGAGCCCCTGGGCGATCGACAGGCCGGTTCCCGCGTGGCCGCCGTCGAAGACGTCATGCTCGCTCTCCGAACGCCGCGGGAATCCGCCGATCCCATCGATCTGGCGCAGCGTCGCGAACCGGGCCAGCCGGCCCGTGATGAGCTTGTGGGCGTAGGCCTGGTGGCCGGTGTCCCAGACGATCTTGTCGTGGGGCGACTCGAGCAGGCGGTGGAGCGCGATCGTCAGCTCGACGACGCCGAGCGACGATCCGAGGTGCCCGCCGGTCGTGGCGACGGTCCGGATGATCGTCTCGCGGATCTCGGCGGCGAGGATCGCCAGCTGGCCCTCGTCAAGCCCGCGAAGGTCGGCCGGGCCGGTGAGACGCTCGAGAATGGACGGCACGATTGCAGGCGCTCCTGGCTCGATCGGGACTGCCGGAGTCTACCCCGGAAGGACGCACGGCCTGCGCGTGGCGTGGCGGTGCGGCGGGGCAACGCGGCTGCCGCTGCGAGAACGTGATACCACAGGCGCGCAGGTTTCCGCAAGGCCGGCATCCGGGCAAGCGGGCAGCCGAGGGTGCGCGCCGGCCTATTCGACCTCGCGGGCCTCGTCGGGACGGACGTCGATGGCGGTCAGCGCGCCGCCGGCGCGAGCGACCAGCTGCTGGACCTTCAACTCGGCGTCGGCGAGGAGCGTCGCGCAGCGTTCGTGGAGCGCGACCCCACGTTCGTAGAGCGCGATCGAGCGCTCGAGCGGGAGCCCGCCGGTCTCGAGCTCGGCGACCGTGCGCTGGAGCTCGGCGAGCGCGTCGTCGAACGTCAGGCGGTCGAGCGGCGTCTCACTCGGATCCGGCACCGGGCTCCTCGTCGTTGCGCTCTGCGTGCCGCGAGAGGCGCGGCGCCAGGACCAAGATACCGAACGCGACCCCGGCGGTCCCGATGGCCGCGGTCAGGAGGAGGAACGCGGCGAGCTCCCCGAGGCCGAGCGTCACGGATCGGCCCTGCCGGCCGTGGCGGGGAACTCGCCCCTCGCGACCCGGATTGCGAGGGCGGTGCCGGCGGTCGCGTCCGCCGGATCGCGGACCACGGCGCCGTCGTCCGCCCGTCGCACGATCGCGTAGCCCCGCTCGAGCGTGGCGCCGGGGCCCAGTGCCGCGAGCGTGGCGCCGGCCGCGGCGAGCTCCGCGGCGGCCGAGGCCGTGCGCCTCGCAACGAGCGCCGGAAGCCGCTCAGCGAGCCGCTCATCGCGCCGGCGACCATCGGCGATCCCCCCTCGTGCCGCACGGGTCGCTCGCTCCAGCAGCTCCCCGGCCCGCTCCCGCGACGCAGCCAGACGAGCCGCCGGGTGGAGGCGGTCAAGCAGCCGACGCTCCGCCACCAACTCGCCCCGGGCCCCGCCCACGGCCCTCGCCGCGGCCGCGTGCATCCGCTCCGCGCCACGCGCCAGCGACGCGCCGAACTCCGCGCGATCCGGGACGGCCAGCTCCGCGGCCGCGGACGGGGTTGGTGCGCGAACGTCGGCCGCAAAGTCGGCGAGCGTGACGTCAGCCTCGTGCCCGACGCCGCAGATCACCGGGATCGGATGATCGACGATCGCCCGGACGACGCGCTCGTCGTTGAACGACCAGAGATCCTCCATCGAGCCACCGCCGCGAGCCAGGATCGTGACCGCCGGCGCCTCGTCGGCCCGATTCTCATGGCGGAGCTCGTCCGTGTATCGCTCCAGGCGGCGGAACGCCCCGACGATGCTCGCCGCGCTCCCCTCCCCCTGGACCTGGCAGGCAACGAGCACGACCCGGACGAGCGGCCAGCGGCGGGCGAGCACGTGGCAGACGTCCTTCCAGACGGCCCCGGTCGGCGACGTGATGACCGCGACGACCGGCGGGCGCGAGGGCAGCGGGCGCTTCCGAGCCGCGTCGAACAGCCCCTCGGCCGAGAGCCTTGCCTTCAGCTGCTCGAACCGGATCGCCAGGTCGCCCACGCCAGACGGCTGGAGCGCCTCGACGTACAGCTGGACGGCGCCCTGAGGCTCGTACAGGTCCATCCGCCCGTGCACGACGACCCGCAGCCCGGTCTGGGGCTGGAACGCCGAGCGGACCCGGTCGTCGCGGAACCAGACGCACCCGAGCTGCGACTTCTCGTCCTTGAGCGCGAAGTAGGCGTGGCCCGCCGTCGAGATCGTGACTCGGCCGACCTCGCCCTCAACCCACAGGTCCCGGAGGCGCTCGTCCGCCCGGATGAGCGAGGCGAGGACCTTCGCCGCCTCGCTGACCGCGAGGATCCGGACCCCGAACGTCCCGGGCGCCTCGGGACGCACGTTCGTCAGACCCGGGTCTGGTACTCACCGGTCCGGGTGTCCACCCGGACGGTGTCGCCCTCGCCGACGAACAGCGGCACGGACACGATCAGGCCGCTTTCGAGCGTCGCCGGCTTGCGCGCGCCCTGGGCGGTATCGCCGGCGAAGCCGGGCTCCGTGGTGACAACCTTGAGGTCGACCGTGACCGGCAGCTCCACGCCGATCGTCTCGCCCTGGTACGTCGTCCGGTCCAGGGTCATCCCGTCCTTCAAATACTGGACGGTTTCGCCGAGCTGGTCGCCGCGGAGCATGAACTGGTCGTAGGTGTCCGTGTCCATGAAGTGGAAGTCGTCGCCGTCGCGGTAGAGGAACTGGACGGGACGCCGCTCCATCGAGGCTCGCGGCCACTTCGTCCCGGCCTGGAACGAGCGCTCGACCGTCTGGCCGCGCTTGATGTTCCGGAGGGTGATCCGGACCTGGGCCGAGCCGCGGCCCATCTTGATGTGGTGGTAGTCGAGGATCTGCCAGAGGTCGCCATCGAGCTCGATGGCGACGCCCTTGCGCAGCTCGCCGGTGCTGATCATGGGGTCTCGATAGCTCCAGTAAGGGCGCGCGGCCCGAGGGACGGCCGGCGCGAATGTCGATCTGGAATCCGGAACGGCGATTGTAGCCGAGGGTGGAGAGGCGCCCCTCAAGCGCCCCTCAGGCGCCGACGATCACGACTCCCGACGGGAAGCGGGTGAGGACCTCGACCCTCCCGGCTTCGGCGTCGAGGTGGACGAGGTCCTCGATCCGGACGCCCATCTCGTTCTCGAGGTAGATGCCCGGCTCAACCGAGAAGACCGTCGGTGACGGGAGCGGGGCATCCGGTGATCGGCGCCCCAGCCCGGGCAGCTCGTGGGTCGCGAGCCCGATCCCGTGGCCCAGCCCGTGACCGTAGACCGGCCAGCGGCCGTCAGCTTCGATGACCGAGCGCGCCAGCGCGTCCATCGCGGGCCCGGTCGGGAGCGGCGCCCCACTCGCTTGCGACGCCGGTCCCACGGCATCGGCGAGGGCCGCGAAGACCGCCTCCTGGGCGGCGGCCACCAGACCGTAGACGGAGAGATCCCGTTCGGCCGGCTCGCCAACGAAGAGCGTTCGCGTCATGTCGCTTCGATAGCCGGCGACCTGCGCCCCGAAATCGAAGAGCAGCACCGAGCCCAGCTCGACCGGCCGGTCGCCCGGCGAGCCGTGCGGGAGCGCGGCCTCCGCACCGGCCAGGCAGGCGACGCTGAAGGCGAGCCGTTCGGCACCGCCGGTCCGGATCCGCCACTCCAGGTCCAGGGCGAGCTCCCGCTCCGTCACGCCCGGCCGGATGGACGGAAGCAGCGAGGCGAGCGCCCGGTCGGCGACGGCGCAGGCCGCCGCCACGCGCTCCAGCTCCGACGGTTCCTTGACCTGGCGAACCGCCTCCACCCAGCCCTCGACGGGGATGAGCTCGACGTCCGGTGCCGCGGCGGCGAGGCGCTCCCAGGTCAGGTGCGGGATGCTCATCGCCTCCACGGCGACGCGGGTCACGCCGGCCCCGGCAACGAGGTCCGGCCAGCGATCGGCCAGCGCGTTGTAGCACTCGAATGGACGCGACTCGGGGGCGTCGCGCCGGACGGCGATCGTGTAGCGGCTGTCGGCCAGGACGACCGTCTCGCTCCCGGTCACGAGGAACTTGCCCGAGTCGCCGGAGCCGGTGACCTCGTCCTCGTCGAAGGGGAGCCCGGTCAGGTAGCGCATGTGCTCCCAGCGGACGCCGAAGTACCCGTCCACGCCCTCGCGGACCATCCGGTCGCGCAGCGCGTCGAGCCGGCGCGGGCGTGCCGCCCGATCGGCGTCGAGCCATCGTTCGCGGTCGGCCTGCGTGGGGGGAGCGGAGAAATCGGCCGGGTGCGGCCAGCCGACGCGCATATCGGACCTGCCGGATCGGTTCATTCGTATCCGTACTTCTGCTTGTTGGCGTTGTGCTCCGCGAGCGTCTTCGCGAAGACGTGGGTCCCGTCCCCGTCGGGGATGGCGAGGAAGTAGAGGTAGTCCGTGGCCGTGTCCGGCTCGAGCGCCGCGTCGATCGAGGCCGCCGTCGGAGTACAGATCGGGCCGGGGATCAGGCCTCGATTCTGATAGGTCTGGTAGCCCGCGAGATCCTCGGTCACCTCGACGCCCGCGAGCCCGCCCTCGGGCACGGCCCAGAAGAAGAAGTTCCTCCATTCGGCGAACGGAAGCTCGCGCAGCTGCATCGTATCGACCGCGTAGAGGACCGTCGGGTCGGCGTTGAGGATCGTCTTCGAGCGACCCTTGCCGTCCAGCCGGTTCTGGTAGACGCCGGCGATGAGCGGGCGCTCCTCGTCGATGGCTGCCTCGCGCTCGACGATCGAGGCGAGCGTCAGGACCTCGTAGAACGTCAACCCGCGCCCCTCGGGCACGTCCAGCCGTGCCTCCCCGACCGCGTCGTGGAACTTGTCGAGCATCATCCGAACCAGCCGGTCGGCCGTCGTCACCTCGAACGGCCCGCCGTTGGCCGACGTCACGAGCGTGTAGGTCGCGGGATACAGGTACCCCTCGAGGCTCGCGCCCTCAGTCAGCTCCAGCCACGGGTAGTCGGCGAGCAGCTCCGGGGTGGGCGTGGCCACGAGGTCGTAGAAGGCCCGCGGATCGACCGCGGAGGTGATCGTCTGCAGCTTCGCCGTCAGCTGCTCGAGGCGGAGACCCTCCCGGAACGTGACGTCGATCGTCGTCACGACGATCCGGGCGCCGACGAGCGCTCCGACCACCTCGGTCGGCGTCATGTTCCTGCGCAGGAGAAAGAGCCCCGCCTGAAGCTCGTCGGCGAGGTTCTCCTGGATCGCCGTGAACAGGAAGGCGCGCTCGGAGCCGACGAACCCGCCCTCGGCGAGGCGCGGCGCAAGCGCCGCGGGCGTGTCGCCGGGGACGACCTCGAAGACGACCTCGGCAGGGTCGCTGCCGGCAGGCTCGGTCAGCGCGGCACCGAGATCCTCGCGGATGAAGTCGGCGACGAAGGGGACGCGGAGCGAGCTTGGGTTGTCCCATGCCCAACCGACGATCGCCGCTCTGACGACCGGCCGGAGCGCCGTCAGCGAGGCGACGACCACGACCGTCGCGAGGATCACGGTGAACAGCAGGAACTTGACGATGCCCGGCAGGGCGCCGCGCCGACGCGGATCGTGCAGGGAGCCGCCGGGGGGCGGTCCGCCCCGCCCGTCCGTCGCCCGCCAGGTCGGCATGTCGGCGCCGTCGTAGGCGCCGGGCTTCATCCGGCGGGCTCCGTCGCGCGGCCGCCCGCCGCCGCGGATGCTCACCAGGCGCCACCTCGCTCGGGTGGGAGCGTCACAGCCGCGGCCGCCGCCGTCCGGATGCCGTCTGCGCGTGCCTCGATCTCGTCGCGCAGGATGAGCGCCGCGGCCTCGCGATCCACCCGGGCACGATACGCCTCGCGCTGCGCCGGGGTCGGCGGGCCGCCGGACCGGCCACGGGGCATCGGCCCGAGCCGCTCCTCGGCGCGGTGACTGGACAGGCGCTCGTCGCGGAAGGCGACCGGCAGCCCGAGCGCCTCCCCCACGGCGGCGGCCCAGGCGCGCGTCGAGGCCGCCATCGTTCCCTCCGTGCCGCGAGCCTCGAGCGGAAGGCCGACGACGAGCTCGTCGACGCGCTGCTCGCGGACGACCGTCGCGAGGCGCTCGCCGTCCTCGGCAACGGTCCGGCTCCGCCGGATCGTGGCCAGCGGCAGGGCCGGCTCGCGGTCCACCTCCGCGATCGCAAGGCCGATCCGCCGGTCGCCGAGATCGATACCGAGCAGGCGCGTCACGGAGCTGCCCCGTCCACGGCGGGGGCCTCGACCGTCAACGTTGCCCGGCCGCCGGCCGTCGGGATCGTCGTGACCCAGTCCGGCCAGACGGAGATCCGGACCTCGCCGTACTCGCCAAGCACGGTGCGAGCCTGTGGAAGCGCCAGGCCCCGGACCCGTGCGAGGAGGGCGTCAGCGTCCACGACCCGGCCGGCAACCGCACGGACGGTCACCGGGAAGGTGACGATCGATCCGGCGACGATCGGGTCGCCGACGACGATCGAGATGGACGCCTCGTCCAGCACCAGGCCGTCGTCCACGGCGCCGCGAACCCTGGCGTCGGCGAGTGTCGAGACCGGACCCGGATCCACACCGAGAACGCTGCCGGTGGCGGCGAGGCCGAGCTCGAACTCCGCGAACTCCGCCCCGACCAGCGTGGCCGGGTCGACGCTCGGCGTCGTCGGCCCGAGCGATCTCGTTTCGGGGAAGAGGGTCGTGCCCTCGGGAACGTCGGTCGCGCCGGCGAGCCGCTCGTCGAACGCCTCGACGAGGGCGTCCCTGAGCAGGCGGAGCGCCTCGTCGACGTCCGACTGCTCGATCTGCGGGCTCTCCGTGTAGGTCCCGCCGGAAGCGTCCACCTCGTTCCTGACGAGGGTACGGATGGGGTTCTCGCCCTCCGGAACGATCACGATCGTGTTGGCGGCGACGTTGCCGGAGGTGCCGGGGACGACGGCCTCGACCTCGACCTTCCTCGTGGACGGGATGATCACGAACTCGTTGTTGACGATCCCGATCTGTGCCGCCGGCAGCTGGACCTCGGCGAGCGTCCGGAACTCGATCCCGGACTCGGTGCGGACGATCGAGCCGGCCCGGATCGTGTTCGATCCCCCGGTGTTGAGACTCGAGAAGATGACCTCGACGGTCGCGGCGGTCTCGGTCACCTTCAGCCCCGATGCCGGGAACGTATTGGACACCTCGACCTCGAACGTGTAATGCGTCGCCGGGACGAGGAGGTTCGCCGGGTCGGGTTCCGTCACCCCCAGCTGGGCCGTCACGTTCAGCTCGATCGGGCCGACGGTCTGCGTCGCCGGGACGAGGACGATCTGGGCGCTCGGCAGCAGCAGGAAGGCGGCCGAGCCGCCGGCAGCGACGAGGCCGACGAGCAGGAGCACGGCCACGAGGATCGGCCCGCGCGGGCGGGGGGGACGGCGGCCGACCTGCGGAACCGCGGCGGACCGCTCGACCGGGGGCTGGATTGCCTTGGGGACCGGCGCCACGAGCGTCGGGCTGTCGTCGGTCGCGCCGATCGAGACGGGCGGCCTCGGCATCCCCCGGGCGGTGCCGGCGGCAGCGGCTGGGCCTGGGCCCTCGGGACCGGCCGCCACGGACCGGCCGGCGGCTGACGGCCCGCCCTCGAACGCGGCGACGGAGACGTGGGTCGGCAGGCCCGCCGACGCGGCCAGGGCACGGGCCGACGCATCGTTCGTGACGACCTCGATGACCTTCCCATGGGCCTCGGCCTCGCGCGCGAGGAGCCGGAAGTTGATCCGCGACGTCGCCAGGCGCGACCCGAGCGGCAGGACGAGGGCGATCCGCCCGTCGGGCAGGCCCCGGATCCGGGCGGCCGCAGACGTGATCTCGTCGTCGACGTCGAGGTAGACGATCGCCGCCATCGTCAGATCCGCATCTGCTTCACGACGCGCCGGAGCGCGGCGTCAAGTGGACCGCTCGCCGCCCCGAGCTCGATCGCCTGGAAGGCGAGGCCCATCGGCGTGACGTCCTGCTGGTCAACCAGGAGCTTCGTCTCGTCGACGACGGTCTCGACCTGCTCCGGCGTCATCACCGTCACCTCGGGCGGCCGCGAGAACGGGAGGCGCCGAGCGAACCGCTCGTCCCCGAGCGCCTCCCGGATCTCGGGCAGGCGTGAGCCACCGCCGCACAGGTAGATCCGGCCGGGCAGCTGGTCGCCCGCCGCGAGCTCCTCCATGACGAGCTCCACGCCGGCCGCCCAGACCGCGACGTCATCGACGATGATCGCCCTGACGTCCGGGGTGCGGTCCCCGGCGATTCCCCGCGAATAGTCCACCTTGAGTGCCTCGGCCCGCGGGAACGGCAGCTCGAGGCGGTCGGCGATGGACTTCGTGAACGCCCGACCGCCGAGCGCGAACATCCGCGTTCCCTCGATCCCGCCCTGCCGGACGAGCGCGACGTCCGTCGTGCCGCCGCCGACGTCGATGAACAGCGCACCGCCCTGGCGGACGCGGTCGCTGTTCAGCACGCGCGCCACCGCGTACGGCTCGGCGACGACCTCAACGAGCTCGAGATCCAGCTTCGCGGCGACGCTCTGGAGTGCGCCCAGGTGGACGAGGGGCGCGAAGGCGTCGAACACGGCGATCTTCACGTGCCGACCCTGGAACCCGATCGGGTTGGTCACCGCGTAGCCGTCGATCCAGGCGCCGACGACGGCAGCGTGGACGAGCCGCACATCCACGTTGGCCAGGCCGGTCTCCCAGGTGACGGATCGCTCCGCCTCGCGGAGCGCCTCGCGCTGGACGCCCTCGATGAGCCGTTGGAGCTCCGCCTCGGTGATCGGCACGTCCGGCCGGACGCGCTCCTGGGAATGCGCCGTGGTGAACCCCTTGACCAGCTCCCCGGCGATCCCGATGACGACCTGACCTGGCCGGAATCCAGCCATCTCCTCCGCTTCCTGGAGGGCGACCGAGCAGTTGTCGACAACCGCGGAGATGTCCGCCACGGTCCCCGACTGCATGTGCGACAGGCCCTGGCGCTTCCGGCCGACGCCACGGACCACGCCCCGGCCGGCGTCGTCGATCTCGAAGACGAGGGCCTTGGCGAACTCGGTCCCGATGTCGAGGGCGGTGCAGGCGGCGAGCGACTCCTCGCCCTCGCGACTCCAGAGGCGCCGCAGGAAGGCCATCCGGTGCGCTACCGCGCGGCCTCACCGGCCGTCGCCTCGCCGCTCGCGATCTCGCGTGCCGCCGCCTCGAGGACGGCGAGGGCATCGCCGAGGCCCTCGCGGCGAGCGCCCCGGCCCTGGGCCATCTCGGGCCGGCCCCCGCCCCGCCCGTCGATCGCCGCCATCGCGGCCCGGACCAGGTCCCCGGCGGATATCCCTCGCGCGACGAGGTCGGCGGAGACGGTGACGAAGACCTGCGGCTCGTCAGCGTCGAGCCCAAGGGCGACGATGCCGCTGCCGAGCGCGCCGCTGACGTCCCTGGCCACGCGCCTCAGCTCGTCCATCGAGTCGAACGGCGCAGCAAGCGCCGCGAGCCGGACGCCCGGGGCGATCTGCACCGCCCGGGCGGCGATCTCGGCGGGCTTTGGAATGCCGCCCCCGGTTCCGGCACCGGCGCCGGCCTTCAGGCGCCGCCGTGCCTCGCGGAGCTCGTCCTGGAGCGCGCCGATCCGGGCCGCCACGGCCTCGCCGGTCTGGGCGCCGACGGCCGACATTGCCACCTCCAGGGCCTCGGCTCGGGACCGGAGGTAGGCG
>DATIUS010000264.1:0-4311 GCA_035466655.1 Candidatus Sulfomarinibacteraceae bacterium
GGCCTCGTCGGCGCGCTGCCCGAGCGGGAGCGCCATCCGGTGGCGCGACGGCTGGATCTCCTCGATCGGACGGAACCCATCTGCCCGGATGAGCTCGCCGTAGCCCGATTCGGCCGGCACCTCCGCGTCCGTCGCGACCACGTCGACCCCGTGGGCGGCGAGCCATGCGGTCACCGCGGTGAGCCGCCGGGCCATCGCGGCCGCGTCGCCGGCCGGGACCGGCCCGCGCGGCAGATAGGCGCTCGAACCGCCGATGACCGGCCACGGGCGCTCCAGTGCCAGGACGGCCGACCCGTCGGCGGCCACGAGGTGATGGGGCCGCCAGCCCGACGCGGCGCGATGGCGCGCCCAGGCCATCGACTGGTAGATGTGCCCCCCGCCGGGCCTGACCACGAGGTCGTCCCAGGCCTCGAGCTCGCGGGCATTCGCCGGCCGAACCTCCATCAGTCGTCGTCGCCCGGGGCGGTGAGCCCGGCGGCATCGGCTTCCCGCTCGTGCTCGCCCGGCCACGCCCTCCCCGGGGTCCGCCCCCCGATGCCGGCGCGCTGCCGCGCCAGCCAGACCCTGCCGCGCTGGGCCACCGTGTAGGCCAACCGGCCCACCCCGTCGACCACGAGGTCCCACGCCCCGACGTACCGGACCTCGCGGCCCCCGAAGCCGGTCTTGAAGTGGGCGATTCCCGGGTGCGCGAGGCCCCACAGGTCATAGACGGTCGCACCGGCCTCGCGTGACGTCCGGATGGCCTCCCACTTCAAGAGGTAGTTGGCCCGCGAATCGGCTCCCGCCCGGGTCATGCCGCCATACGGCTCAACGACCCGCGTCCCGCACCGCACGAGGAAGAGGGCGGCCGCCGGCTCGCCGTCCGGCAGCCGGGCGATCAGCAGGCGAGCCAGGCCGAGTGGTCGGAAGGCCTCCCAGACGTCCCGGTAGGCCGCCTCCGTCCGGATCAGGAAGCCGGCCCGGGCGGCGGTTTCGCGATAGATCCCGTAGAACGTGCCGACGGCGTCCCCGCCGGCCTCCTCCACGGTCACCCCGGCGGCACGCGACCGGTTGACGTATTGGCGCCATTTCTTGCGCAGGTCGCCCCACAGCGCGGCCTCGTCCGCACGGAGATCGATCAGGCGGGTCGAGTCGGGCTGGATCGGCGCGCCGGGACGCCAGCCGGCCGCCCGGAGCGCGCCCCGGAGCTCCCCGCCGGGATCGCCGGGCCCGTCGATCTCCACTTCCGGGTCGATCCGGAGGTGCGAGACGCGCCCGCCGGCGGCCGGCAGCCGGGACCGCACTTCATCCGTGAACGGGGCGACGAGCCCCGGGCGCCAGGCGAGGGTGACCGGCCCCCGCGGCGCATATGCGAATGCCCAGGGCAGGCCCCGGGGTCGGCGGAGGAGGATCTGGGCTCCGATCGCGTCGGCCGGACCCGGTCCACCGCGATCGCCGACCTCGAGTCGCGTCGCCGTCCATCCGTTGGCCCGCTTGACGCGCGCCCAGGCCGCAAGCTGAAGGTAGGAACCCGGATCGGCAGCCTGCACGAACGCGTCCCAGGCGGCCGACTCGGCGAGCGCGCGTTCGTCGCTCACGACCCGCGCCGACGCCGGATCTGGTCGGTCACGAGCCCGACGATAGATGGCAGCTCCGGGATCCGCAAGACGACCGAGATCGCCAGGTACGCCGCACCGCCGGCGAGCGTGGCCAGCGACGCGCCGATGAGGATGGCTGGCTTGGCGGAGCCGGGCTCGAGCAAGTCGCCGAGCGCGGTCGCGACGAGCGCAGTCACGGCCGCGGCGGCGACGGCGGCCGCGATCGACGTCGCGAGCATCCACAGGACGCCGATGGCATCGAATGTCGGGACCCGCCGGCCGAGGGCGCCCAGGAGCACGGCAGCCTCCACCCAGGCCCCGGCGGCGATCGCCAGGGCGAGACCCGGCAGGTCCAGCGGGCCGACGAGCAGCAGGCCGAGGGTCGTGTTCACGGCCACCGCCAGGACGGCGGCGGCAACCGGCGTCCGGGTGTCCTGGCGGGCGTAGAACGCCCGGGCGAGCACCGCGATCGAGGCATGGGCGGGCAACCCCAGGAGGAAGAACGCGAGCGTCGAGGCGGTCGACTCCACGGCCCCGGCGTCGAACCGCCCGTAGCCGAACAGCAGCTCGACGACCGGGGCTCGCAGGGCGATCCCGAGCGCGGCGATCGGGACCATCGCGAAGACGAGCAGGCGAACGGACCGAGTCACGGTCGCGACGTAGGCCTCGACCGCACCGAGGGCGTGTTCTCGCGAGATCGACGGCAGGATGACGATGCCGAGGGGGACGCCGATGACGCCGATGGGGATCTGGAGCAGGGCGAAGGCGATCGTGTAGCTCGAGATCGCTCCGTCGCCGAGGGACGACGCCAGCGCGGTCATCACGATGAACGTGACCTGCGAGGCGCCCAGGCCGAGGGCACGCGGTGCGAGGAGGCCGAGGACGCGCCGGGCCGCCCGGTCCGCGAGGTCGATGCCGAGGGCCGGCCGGAACCCGAGTCCGACCAGCGCCGGGAGCTGGACGAGGAGGTGCCCAGCGGCGCCGACGACGACCCCGATCGCGAGCCCGGTCGCGCCGAACGAGGGATCGGGAGCGAGCAGGGCGGCGCCGATGATGATCCCGAGGTTGTAGACGATCGGGGCCATCGCCGCCGCTGTGAACCGGCCCTCCGCGTTGAGCGCGCTCGTCGCGACGGCCCCGAGGGCCAGAAGCACGGGCGCCACCAACATGATCCGGGTCAGGTCCGTTGTACGGGCCAGGAGGGCATCGTCGAAGCCGGGCGCGAGCGCGCGAACGAGGAGCTCCGCCCCGATGAAGGCCGCCACCGCGAGGATCGCCAGGGCGAGGAGGAGGAGGTTCGCGAGGGTCGCCACGACCCGCCAGGCACGTGCCCGCTCCCCCGCCGCCAGGAGGCCGGACAGGACCGGGATCAGGGCGGAACCCATCGCGCCGGCGGCCACGACCTGGAAGATGAGGTCGGGAACGCGGAACGCGGCGAAGAAGGCATCGAGCTCCGGTCCGGTGCCGAACGTGGCGCCGAGCACGACGGTCCGCAGGTACCCGAGCGCCCGCGAGATCAGGAACGTGGCGGACAGGATCATCCCGGCCCGCACGAGCCCGCTCCGCGGCGATCCGCCGGTCACGGCTCGGATTCCAATGAAGCCGGAGCCGAAGCCGGTGCCGCCGCCGTGTCGGCCCGAAGCGCCCGTGGATGGGCGTCGCGGTAGGCGGTCCGGAGCCTGGCCGGCGAGACGTGCGTGTAGATCTGGGTCGTCGCCAGGCTCTCGTGGCCGAGCAGCTCCTGGACGACTCGCAGGTCCGCCCCGCCGTCGAGGAGGTGGGTGGCGAAGGAGTGGCGGAGCGTGTGAGGCGAGACGCCGTCCGGCAGGCCGGCTGCACGGCACAGGCGATCGATGCGCCCCCGAAGGCCGCGAACCCCGAGCCCGTCGCCCCGATGGTTCAGGAAGATCACCACCGGATCCGGTCCGGTCGACCGTCGCCCGGCGAGGAGGACCGGCCGGGCCTCCTCGAGGTAGGCCGCCAGCGCCCGGACCGCCGGCCGGCCGAGCAGCCCGATCCGCTCCTTGCGGCCCTTGCCGAGGACGCGCAGCTCGCCGCGGCGCAGGTCCAGGGACCCCAGCTCGGCCGACGCCAGCTCGCTGATCCGGAGTCCCGCTGCGTAGGCGACCTCAACGATTGCCCGGTCGCGAAGCGCGATCGCGGTGGCCGTTCCACGTCCATCAGCCCGCCGATCGTCGGCGGCGGCCGCGGTCGCGAGCTCCGCGTCCACGGCGCCGAGGAGCCGGTCCACCTGCTCGACCTCGAGGACCCGCGGCAGGCGCCGGGGCAGGCGCGGGGTGGAGATCGCGCCCCACGGGTCGCCGGCCGCAAGTCCGGCGCGGGCGGCATACCGGTGGAACGCCCGGATCGCGGCCAGCCGCTGTGCCACCGACGTGCGGGCGGTCGTGCTCGTGAGGCGGGCGAGGTAGGTCCGCAGGTCGCTCCGGGCCGGGGTCCGCCAGTCCACGCCGCGCGCGGTGAGCCACTCCAGGTACGCGCCGACGGCCGTCCGATAGGCCCGGATCGTGTGCGGCGATGCGTCGCGAGCGGCCAGCCCGCGGAGAAAGCGCTCGAGCGCTCGCTCCGGACCGCTCGGACGGGTCACGCCGAGGGGGCGCTGCCGTCCGTGCGGTCGCGAGCGGCGGCCCGTCGGCCCCCCGCCCCTCGACTGCCCGACGTGCCACCCGCCGATCGACCGGTCGACGCGCCGCGACCGGTCCCGGCGCGCGAAGCG
>DATIUS010000265.1:0-8838 GCA_035466655.1 Candidatus Sulfomarinibacteraceae bacterium
CACGTACTGGGTCAGGTCGTTGCTGCCGATGCTGAAGAAGTCCACCGCGGGGGCGAGCTCGGCCGCGCACAGGGCCGCGCTCGGCACCTCGACCATGATCCCGACGACCAGCCGCTCGGCGCGGTCGACTCCCTCGGCGTCGAGCGAGGCGAGGGCGTCGGCGACGATCTCGTTGAGCATCGCCACGTCCTCGAACGTGCTGACCATCGGCGCCATGAGGTGCGGCACCGCGGCGGCGGCGGCGCCGGCCCGCGCGATCGCCCGAACCTGGGTCCGGATGAGCGCCCGGTCGTCGTAGCCCAGGCGGAGCCCGCGGATCCCGAGGAACGGGTTCTGCTCCGGCTCGAGATGCAGGTACGGGATTGCCTTGTCGCCGCCGATGTCGGCGAGACGGATGACAACCGGCCGGTCCGGGCCGAAGGCTCGCAGCACCGAGGCGTACGCGGCGACCTGCTCTTCCTCGGACGGAGCGTCCGCCCGGCCGATGAACAGGAACTCCGTCCGAAAGAGGCCGACGCCCTCGGCACCGGCGTCGCGCGCCCGGACCGCGTCCTCCGGCCGGCCGATGTTCGCGAGGAGCGGGATCGCCGTGCCGTCCGCGGTCATGCCTGGCCGGCCACGAAGCTCGCGCGCCAGGGCGCCCGCCCGGAGCCGGTCCGAGCGCCGGGCCTCGAGCGACCGCCGCTCGTCCGGGGTCGGCGAGATCGTGAGCGTGCCGGCATCCCCGTCCAGGGCCACGACGAGCGGCTCCCGTGGCTCCGGCGGCTCCCGTGGCTCCAGCGGCTCCCGTGGCTCCGGCCGCCGAGCCGCCGCCGCGTCGAGCGCTTCCGCCAGCCCTCGAACCGCCACGATCGCCGGGATCGCCAGCCCGCGCGCGAGGATCGCCGCATGGCTGACCGGCGAGCCCGACTCGAGGGCGATCCCGAGGAGGAGGCCGGGCGGCAGCTCCGCCGTGACCGACGGTGGCAGGTCGTCGGCGATCGCGATCGATGGTCGGTCCGGGAGCGCTATCTGGCGCCCGGCGACGATCCGTGCGATCCGTGACCCCACGTCCCGAACGTCGGCGGCGCGCGCCGCGAGGATCTCGTCCGGGAGCGCGGCGATCATCTCCGCGACTGAACGGGCAGCCGCCTCGATCGCGGCGGCGATCGCGTCTGCGTCCGCCGTCTCGAGCGCGCGAACGCGCGTTTCCGCCTCGTCGAGCAGCAGCGGGTCGACCGCCATCAGCGCCTGGGCGTCGAAGATCTCCGCCTCGACTGCCCGGCCGGACGCCCGGACACGATCGGCGAGCGAGACCAGCTCCGATGCGGCTCGGTCAGCTGCCGCGCGGAGATCCGGGAGCGGCGTCCCGCCGGCCTCGCCATGGCGGTAGCGCCAGGCCGGTCCGATCGCCACGCCAGGCGCCGCAGGGAGCCCTTGCAGCTCCATGTCAGCCCCCGCCGCCGGCGGTCTCCCCGAGACCGGCGGTCACGAGGTCCGCCAGGCTCCGCACGGCGACCGTCTCATCCTCGCCGTCCGCCCGGAGCCGGATCCGGTGCCCCGACGAGGCGCCGAGGCCGAGCACGGCGAGGATGCTCTTCGCGTTCACCTCGGGGCTCCCGCTCGTCACGTTGGCGACGCGGACGTCCGACCGGAAGGCGGCCGCCGCCTTCACGAAGACGGCCGCGGGCCGGGCGTGCAGCCCGGACGGATTGTGGACGTCGACCTCGACCGCGACGCTCACGGCTCAGCGCCGCGTCGCAGGGGCCGGCGCGGCGGCTCGAAGCTCCGCCTTGTGGGCGCGCTTGGCGGCCTGGTATCGCGCCAGCGATTCCGGCGAGTCCACGTCGCCCAGCGTCGGGTGCGCCGGCAGGACGCCAGCAAGCCCCGGGAGCGCGACACCGAGCCGACGGCCGAGGACCGCGAGGACGCTGGCGACCTTCATGTCGCCGAATCCCGGCAGCGCCCGGAGCCGGCCGGCAAGGTCCGGACCGTCGGCGGCGTCCCGCCAGATCCGCCCCGCGTCGCCGGCGTAGCGGTCCGCGATCACCCGGCAGAGCGCCTGGACCTTCGACGCCATCGCACCAGGGAACCGATGGAGCGCCGGGCGGTCCCGGAAGACGCGGTCGAGCTCGGCGGGATCCATCGCCGCGATCCGCGCCGCGTCGAGGTGGCCGAGACGCGTACGCAGCTCGAGCGGGCCGGTGAAGGCCTTCTGGACGGTCACCTGCTGGTCGAGCGCAAACCCGATGAGGAGGGCGAGCGGCTCCTCGACGAGCAGGCGGTCGGCGGCATCGTCGCCGGTGAAGTGGAGGCGGTCGGTCGAGGTGGACATGGTCGCGATGGTAGCGCGACGGGCGGCGATCCGGCCGCCGGACGCGCCTGGATGGTGCTCGCTGCGCTCACTCCCGGGGGCTTGCATCGGGGTCGTAGGATCATTTCACCAGGAGGTTGCCTCCACCGATGACGGGACAGCACCGCTCCCCGGCTTCCGAGTCCGGACGCAGGCCCAGGACCATTCGGGTCCCGAGCCTGGCGATCACCGCGGATGTCAGTCGCGGCCGCAGCAACCTCGCCACCGTGCCCCGAGCGGGCAACATCAGCACCGATACCCGTGCGGGCTGCTCCGGGTGATCCGGGATGGCGACCCACTCGTCGCCCCGGCTCACCAAACCGAACATGAGGACGACCCGCGCCCTGCTGGAGCGCGGGTCGCGCCTTGTCCGGGCGCCGCGAAGCCCTCCCCGGGTGCGGCGGCCCCGAGGCCGAGGTTACTCGAGGATGATCCGAACGCCGTCGCCGTCGGCATCCTCGACGGCGAGGATCGGACCGCGTGTGCCGCTCACGACGGCCCGCTCGACGTCCGCGACCTGCTCGGCGGACAGTCCGGGCACCGGCCGAGCGCGAGGCGCCCAAGCGAGATGGGGACACGCAGGTCGACGACGCGCCTGCCGCGATCCCGGACCGCAAGGGAGTCTCAATCACGATCGGCTGTGGGTCGAGCGGGTCGGGCGATCGGAGCGATGACGGCCCCGATGACGCGGGCGAGGTCCGTCGCCGAGAGCTCGACCTGCAGGCCCCTCCGCCCGGCCGAAACGAGGATCGTGGGGAGCTCTGCCGCCGATGCGTCGAGGGCCGCCGGCAGACGCCGGCGCTGGCCGATGGGGCTGATTCCGCCGACCACGTAACCCGTCGCCCTCTCCGCCTCGGCTGGATCGGCCATCGTGGCGCGCCGGCCGCCGAGCGCATCGGCCAGCCGTTTGAGGTCCACCTCCGCCGCAACCGGCACGATCGCCACCGAAAGACGGCCATCGACCATGGCCACGAGCGTCTTGAACAGGCGGTCGGGGGCGACGCCGAGCGCCACCGCAGCGTCCATGCCATAGGCCGGTCGCGCGTCGCGCTCGAGGCCGTGGCGCTCCGGGGCTTCGTACTCGTGGACCCGGAAGGGGACCCCGGCCCGTGCCAGCTCGTCGGTCGCCCGCGTACCCCGTGCGCTCATGGCCGGGATCCTAGAGCACCGCTCGGACGCGTTCCGCCGCCGATCCGTTATCCTCGCGACGCCCGCTCGACGTCCCGGCGCCTTCGGCGCGGACCCCGACCCGCGGGAACATGGAGACAGCTTGACCTTCGAAACGCTCGGCCTGTCGGCCGATCTCGTCGCCATGGTGGCCGAGGAGGGCTACACGGAGCCGACGCCGGTCCAGGCCGCAGCCATCCCACTGGTGCTTGCCGGCCGCGACGTCCTCGCCACTGCCCAGACCGGCACCGGCAAGACAGCCGCATTCGTCCTCCCGATCCTCGACCGCCTGCGCGGCCACGCGAACACCTCGTTCTCGCCCGCCCGCCACCCGGTCCGGGTCCTCATCCTGGTCCCCACGCGCGAACTGGCGATGCAGGTGGACGAGAGCGTCCGCACCTACGGACGCACCGTTCCGCTCCGGCCGACCATCGTCTACGGCGGGGTCCCGATCGAGCCGCAGATCAAGGCCCTTCGCGCCGGCGTCGAGATCCTCGTCGCGACGCCCGGTCGGCTCCTCGATCATGTCGGCCAGAAGACCGTCAACCTCGGCCAGGTCGAGATCCTCGTCCTCGACGAAGCGGACCGGATGCTGGACATGGGCTTCATGCCGGACATCCGCCGGATCCTCGAGCTCCTTCCGGCCAATCGTCAGAATCTGATGTTCTCGGCAACGTTCTCGGACGACATCCGCCGTCTGTCCGGCTCGATCCTCCGAAACCCCGCGACGGTCGACGTCGCCGCACGCAACACGGCCGCCGAATCGGTCCGCCAGCTGGTCTACCCGGTCGACCGGGATCGCAAGGAGGCGCTCCTCGCCCACCTCGTGGCGAAGCACGACTGGCGCCAGGTCCTCGTCTTCACGCGGACCAAGATCGGGGCGTCGCGACTGGCGACGTACCTCGACCGGCGCGGCCTGGAGTCCGTGGCGATCCACTCCGATCGAACGCAGCCGGAGCGAACCCGCGCCCTCGAGGGCTTCAAGTCCGGCGACATCCGGGTCCTCGTCGCGACCGACGTCGCCGCCCGGGGCCTCGACATCGAGGATCTCCCGCACGTCGTCAACTTCGAGCTTCCGTGGGAGCCGCAGGACTACATCCACCGGATCGGCCGGACCGGCCGGGCCGGGGCCACCGGCGACGCGGTGAGCCTCGTCTCGATCGACGAGGCGGACCTCTTGCGGGGCGTCCAGCGCCTGCTCAAGCAGGCCATCCCGTGGCAGGTGGAGGAGGGCTTCGTGCCGGACCGGAACGCCGAGCCGCAGCCGCTCCGCGGCCCGTCGGCGGGGCGCCCGGTGCGGACCCATCACTACGCCCACCGCAGCCCGGCACGCTCGCGGTCCGGGAGCGGCTCCCGGGGCTGACCGGCTCCGGATCGATCAGTTCAGCGGCCGGCCGCCGGCGGTCAGGAACCGGGCGCCTGGGAAGTAGTGCCCGAGATCGATATCCGCCGCGACACGCTCCACGGCGTAGCGGTTCACGAACGCATGCGGCCGTTTGACCCGGCCGGCCGCTGGATGGCCGAGCAGCTCGACCCGCACGTCGCGAATGAGGACGAACGGGCCGCCCGGTCGCGCCAGCGCTCGTCCGGGGTCGAATCCCGGCTGGGTCGGCAGCTCACCCGCGATCCGGTACGGCCCCGCATCCAGCTCGACGGCGTGCCAGGTCGCATGAATTGGCAGGTCCTGGGTCTCCGGACAGACGAGGAGCAGGTCATCGCTCGGCAGGCGGACCCGACCGCGCGCCTCGGGGTCTCCGCCCGACAGGGGGAAGAACGTCACGCCATCGAGGTCGACCGGCTGCTCGGCCTCGAGGTCGCCGCGCAGGCCATCCGGGCGCGCGATGACCCCGCTGACGATGCCCCCGGCCGTGAACGCCTCGACCTGATCCACGCCGCGCTCCCTGCGATGGGCGGAGCATCGCGCTGCGCGATCGGGAGGACCAGCCCCATCGGTACCGGATGGGCAGAGGCAGTCGTACCGCCTGTTGAATCCCGGTTCATCGACGCACCGGCCTCGCGTCCTCGCCAGTGGTCCGCCGGGCGGTCGGGCGCAACGATCGACAGGAGGTCCACGAGGAGCGCGGCCAGGTCGAACCGGCTCTGGTTGGTGACGATCGCGATCGCGATGCCCTCGGCCGGAAACCAGCGCACGACGCTCCGCGTCCCCACGAGCCGCCCCGAGTGGCCGTACGAGACCCGGCCGGCGAAGCTGAGGACCTGGACGCCCAGGCCGTACGGATAGGCCGGATCGAGCTCCGCCGTGGTCACCGCGTCGCCGATCATCTCCCGGACGAGCCCCGTCGGAATGATGTGGCCGGTGTACAGCGCCCGAGCCCAGCGGGCGAGATCCGGAGCGCTCGCCGCGATGGACCCCGCGGCGCCGGCCGCGGTCGTGACGGCCGTGAACGGCCGGATCACCGACCCGTCGGTGACGTCGATGGGCGCCGCGTCGAGGGCCGACGAGGTGAAGCGGTAAGCCGTCGGCAGCTCGGCGACCGGCGGTTCGACGCCCTGGTAGGAGGCGCTCGCGAGGCCGAGCGGCACGAAGAACCGGGCGCGCAGCTCGTCGGCCAGGGAACGCCCGGTCTGCCGCTCGGCGAGGAGCCCGAGCAGGACGTAGTTCGTATTCGCGTAGTGGTAACCCGTCCCGGGCCTCGCCATCGGCCGGCCGGCGTAGGCGAGCGCCTGCTCCGGGGTCCAGGCGGCGGCTGGATCGCCTCGCACTGCGCGATCCAGGTCCCGGTCGACGAGGAAGTCCCGGAGGCCGCTCGTATGGTCGAGGAGCATCCGGACGGTGATCGCCGGATCGATCGCGAACCCTCCGACGAGCGTGCCCGGGAGCAGCGGCGCGGCGGTGTCGTCGAGGCCGAGGCGACCCTCGTCGACGAGCGCGAGGATCTCCGCGGCAAGGAACGTCTTGCTCACCGACGCCACGGCAAATGGGGTCTCCGGGCGGAGCTCTCGGCGGGTCGCGAGGTCGGCGACGCCGGCGACACCGGTCCACTGCCGCCCGTCCGCGAGGAGGACGCTGGCCACGATTCCCGGTGCCGCCAGCTCGGCGCGCCCGGCGTCGAGGGCGGCCTGGAGGCGTCGGGCAAGGCCGGCGGAATCGTCGCGGATGGAGACGCCGGGGGTCGGGCTGGGCTCCACCGGAGTGGGAACGGGCGTCGGCAGGACGGTAGGGGTGGCGGTCGGGACGGGAGTCGGCGTCGATGTCGTCGCTGGAGTCGGAGCGGGGGTCGGGACCCCCGTCGGCGAGGGCAGCGTCCCAGGAGTCGGCGGCAACGCGGCCGCCGCGCCACGCGCGGCATCCCACAATGCTTCCAGCTGACCGGTCCCGAGCCCCGCGACGGCAAGCGCGAGGATGGCGACGGTGAGGACGAGGAGGACGGGGCGGCGCACGGTCGGCGGACCTCTGGGCGGTCGACGGACGATGGTGCGACGATACCCCGACGCGCCGGTCGACCCGGTGCTCCAGGTTCGACGTGGTGAACCGCTTCCCCGGGAGGTGTTCGTGGTAGACGGCGCTTCGACGAGCGCGGCCGCGCTCCTGCGCGAGGTCGGGCTCCGCCCCGACGGCCCGGCGCTCTGGGGGCGGCCGCTGACGACGCGCGCCCCCGGGCTCTACCTCGTCGAGCTGGCCGAGCCCTCGGCCTCGCCGCGGATCGAGCTGGCGAGGGTCGGCCGGTGGCTCGAGCACGTTCCCGGTCTCCGCCTCGATGGCGCCCCGCCGACGTCGAAGGCGCTGACGGCACGCATCGCCTCGTTCTGGCTGCCGTCCGCGGTCGTCCTGTATGCCGGGGCGACGGCCGGAAGCCTCGGTGGCAGGGTCCTGGCGTTGGCCCACCACGCCATCGGCGACCGGCGCCCGCATGCGGACGGCCAATGGCTCCATCTCCTGTCCGGAATCGAGCAGACGAGGATCTGGTTCGCGGAGACGGACGCGCCGGAGGAGTATCTCGATGGGGTGCTCGACGCCTTCGCAGCGGCAATCGGCCCCTTCCTGCCGGCGACGCGCCCGGAAGGGGCACTGCCGCTGCCGTGGGCGAACCTGCGCCGACCGACGGGGGAGCGGCAGGTCCACGGGATCACCGGCTTCATGCTGCCCGACACCGAGGCCCCGTCCCCGCCGACGCGCGTCGTGGAGGTGCCTCCCGGGGACGCCGACGGAGCTCGCAGCGAGGCGCGGGGAGCCGGCACGGTTCGCCGGGCGCCGGTCGGGGCGGCGACGCCGAGTTCCACATCGAGCCGGGGGGAGACGCCGGGCCGAGCGGGGACGGCGGGCCGCTCGAGATCGACGGCGGCGCGTTCCGCGGAGCGTCCCGTGCGAGCCCCGCGCGCCAGCGTGGCCCGGGTCGTCCCACCATCGGCTCGCGCCGAGCCCGTGCCGCTCACGGCCGACGCGTTCGCCCGCCTGGAGGCGGAGCTGGCGGACCTGACCCGGGGACGCCGACGAGACGTCGTGGCCAGGATCAAGTCGGCCCGCGAGCTCGGCGATCTTCGCGAGAACGCGGAGTACCAGTCCGCTCGCGAGGAGCAGTCGTTCCTCGAGGGACGCATCCGCCTGCTCGAAGAGCGCCTCCGGAACGCCGTGATCATCGACGAGT
The DNA here is from genome assembly GCA_035466655.1 of Candidatus Sulfomarinibacteraceae bacterium. GTDB lineage: Bacteria > Chloroflexota > Limnocylindria > Limnocylindrales > CSP1-4 > UBA5189. The sequence goes on from DATIUS010000265.1 coordinate 8,107, forward strand.
CGGGCGGCGACCGGGCGCACATCGGCTCAACCGTCGTCCTCGAACACGACGGCGAGACGCTCACCTACACCCTGGTCGGGTCGACCGAATCGGATCCGGCGTCGGGCCGGATCAGCGTCGCCTCACCCGTCGGGGCCGCGCTGCTCAGGGCCGTCGCCGGGGAGGACGTGGAGGTCCGGACCCCGCGTGGCGCCGTCCACTACCGGGTGATCGAGGTTCGCTGAGGATCGAGCCCGGTCGTCAGGCGCCGGAACGACGCCCGAGGCACCCGCTCGCCACGAGGACCAGCCCAAGGACGGGTAGGATGCGCGATGCGCCGAGACAACCCCAAGCGCCATTCGGCCCATCGTGGAGTCAACCGTCCATGCGTTCCCGCTTCGCCCGGGCGCTCGTCGCGCTCGCCGTCCTGATCGCCGCGCTCGCGCTCGCCGGGTGTGGCGGCGGCGCCACGGAGGCGCCGGCCAGCTATCCCCCGGGGGCCATCGTCCTCACCGCCGAGGCCCGAAGGTTCGATACCTCCCAGCTGCTCGTCCCGGCCGATGTCCGGTTCACGCTCGTGCTGGTGAACCGGGATTCCGACCAGCACAACATCGCGATCCGAACGATGCCCGGCTTCGACGGCGAGATCGTCTTCCGCCACGACCCGATCGGGAAGTCCACGCTCGTTCTCGACGTCGGGCCGATCGCCGCCGGGACGTACCACTTCCTGTGCGAGGTCCACCCGACGATGAC
>DATIUS010000266.1:0-2931 GCA_035466655.1 Candidatus Sulfomarinibacteraceae bacterium
AGCGTCCCGGCGGCGATGGGTGCCGCGGTCGGCGCCCCGGAGCGCGAGGTCTGGGCGATTGCCGGCGACGGCGGCTTCCAGATGACCAGCCAGGAGCTGATGACCCTGGTCCAGGACCGAATTCCCGTGAAGATCGCCCTCTTCGACAACAAGAAGCTCGGGATGATCCGGCAGTGGCAGGAGATCATCTACGCCGGGAACTACCACTCAGCGCACCTGCTCGGACCGGACTACCTGAAGCGTGCCGAGGCCTACGGGGTCCCGGCGGTCAAGGCGTCCAGCCCCGCCGAGGTGGACGACGCGATCCGCTTCGCCCAGGGCGTGGACGGGCCGGCGCTCGTCTGGTTCGAGATCGCCGGGGAGCAGAACGTCTTCCCGATGATGCCGGCCGGCAAGGGCCTGTCCGACCTCATCGAGCAGTGGGACGGGCCGGACGAATGAGCGATCCCGCCACGCCTCCCGCGCCTCCCGCGCCACCCGCGCACACGGCGCCGCCGCCGCGGGCCGTCCCAGGGACCGGCGCCACGCGCGTCCATCGCCTCGTGGCGCTCGTGCTGGACAAGCCCGGCGTCCTGAACCGCGTCTCGAGCCTCATGCGGGCACGGAACTTCAACATCGACTCCCTGGCCGTCAGCCACACGGACCAGGAGGGCCTGTCGCGGATGACGATCACCCTGCACGGTGACGATGTCGCCGTCGAACAGGCGATCAAGCAGCTCTACCGGCTGATCGACGTCCTGAAGGTGCAGGACGTCACCGCCGAGCCGACCGTCGAGCACGAGCTCGCCCTGGTGAAGATCCGGGCGACCGACGCGAACCGGGGCGAGCTGCTCAAGGTCGTCGAGCTCAGCAAGGGCCGGATCGTCGACCTCACCGCCGAGTCGGTGATGGTCGAGGTGACCGGCACGGAGGCCGAGGTGGACGGGTTCGTCGCCCTCGTCAGGACGTACGGGATCAAGGAGCTGGTCCGGACCGGGGCGGTCGTCATGACCCGCGGCTCCGGGTCGATCGAGGAGGCACTGAAGCGATGACCGCACGCATGTACTACGACGATGACGTCGACCCGAAGGCCCTCGCCGGCCAGACCGTCGCGATCATCGGCTACGGGAGCCAGGGCCACGCCCATGCCCTGAACCTCCACGAGTCCGGCGTGCCGGTGATCGTCGGCCTGGCGGCGGGGTCGAAGAGCCGGCCGCTGGCCGAGGAGGCGGGCCTCCAGGTCCGGACCGTGGCCGAGGCGGTCAAGGCCGCCGACGTGATCATGATCCTCGTCCCGGACACCGCCCAGAAGGCCGTCTACGACGCCGAGATCGAGCCGAACCTCCGCCCCGGCCAGCTCCTGATGTTCGCCCACGGCTTCAACATCCACTTCAAGCGGATCCAGCCGTCGTCGATCGTCGACGTCGGGATGGTCGCCCCGAAAGGCCCCGGCCACCTCGTCCGGAGCGTCTACCAGTCCGGTGGCGGCGTCCCGGCCCTGTTCGCCGTTCACCAGGATGCGAGCGGCACCGGCCGAGCGCGGACCCTCGCCTACGCCCGGGCGCTCGGGAACACGCGCGCCGGCGTGCTCGAGACCTCCTTCGCCGAGGAGACCGAGACGGACCTGTTCGGCGAGCAGTCCGTCCTGTGCGGCGGCACCTCGGCCCTCGTGAAGATGGCGTTCGAGACCCTCGTCGAGGCCGGCTACCAGCCGGAACTCGCATACTTCGAGACGATGCACGAGCTGAAGCTGATCGTGGACCTGATGTACCGCGGCGGCCTGAACTTCATGCGCTTCAGCGTCAGCGACACCGCCGAGTACGGGGACTACGTGAGCGGGCCGCGGATCATCAACGAGGACGTCCGGGCGACGATGCGCGAGGTGCTCCACGAGATCCAGGACGGGTCGTTCGCCGCCCGCTGGATCCGCGAGAACGAGACCGGCCGGGCCGAATTCGAGCGGCTTCGGGCGCAGGATCGCGACCACCAGATCGAACAGGTCGGAGCGGAGCTGCGCGCCCAGATGCCGTTCCTCAATCCGGTCGTCGTCCGCGCCGGCGAGGCGCAGGCCGGCGCCGGGCAGGGACACGCCGGCGGCGCGCAGGCGCAGGCCGGCGCCGGGCGTCCCGGCGGGTCCCGCTGATGGTTGCCGCGGTACCTCGCCCGTCGGGGCCGTTCGTCCCGGCGGGCACCGTCCGGATCTTCGACACCACCCTGCGCGACGGGGAGCAGGCCCCCGGCGCCGGGCTGACCGCCGCCGAGAAGCTCGAGGTTGCGCGCCAGCTGGCGCGCCTCCGCGTCGACGTCATCGAGGCCGGCTTCCCGGCCGCCTCGCCCGGCGACTTCGAGGCGGTCCGCCGGATCGCCCAGGAGACGAAGGGCGGGATTGCCGTGGCCGCCCTCGCGCGCTGCCGCGACGGCGACCCGCAGCGGGCGATCGAGGCGATCGGCGTCGCCGAGCGGCCCCACCTGCACGTCTTCATCGCCACGAGCGACATCCACCTCAAGCACAAGCTCAGAATGGATCGCGAGCAGGCGCTCGCCGAGGCCGTCCGCTGGGTACGCCACGGGCGCCAGGCGCTCGGCCGGGACGCCGAGATCGAGTTCTCCGCCGAGGATGCCTCGCGCACGGACGTCGACTTCCTGATGCGGGTCTACGAGGCCGTGGTCGAGGCCGGGGCGTCCACGATCAACATCCCGGACACGGTGGGCTATGCGATCCCGAGCGAGTTCGGGGCGCTGGTCGGACGGGCCGTCGCCCTCGTCGGGGACCAGGCCACGGTGAGCGTCCACTGCCACAACGACCTCGGGCTCGCCACGGCCAATACCCTCGCCGCCGTCCAGGCCGGCGCGCGCCAGGTGGAGGTCACGATCAACGGGCTCGGCGAGCGGGCCGGCAATGCGAGCCTAGAGGAGGTCGTGATGGCCCTCCGCACTCGCCCCGGGCAGTTC
>DATIUS010000267.1:0-12481 GCA_035466655.1 Candidatus Sulfomarinibacteraceae bacterium
GCCGCGTTCGACGGCTGGGTGGACGCAGGGAGCTCGGCGACCGCCGCCACCAAGCTCCTCGCGGTGTCGAGCCGGATCGTCGCCGAATTCGACGGCGACCAGCTGTTCGACTACCGGGCCCGCCGGCCGACGCTCGAGATCCAGGACGGCAAGCCCGAGCGCCTCACCTGGCCGACCCTCCAGCTCCGGCACCGGCGGATCGGCGAGCGTGACGTCCTGGTCCTGTCCGGCGCCGAGCCCGACTTCAAGTGGCGCCGGTTCGCAGCCGAGCTCGTCGAGATCGCGAGGAGGCTGAAGGTCGCCCAGTGGATCAGCCTCGGGGCGATCCCGGCGGCCGTGCCGCACACGCGGCCCGTGCCGATCCTGGGCACGGCGTCCGGTCCGGGACTCCTTCGCGGCGACGTCCAGGCGGGCCCGGACGGTCTGCTCCGCGTCCCGGCCGCCTGCATCTCCGTCGTGGACGTCGCGATCTCGCGGGCGGGGATCCCCGCGGTCGGCTATTTCGCGCAGATTCCCCACTACGTCTCGGGCGAGTACCCGGGCGCGTCCGCCGAGCTGCTTCGCGCGGTGGGCCGGCACCTGGACATCGAGCCGCCGATGGGCGATCTCACCGAGGAGGCGCGACTGCTCCGCAAGCGTCTCGACACCGCGGCGGCGCTGGACGACAAGACGCGCCAGTACGTCGAACGCCTCGAGGCGATGGTCGACGAATCGCGGCTGCCGGCCGGCGACGACCTCATCGCCGACATCGAGCGCTTCCTCCGCGACCAGGGCACCGAGCTGGGCGGCGGCGGCCGCCCGAACTGAGGCCGACGGAGACCGGCGAGGGTCGGGGCGGTGGCGCTGCCGCCCACCTTCCACCGATCCCGGGTATAGTGCCCGCCTTCGAGCTCGATGGGCGCTCCGGTCTGCGCCCCGGCCCAAGCCGCTGATTTCGATCCACTTCCCTGCCCTGACCGGGCCCCGCAAGCGAGCGGGAGGGCCCCGCCAGGAGCACCAGACCACCGTGTCCTTCGATCAACTCGGGCTGTCGCCCGAGCTCCTCCGCGCTGTCGCGGACCAGGGCTACACCGAGCCCACCCCCATCCAGGCCCAGGCGATCCCGCACGTCCTCGCCGGTCGCGACGTCCTCGCCGGGGCACAGACCGGCACCGGCAAGACGGCCGCCTTCGTCCTCCCGATCCTCCAGCGGCTGCACGCCGTCCCGGCACCCCAGCCGATGGCTGCGGCACTCGCGTCCCGGCCCGGCCATGCACCGCGGCCCGGCGGGGCGCCGCGCCGCCTCCCCCGCGTCCTCGTCCTCGTTCCCACCCGCGAGCTCGCGCTCCAGGTGGAGGAGAGCGTCCGTACCTACGGCGCCCGCCGGCCGGTCCGCTCGGTGCCGATCTACGGTGGCGTGGGATACGAGCCGCAGTTCCGCGGGCTCAGAAGTGGCCCGGAGATCGTCGTGGCGACCCCCGGCCGGCTCCTCGATCACATCAACCAGCGGACCGTGGACCTCTCGGCCGTCGAGGTTCTCGTCCTCGACGAGGCGGACCGGATGCTCGACATGGGGTTCATCCGGGACATCCGGAAGATCCTCGAGACGCTGCCGGCCCAGCGCCAGAACCTCCTCTTCTCGGCGACCTTCAACGACGACATCCGGTCCCTCGCGGCCGGCTTCCTGCGGGACCCCGCGCACGTCCAGGCGACGCCCCGGAACACCGCGACCGCGCTCGTCCGGCAGGTCGTGATCCGGGTGGACCGAGAGCGCAAGCGCGACCTGCTGCGCGAGCTCGTGGCATCCGGCCGGATCGACCAGGCGCTCGTGTTCGCACGGACCAAGCACGGCGCCAATCGCCTCGCCGAGCAGCTCGTGAAGGATGGGATCACGGCCGCCGCGATCCACGGCAACCGCAGCCAGTCGCAGCGGATCCGGGCCCTCACCGACTTCAAGGCCGGCCGCGTCTCGATCCTCGTGGCGACCGAGGTCGCCGCCCGCGGCATCGACATCGAGGAGCTGCCGCACGTCATCAACTTCGAGCTGCCGATGGCGCCGGAGGACTACCTGCACCGGATCGGCCGCACCGGCCGGGCCGGCATCGAGGGCGATGCGATCTCCTTCGTCTGCGTGGATGAGGACCGCCTGCTCCGGGACATCGAGGTCCTCCTCGGCCGGCGGATCGACGTCGAGATCGTCCCCGGCTACGAGCCCGACCGATCGATTCGCCCGCAGCCGATCCGCCTGCGGACCGTCGGCGCCCCCGCGCCGCGCCCGGCGCATGGGGTGCCGTCGCCGGATCGCGGCTCGGTCGGCTTCGGCACTCGCCCCGGCGCAGCACGCCCGCACCGCGGCACCGCCGGCCGACGACCCGGCGCGCCGGTCCAGGGGCGGCCGCTGGCACCCTCGCACGGACGCCCTCATGCCCCGGCACCTACGCGGCCGATGGCGCCCTGGCGCCCTGGCGCAGCCGCCACGTCTCGCCCGCCCGGAGGCGCCGGACGCTCGGGTGGCGGCGGGGCGATCCAGGCCGGCGGACCGTCGAACCGACCGGTCGCTATGCCGGGCGAGCGCCTGGCGCGGCACGGCGAGCGGCCATGGGGACGATCCTCGTGAGCGCGTCGGCCGCGCCGCTCTGCCCGGTGTGCCACAGCCCGGCGGCCGCCTGGGAGATCGACAGCCCCGTCCGCGCCCTCGATCGCGTGACCCTGGACCCGAGCGGGCTCACGCTGCTCGGGCTGGTCGCTCCGCCCGAGGGCCTCGAACCCCTGGGCCATCCCGAGATCCACTGCGCCGCGTGTCGGGCGGCCGCGACCGAATCAACCCTGCGCGACGCGGTGCTCGCCGCCGCGACGGCCGCGAGCCGTGGCGAGGCCCCGCGCTTCGACGCCTGAGGCAAACTGCGCGGATGAACGTCGCCGACTGGCCCCGGATCCTCATCCTCGGGCGGGACACCTGCGAGGACACGACCCGCTCCCGCGCCCACCTGACCACTCGCGCCATCCCGTTCACCTATCGAAGCGTCGAGTTCGACGCGGAGGCGGACGCGATCAACCGGTCCTACAACGGCGGGAACCGGGTCACGCCGGTGATCCTGATCGGGGACCCGGTCCGGCCCACCGTGGCCCTCGTGGAGCCGTCGAACGACGAGCTCGACGCCGCGATTGCCGAAGCGACCGCCCCCGGCTGAGCCAGTCCCGGCTCAGCCCTCGTTCCGGACGGGGTCTCGCGTCATGTCAGCCTGAGACACGCTCCTGGGACGAATGAGCGTGATGCGTGCCGACTCCCAACGGGTTCCTGCACGAACTGACCATGGGAAGCGCTCACTCATCAAGATCGCGTGCCTGCCACTGGCATGACCGGTCGGCGCGAACGCACCCGGCCCGACCGGGCCGAACAGCCCTCGGAAATCGGGCCGTCCCAGCCTCCCCGACCCCCGATTCGTCGTGTCGGAATCGATCGACGCCCTGCTATAGTGCGGGAAACCTCGGAATTCCTTGCTGCAAGTTCTTGCAAGAATGCCGCGTGGGAGGATCCACACCCATGACCTCGTCCACCCTCGAGGCCCCCGGCAGCCGCACGGACACGACGATGCGCGTCGGGGTCATGGCCGGAATCCGCGACATCAGCGTCCAGGACGTCCCGACGCCCACGGCCGGACCCGGCGAGATCCTCGTCCGCCTCCGGGCGACCGCGATCTGCACCTGGGAGCAGCGCAGCTACTCAGGTGCCCAGGGCAACAAGTTCCCGTTCGTCGGCGGTCACGAGATGGCCGGCGAGGTTGCCGCGATCGGCCCCGGCACGGACACTGACCTGCAGATCGGTGAGCGCGTGGCGGTCGGTTCCGCATCGTGCGGCAGGTGCCATTGGTGCAAGACCGGCCAGGATCGAGCGTGCAAGCAGCATTACGGCATCGTCTCGAAGTACGGTGCGGCCTGGGGTCCGGGCGGCTTCGCCCAGTACAAGGTCCAGACGGCAGACGGCGTCTACCGGGTCGGCGACGCGTCCTTCGAGACGGCGGCGCTGTCCGAGCCGCTCTCGTGCGCCCTCCACGCCAACCGGCTCCTCGACCTTCGCGTCGGCCAGGACGTCGTCGTGATCGGTGCCGGCGTGATGGGCCTCATGAACATCGTCGCGGCGCGCCAGTACGCGTGCCGGGTGATCGTCAGCGAGGTCGATCCGGTTCGACTGGCGATGGCCAGGCGTATGGGCGCGACCGAAGTCATCGACGCGACGAAGGTTGATCCGGTCGCCCGGGTCAGGGAGCTGACCGAAGGACGAGGGGCCGAAGCCGTCATCGCGGCGATCGGTCATGAGAACGCGAATGAGCAGGGCATGGCGATGCTCAGCGATCGGGGCCGGTTCGTCCTCTTCGCGGCCGCGCATCCCGAGCCCGACTTCACCTTCATGCCCAACGAGATGCACAACCGCGAGACGGGTGTCATCGGCGTCATCTCCGGCGAGAAGCAGGACTTCTACGCCGCGACCCGACTCATCCGCTACGGACTGGTGGATCTCTCCCCGCTCATCGATGCCCGCTATCCCCTCGAGGAGATCGAGGCGGCCCTCGAGCACGCAGTCAAGCCGGGGACCTACCGCGTCATCGTCGAGCTCTAGCCACGACCCTCAAGGAGAACACGCCAATGAAGCGCAAGATGCATCGCCTCCTCCGCGAGGACGGCCGGATCCTCATCGTCGCCATGGACCACACGGCGTTCATGGACGTCCCGGTCCCGGGGCTCGTCAACTACGGCGATACGTGCCGGTCGGTCGTGCCCGCGGGCGCGGACGCCTTCCTGTCCCCGATCGGCTCGATCATCGCCTACGGCGACGCGATCGGGTCCGCGGCGGCGATCGCCTCGTTCGACACGGCCCCGCCGTACCTCGAGGTCGCCGTCGAGCGCGCCCTGTCCGTCGGCGCCGATGCCGTGAAGTCGATGCTCTACCCGTTCACCGGCGACGACAGCATCCGCCAGGCCGCCAGGCTCGCCGCGGACGCGGCGCGGTTCGGCCTGCCGTACATCGCGGAATCGGTCCCCGGCGGCTTCGCGGCCGCGGACATGCACACCCCGGACAAGATCGCCGCGGGCGCCCGGATCTGCGCCGAGACCGGCGCCGACGTCATCAAGACCTTCTACACGGGCGATCCGGAGTCGATGCGCCGCGTCGTCGAGTACGCGATGGTCCCCGTCGTCATCCTCGGCGGCGCCAAGAAGGGCAACGTGCGTGACCTCTTCCAGGACGTCTACGATGCCGTGGTCCTCGCCGGCTGCGCCGGTGTCGCGATCGGCAACAACATCTGGCGGGATCCCGATCCCGCCGGGATCACCCGCGGCCTCGCCGCGATCATCCACGGCGGCAAGTCCGTCGAGGAGGCGCTCGAAGCCGCCGGCCAGCTCGTCGCGAGCTGATCGAACCGGGATGACCCGATCGGGGCGACCGGCCCGGGTCGTTCGGAGCAGGCGCATCGTCACCCGCTGATTGGAGGGCGCCCCCATGGCCATCGACGTCGGGGCCAGCGCGGATCCGCGCTGGTCGTTCATCAGGGGCGAGCCGTACCCCCTCCTGATCGGGGGCCGGCTCGTGCCGTCCCGCGACGGCGCGGCCTTTGCCTCGATCAGCCCGCGCGACAACCAGCCGATCGCGAAGATCGCCCAGGCCGGGCCGGCGGACGTCGCGGACGCCGTGGCCGCCGCTCGCACCGCCGTCGATTCCGGGCCGTGGAGCCGGACGACCGCGAAGGATCGGGCGGCGGCGCTGCTCCGGATCGCCGACCTCGTCGAGCGCCATGCCGACGAGCTCGCCTTCCTCGAGAGCGTGGACGCCGGCAAGCCGATCAGCTCGGTCCACTACTCCGATCTGGCGATCTCGCTCGATTCCCTCCGCTTCTTCGGCGGGCGTGCCCGGTTGACCCGCGGCGCGGCGGCCGAGATGCCCGACGCGGCGGTGATCCACCACGAGCTCGTCGAGCCGATGGGCGTCGTCGCCGAGATCCTGCCCTGGAACGGCCCGCTGTGGACCGGGGTCCAGCGGATGGCGGCGATCCTCGCGGCCGGCAACGCCGCGATCGTGAAGCCCGCTCAGATGGCGTCGCTCACGTTCATGCGGGTGGCCCAGCTCCTCCTCGAGGCGGACCTCCCGCCCGGGGTCGTCAACGTCGTCGCCGGACCGGGCGGCGTGGTCGGCGACGCCCTCGTGGAGCATCCGGGCGTGGACATGGTGTCGGTCACCGGCGGAATCGAGACCGGCTCACGGGTCCTCGGGGTCGCCGCGACGCAGGTGAAGCGGATCTCGCTGGAGCTCGGCGGCAAGAACCCGAACGTCGTCTTCGCCGACGCGGACCTCGAGGCGGCGGTCTTCTGGAGCGCCATGGGGGCGTTCGGAAACACCGGCCAGATCTGCGTCTGCGGGTCCCGCATTCTTGTCGAGCGGCCGCTCATCGAGCGCTTCACCGAGGCGCTCGTCGCCAGGGCGGAGGCCATGACGGTCGGCGAACCGCTCGATCCGGCCACGGAGCTGGGGCCCGTCATCGCGGCCAGCCACGCGGCCAAGGTCTGGGACTACATCGAGATCGGCAGGCGCGAGGCCACCCTCGCCACGGGCGGCGTGCCATACACGGACGCGGTCCGCTCGAAGGGTGCCTACATCCCGCCGACGGTCTTCGTGGATGCCGCGCCGACCTGCCGGATCGCCCGCGAGGAGATCTTCGGCCCGGTCGTCGCGATCGTCCCGTTCGACACCGAGGCAGACGCGCTGGCCGTCGCCAACGACACGACCTACGGGCTGGCGGCCGGCCTGTTCACCCGGGACCTCGACCGCGCCTGGCGCGTGGCCAAGGGCCTGCGGGCCGGCCAGGTCTACGTCAACCAGTGGTTCTCGCCGGGCGTCCTCGAGATGCCGTCCCACGGCTACCGGCAGTCCGGCTACGGCGGCGTCGGGATCGAGAAGTACCAGCAGTCCAAGAACGTCTTCTTCCGGGTCGCGAACCCCGCGAGCTGATCGACGTCAGGATCCCGCAGTACCCGAGGCAACCCCCCGGCGAAGCTGCGCAACGAGGATCCCGGCGACCACCAGGATCATCCCCGCGACCATCGGCGCGGACCCGGTCTCGCCGAACACGAGGACGCTGGCGGCGAAGCTCAGGACGACGCTCGACGAGCTGATCGTGTTGACCGATGCGACCGGCGCGTGGCGGACCGCCACCGCGAGGCCGCCGAGGGCGAGCGCGTTGGCGAAGCCGGCCATGAAGACGGCCCCGGCCGAGCCGGGATCGGCCGGGACCGAGCCGGGCGTTGAAAGCTCACGGATCGCGATCATGATCGCGAGTGGCACGAACCCGCCGAGGCTGGACGCGGCGAGGGTGACGAAGACGAGCGGGCGGCGGCGCTGAACGCTGCGGCTGATCGCGTTGGCCGCGGCATAGGTCGTTCCCGCGCCCACGGCGAACAGGAGACCGAGCCACCACACGTCGGCGACCGAGCCGCCGGACTGGGCAAGGCCGATCGCGCCGAGGCCGAGGACGATGAGGCCGGCGCCGGCGAGCTGCTCCCGACGCGGGGGCTCCCGCTGGAAGGCAGCGCCCATCCACAGGCCGCCGATGACCACGCCCGCGTGCACGCCACCGACGGCGATCCCGAGGCCGCCCTCGCGGAGCGCCCCGAAGTACAGGATGTTGCCGAGCACGAAGCTCGACGTGCCGCCGAGGACGAGGAGCGCGACGAACCGCCAGCCGATGAACGCCGGTTGGCTCGGCCGGAACTCGAGGGCACCGTCGCGCAGGACGAAGAACCAGGCGACGACGAGGACCGGGACGAGCCGGATCAGCGATCCGAGCGCCGAGTCGATCGACGGGGCGGCGGCCCGGAGCATGACGTTGACGATCGTGTACGAGACCGCCGCAACGAGCGCCCAGCGCTCCCCGATGCCGAACTGGAAGGTGGTCATCGATTCCCCTGCACAGGCCGGCGGCCCGGGCCGTGGGCCCGGGCCGCCGAACCGGTGCTTCGACGTGACCGATTACGCCGCCGGCGGGGCCGGAACGCAGAAATCGGGCTGGAAGAACTCGTGGAGGATGGACGGGCACGCGGCCTCCGGCCCGAAGACCGGGTACGCGCCGACCATCGCCACCACGAGGTAGATCACGAGCAGCCAGATGGGCGAGACCCGGCGCCGGGCCAGCAGCCACCAGGTGAGCAGCGTGAACAGGAGCGGCAGGAGGGCCGGATAGATCGCGCCGACGAGGTCCTTCTGGAAGTCGAAGTACTTCATCTGGCCGCCGCCGACGTCGAAGCCGACATGCCAGGTCACGAATACCTTGACGAACTGGTACGTCAAGGCACCCATCACCATGTTGCCGAGCACGCCGGCGCCGGTCAGCGCTCGATCGAGCATGCCGGATTTCAGGAGCTCGGTGACTCCCGTCCGGCCCCGGTCGTAGCCCTGGAACCAGAAGAAGTAGGCGAGGGCGACCATGATCCCGACCTCGAGGACGAAGTACAGGATCGGGCCGATCACGTTCCCGGCTGCGGCGAGGCCGATGCCGATCGAGAGCAGGATCGGGGTGATCGTGCCCTGGCTGATCGAATCGCCGATGCCGGCGAGCGGGCCCATCAGGCCGGACTTGACGCTGTTGATGGCGTCGTCGTCGATGTCCGCCCCGTTCGCGCGCTGCTCCTCCATGGCGATGACCGCGCCGTGGATGATGCCGCCGACGTTGGGCTCGGTGTTGAAGAAGACCAGGTGTCGCTTGAGGGCAGCCTTGATCTCGTCGGGGTCCTTGTAGAGCTTCCGGATGATCGGCGTCATCGCCTGGGCGAACGCCGTCCCCTGGAGCCGCTCGTAGTTGTAGTTCGCGTGGCTGAAGAACGTCCACAGCCAGAAGGCTCGGCGAACGTCGCTCCGTTCGAGCTTGTCAGGTGTGCTCATCTCACGCCTCCCCTGCCCGCATCGACGGCTGGCGCATGAGCGTCACGTGCAGGACCGCGAGGGCCGCGCCCACGATGGCGATCGCGACGATGTTCAGGCCGCCGGCCGAGGCCGACGCCATGATGTAGCCGAGGAAGTAGTACGGGATGACGCCGCCCCGGAAGATGAACCGCATGTTCATCGCGATGCCGATCGCCGGCAGCAGCCCTCCCGCGATCTCGAACCCGCGCAGGATCCACGGCGCGTTCGCACCGAGCCAGCCGATCCAGTCGCCGACGACGCTCGCCCCGGCCCAGACCGCGATCGTCGCCGGGAAGAAGCTGATGACGAACAGGAAGATCTGCGGCGGGAGCCAGTTCATCCTGGCCACCCCCGCGATGTCGCCGGCCTCGGCCCGGGCATCCGCCCAGTGGGCGAAGACGGCGTCGACGCTCATCCGCGTGAAGAAGATGATCGTGCCCAGCAGGCCGATGGCCACGCCGAGCGAGATCGCGGTCTCGGGGCTCACGTCGCTCGCCATTGCGAGCGCCGTGCCGACCCAGCCGGCCACGGACGGATCCGCGGGGATCGAGCCGCCGGCCGAGATGAAGCCGATGTAGAGCAGGTTGATCGCGGCGCCGATCTCGGCACCCTTCACCGGGTCGCCGAAGATGATGCCGACGATGAGCCCTGCCACCAGGGGTCGGTAGAGGCCGAAGAAGCCGCCGATCCCGAGCAGCCACGGGCTGTTGGACAGGTAATAGCCGATCCCGACGAGCGCCGCGCGGAACAGGTCCGCCGTCGGCTCGTCGCCCTCGGCCGCGAAGGTCGGCCCGGCGAACAGCAACGCTCCGAAGAGCGCTGTCGTCACCAGGGCGGCCAGCCGTATGGCTCGCGGCGAGGCGGTCATGCGCTGCATGTCGCGCACCTCTCAGACACCTCCATGTCCCTCCTACTTGTCGACCGACTTGAAGGCCACCGGTCGGTCGTTCTCCACGATCCGGAGCTCCACCGTCGTGCCCATCGACTCCAGCCGCCGAAATGCCTCCCGCTCCTCGGGCGAGGCGGAGATGTTCCGGTAGAGCGGTCTGCGGGACGGCCCGGCGCCGAGCCCGCCGACGTTCAGGAGCGGGAACTCCACGCCCGCCTCACGGAGGTGCAGGGCGACCAGCGGCGATCGCATCAGGACGAAGACCGGCTCCGTCTCCGCGGCCAGGCCCCGGACCCGCTCCGTCCCCGACGCAACGTCGTGCACCTCGACCGGAACGCCAGAGGGCGCGGCCAGGGTGATCACCTCGCGCAGGAACTCGTCGCGGGCCGTGCGATCGTCGACGATCACGATCCGCTTGGCGTTGAGCGCCTTGAGCCAGATCGCGACCACCTGTCCGTGGATCAGCCGGTCATCGACTCGAACGAGCTTCAGGGCCATCGATACCTCCGCTGCGGGGCCTGCACGACGCCACGCGTCAGTGCCCGGGAACGATCGATCGCCGCTGGGTCCTCCAGGCCCGCCCGCGATCCCTCGTCACGGCCGTCTCGTCGCCAGCAGCTGGCTCGCGTTGACGAGGGCCTCGCGGCCGCTCGCGACGAGACGCTCCACGGATTCGCCGTCGAGCGCGTCGGTGCTCATGGCCGCCTCGATGAGGACGGCCAGGTTGACGCCGGAGATGAGAACGGCTCTCGGCAGGCGGCCCGTCGCGGCGAGGGCGACGTTGTGGGGAGTGCCGCCGGCGAGGTCCGACAGGATCAGCAGGGGTTCGGCCGGGTCACCCGCGGCCGCCATGAAGCGCGCTTCGTAGGACTCGGGGGAGTCCGTGGGAAGGAGCCCGACCGCGTGGACGCCCTCCAGCCGCCCGCAGATCAGCTCCGCGGCCGAGAGGAGCGCGCCGGCGAGGTCGCCATGGGCGGCGACCACGATCCGGAAGTCCCGCATGGGCCTCCTCGGGAGGGCTTGCCTGCCGCGAGAGAATTCTTGCGGCACATTCTTGCAGTCCCCGTCCCCGGTGTATACCGTCCGCGTCGGGACGCTGTCAAGGATACGGCCAGCGATTCCGGAAGGCGGCCTTGGAATCTCGGGAGCGTCAGTGGGAAGTCCGGCGGAGCGGAACGCGAAGGCGGGGTCAGCCGCGGACAGAGCGGTCATGCGTCTGGTCGCGGAGCTCTACTACGGGCGCGACCTGCGGCAGCCGGAGATCGCCGGGATGACAGGCTTCTCGGTCTCGAAGGTCAGCCGGATCCTCGCCGGGGCACGGGACGTCGGTATCGTCCGGATCTCGGTCGAGCCGCCCACCGAGGAGCAGCCGGCGATCGCGCGAGAGCTCGGCGATCGGTTCGACGTCGAGGTCTGGTTGACGCCCGGTCGCGAGAGCGACCCGTCCGCGGCAGCCCGGCTGTGCGGCGTGGCCGCGGCCGAGCATGTCGTGGGCTGGATCGAGTCCGCCGGCTCGCTTGGCATCGCCGGCGGCTACACCATGGACGCGCTCGCCTCGGCACTCCCCCGCCGGAGCCTCCCGGGGCTGACGGTGGTTCCCATCGTCGGCGGCTGGGACTCCCGGAACCGCTACCTGGACGTCAACCAGCTCGCCCGGCGCATCGCCGACCGGCTGGGCGCGCAGGTCCACTACCTCCATGCGCCGGGGATGCTCGACGACGAGGAGACGAAGGAGGCGTTGCTGCGCGACAGCGGCATCGCCGCGACGACCAGGCACTGGGCAACGCTGGACGCCGCGCTCCTCGGCATCAGCGGGGGTCCGACCAAGGCCCCCGGCTACGGAACGGTGATGGATCGGCTGGACGACGTGGGCCGCCACCGGCTCCAGGACCTCGGGGTGGTGGGTGACGTGAGCGGGCACCTCATCCGGTCGGACGGCTCGATCGTCGAGGATGAGTGGAGCCGTCGGACGATCTCGATCTCGATCGACGAGCTCCGCCGGATCCCGCGGGTCATCGTCGTGGCGGCCGGGTCCAACAAGCGCGAATCACTCCTGGGAGCGCTGCGTTCCGGATTCGCCAGCCACCTCGTGACCGATCGCCCGACGGCCGAGGGGATCCTCCGTCTGGCCGGGTCGGATCCGGGACGGGCAACGGCCCGCGGGGCGCGCTGACGGGCCGCCCGACGGCCCGTCCGGACGGCGGGTCCGGACGGCGGGACGCAGTCGACCGACGCGGCCGACGACGAGGAGCTATCCGGCGACGGTCGTCGGCGCGGCGCGATCGAGCAGCGCGGCCGCGGCGGCCCGAACCTCGGCCGCGGATCGCGCGCGCAGCGCAGCGCCCGCGAGCGCTCGGAGCTCGGCCGTCGTCGCCCGGCTGAGGGCGAGCCGGACCTCGTCGAGGGCGCCGGCGTCCATCGACAGCTCGTCCACCCCGAGCCCCACGAGGACGAGCGCTCCGAGCGGCTTCCCGGCGAGCTCACCGCACACCGCCACGGGGATCCCGTGCGCGTCTGCGCCCTCGACCGTCGAGCGGATCGCACGGAGGACGGCGGGGTGGAGCGCGTCGGCGATCGGCGCGAGCCGGGCGCTGGTCCGGTCCATCGCAAGCACGTACTGGGTCAGGTCGTTGCTGCCGATGCTGAAGAAGTCCACCGCGGGGGCG
>DATIUS010000268.1:0-2179 GCA_035466655.1 Candidatus Sulfomarinibacteraceae bacterium
CCGAGATCATCCCGATCTTGGGATGCCCCACCAGGTCGTCGCCGATGGCCGCGCCCGTGCCGGTGATGACGTTGAGGACGCCCGGCGGGAGGATCTCCCCGGCGATCTCCGCCAGGACGAGGGCGGTCAGCGGCGTTCGCGCCGAAGGCTTGAGCACGACGGTGTTGCCGGCCATGAGCGCTGGGCCGATCTTCCAGCCGGCCATCATGATCGGGTAGTTCCACGGCGCGATCGAGGCGACGACCCCGACCGGCTCGCGCCGGATGAGGCTGGTCCGGCCGGCGATGTACTCGTTGGCGGCCTTGCCTTCCATGACCCGCCCCGCACCGGCGAAGAAGCGCAGGTTGTCGACGACGACCGGGATCTCGTCGATGGCCACCCCGACCGGCTTCCCGGTGTTCCGGCTCTCGAGCCGGCCGAGCTCGTCCGCACGCGCCTCGATGGCGTCCGCGAGCTTGAGCATGAGGAGGCTGCGGTCCTGCGGCGTCGTGTGCTGCCAGGATTCGAAGGCGGTCGCTGCGGCGCTGGCCGCGCGATCGACGTCCTCAGCGCCCGAGGCCGGGACGCGGGCAATGACCATGCCATCGGCCGGGTTCTCGACCGCGAGGGTCTCGCCGCTCGCGCTGTCGACCCACTGGCCGTTGATGTAGTGCTGATACGTCTGGACCTTGTCCATGACCTCGGTCATCGCGCGTCCCTCCAGATGTTGCGGCGCAGGCCCGCCGGTCGGGCGTGCGCGGCTGGGTCGAGGAATGTCCGGACATTGTGCGCCAGCCGGGGCCGCGCGTTCAGTCCCGAGGATCTCGTGTCCTGGGCTGCCAATGCACCCGTGGCGTCACCACAGGACGATCAGCGCCAGCGCCACCAGGCCCCCGATGCCCACGACCGCATCCGGCCAGCCCCGGCGGATCGGGCGGTAGGTCGTCCGCGGGCCGCTGCCGAAGGCCCGGGCGTCCATCGCGAGCGCGAGCTGGTCGGCATGGCGGATCGCCCGGACCAGGAGTCCCACGAGCAGCCGCGGGTGCCAGCTACCCCCGAGGCCGCGGATCCGGCGCGCCCCGCGAAGCGTGGCGAGATCCTCGCCGAGCCGCGGCACGGCCTGGTACGCGGCGAGCGCCCCGTAGGCGAAGCGCTCCGGGAGGCGCCCCTGCCAGACGAGGGAGTCCACGAGGCGCGTGGGATCGGTGGTCTGGACGAAGACCGCGCCGACCGAGACGATCGCGAGGACGCGGGCCGCCAGCGCCGCCGCTGCCTCCGCGGCCTCGGCGGTCAACCGCAGGGGGCCGATCCGGGCGAGCTCGGTCGAGGCCGGGTCCGTGTTGGCCGCGGCGAAGAGCAGGTTCGTGACGGCCATCGAGGCGGCCGCGAGGACGAGCGGCGCAAGCGCTCGCGCCAGCCGCACGGGCGGAATCCCGCCGAGCATCAGCCCGGCGGCGAGGGCGACGGCGGCGAGGACGAGGGGCGGTCCCGGCTCCAGGGTGAGCGCCAGGCCGACGAGCCAGGCGATCGCCAGCCCGAGCTTCACGAGCGGACTCGACCGCCCGAGGAGGCTCCCCGACTGCGCGTCGCCGAGGTCGAGCGGGGCCAGCATCAGCCGCGTTCCGCGGGGGCGGTCGTGACGACCGTGGATCCGGGTCCGCGATCTTCGGTGCCGGCGACCGGGGCACCGGCGTCGGCGACGATCCGGCCGCCCGCCATCTCGATCCGGCGCCGGGCGACCCGGGCGGCGAACCGCTCATCGTGGGTGGCCGCAACCACCGCGATCCCCTCGTCCACGAGTTCGTCGACGATCCCGGCCATCGCCTCCCAGCCACGCCGATCCTGCCCGAAGGTTGGCTCGTCGAGGAGCAGCAGGCGCGGCCGTCGCGCGAGCGCCGTCGCCACGGACAGGCGACGCTGCTCGCCACCGGACAGCCGATACGGGTTCCGATCGCCGAACCGTTCCAGGGGGAGGTCCAGTCGCTCCAGGAGCTGGGCTACCTCGAGGGTTTCGGGCCCGCCCAGGCCGAGGGCGATCTCGTCGGCGACGGTCTCTCCAAGGAACCCGAGCTCCGGGTCCTGAAAGACGAAGCCGGCCTGGCGGGCGAGCACCGCCGGGGCGATCCGCGAAGGGTCGGCGCCACCGAGCGCGACGGACCCGGCCGTCGGTCGGAGGAGCCCCGCGGCGAGCCGGAGGAGC
>DATIUS010000269.1:0-2967 GCA_035466655.1 Candidatus Sulfomarinibacteraceae bacterium
CGGGAGAGGCCGAAGTAGCGCCCATAGATGAGGAGGTTCTCGCGGACCGACAGCTGGTCGTCCAGGGTGTCCTGCTGGGGCACGACGCCCAGGCGGCCGCGGATCTCCGGGCCCTGCGTCGCGGGATCCAGGCCGAGGATCCGGAGCGTGCCGCCGCTCGCCGGCGACGTGCACCCGATCATCCGCATCGTCGAGGTCTTGCCGGCACCATTCGGGCCGAGGAACCCGAACGCCTCGCCCGGCGCTACGTCGAAATCGATCGCGTCGACGGCGGTGAACGTGCCGAACCGCTTCGTCAGCCCGCGGGCATGGATGAGCGACGCGCTGGTGGGAGGCGCCGGGGACGCGGCCGCTGGTTCGGTGGACATGAGCGCCGAATCCTACCCGCGCTGGGCGACTCGCGCGGTGGTCGACGGGCAGGACCGGCCGTGTCGCGGACCCGACGGGTCACGGACGCGCGAGACGAGGTGCCCCCGACTTCGGGCCGGACGGCCCTCGGGACGCGCCGCGCGGACGACCTAGGCTCGATCCGCCTCCCGGGTCGGTTCGGGACGCCCTGCCTCGCCTGTGACTCCCGAGGAGCATCCGCTGGTCCGCCCCGTCGCGCCCACCCCCCTACCCACCGGAATCCTGAACCTGCGCGACCTCGGCGGCCACGCGACCCGCTCCGGCGGCACGATCCGGCGCGGGCTTGCCTACCGCTCCGCGGACCTCGCTCGCCTCCGGCCGGACGCCGCCCGCGCGGCCCTGGGGCAGCTCGGCATCCGCGCCGTCTACGACCTGCGGACGGGGCCCGAGCGCCAGATCCACCCGGAGCGCGAGAAGCTCCCGCCCGGCAGCCGCTACGTGATCGCCGACGTGTTGCGTGACACCCAGGCCGGCAGCCCGGCGGCCATGTATCGGCTGATGAACGATCCGAAGGCGGCCGAGGCGGTCTTCGGGGGCGGCCGCGGCGTGGCAATGTTCCAGAAGCGCTACCGGGAATTCGTCATGCTCCCGAGCGCCCGGGGTGCGCTCCGCCGCCTGTTCCTCGGCCTGGCCGACGCGGGCCGGCGGCCTGTGCTCTTCCACTGCACGACGGGCAAGGACCGGACGGGCTGGGCGGCGGCCGCCCTGCTCCTCCTGCTCGACGTCCCCGAGGACCAGGTCCGTGCCGACTTCATGGCCAGCAACGACGAGCTCCGTGGATCGCTCGACGCGTGGCTGGACAGCTTCGATACCGACGGGGGCGATCGGACCTGGCTCGAGCCGCTCACCCAGGTCCAGCCGATGTACCTCGACACGGCCCTCGTCGAGGTCCGCCGGACATACGGCTCGATCCCCGGCTACTTCACGCTCGGGCTCGGCATCGACGAGGCGGGGCAGCGCCGCCTGCGGGACGCGTTCGTCGAGCGAGGCTGAGGGCGCCGGGCCCGCGCCCGGCGCGGGTCAGACCTCCTTGAACTCGCCCTCGACGGTCTCCTCGCCGGCTCCGGTCCCGGCCTCGGTGCCGGTTCCGTCCGACGGACCGCCGGGACCACCGGGCTCGCCGCCCTCGCCCGCGGCGGCGGCCGCGGCCTGGTAGGCGGCCGCGCCGATCCGGCTGAGCGTCTCGGCGAGCGACCCGGCACCGGTCTTCACGGCGTCCAGGTCCGAGCCCTTGAGCGCTTCCCGAAGCGAGGCGATCTTCGACTCCACGTCCGCCCGGTCCTCGGCGGACACCTTGTCGCCGAGGTCCTTGAGCGTCTTCTCGGCCTGGTAGCCGAGCTGCTCCGCCTGGTTGCGGGTCTCGACCTCCTCGCGCCGCTTCCGATCCTCCTCGGCGTGCTCCTGGGCCTCCCGGACCATCTTGTCGACGTCTTCCTTGGACAGCATGGACGAGGCCGTGATCCGGACCTGCTGCTCGCGGGAGGTCGCCCGGTCCTTGGCCTTGACATCGAGGATCCCGTTCGCGTCGATGTCGAACGTCACCTCGATCTGGGGGATGCCACGCGGGGCCGGCGGGATCCCGTCGAGGATGAACCGGCCGAGCGTCTTGTTGTCCGTCGCGAAGTCGCGCTCACCCTGAAGGACGTGGATCTCCACCTGGCTCTGGCTGTCCGACGCCGTCGAGAAGACCTGCGACTTCGAGGTCGGGATCGTCGTGTTGCGGTCGATGAGCCGGGTCATCACGCCGCCGAGCGTCTCGATCCCGAGCGACAGGGGCGTGACGTCGAGCAGGAGCACGTCCTTGACGTCGCCACCGAGCACGCCAGCCTGGATGGCCGCGCCGACCGCGACGACCTCGTCCGGGTTGACGCCGCGGTGCGGGTCCTTCCCGAACAGGCTCTTGACGAGGTCCTGCACGGCCGGCATCCGGGTCATCCCGCCGACGAGGATCACTTCGTCGATGTCGGCGGGCTTGAGGCCCGCGTCCTTGAGCGCCGCGAGCACCGGACCCTTCGTCTGCTCGACCAGGTCGCCGACGAGGTCCTGGAGCTTGGCCCTCGAGAGCGTCATGACCAGGTGCTTCGGGCCGGACGCGTCCGCCGTCACGTACGGCAGGTTGATCTCCGTGGACATCGTGGACGACAGCTCGATCTTCGCCTTCTCGGCCGCCTCCTTGAGGCGCTGGAGGGCCTGGGGATCCTTGGACAGGTCGATCCCCTGGTCCTTCTTGAACTCGGCGAGGAGCCAGTCGATGACGCGCTGGTCGAAGTCGTCGCCGCCGAGGTGGGTGTCGCCGTTCGTCGCCTTGACCTCGAAGACCCCGTCGCCGAGCTCGAGGATCGAGATGTCGAACGTGCCGCCGCCCAGGTCGTAGACCGCGATCTTCTCGTCGTGCTTCTTGTCCAGGCCGTACGCGAGCGCGGAGGCCGTGGGCTCGTTGATGATCCGCTTGACGTCCAGCCCGGCGATCCGACCGGCGTCCTTGGTCGCCTGGCGCTGGGTGTCGTCGAAGTAGGCCGGGACCGTGATGACCGCCTCGGTGACCTTCTCGTTGAGGTA
>DATIUS010000270.1:0-12209 GCA_035466655.1 Candidatus Sulfomarinibacteraceae bacterium
GGGTCCGACGTCGGCACCGACCGCCGGAACAAGGGCTACCCGCGCCGGCGCCGGATCTCGGCGCTGATCGCCGGCACGACAGCGCCGAGGTCGCCGATCACCGCGTAGTCGGCGACGTGCATGATCGGCGCGTCGGGGTCCGTGTTGATCGCGAGGATCCGCTTCGCGGCCTTGCAGCCGACGATGTGCTGGATCGCGCCGCTGATCCCGCAGGCGACGTAGATGTCCGGGGCCACGCGGGTCCCGGTCTGGCCGACCTGCTCCGCGTGGGGCCGCCAGCCCGCACTCGTCACCGCCCGTGACACACCGACCGCCGCGCCGAGCAACCCCGCAAGCTCCTCGATGATCGCGAAGCCGGCCGACGAGCCGACACCACGGCCGCCGCTCACCACGACCTTCGCGTCGGCCAGCGTGACCGCGCCCGCCACGGGCGCCTCCCGGGAGACGACCCGGACCACGAGGTCGGCGTCGGAGACGGGGACGGCGAGCGCGGCGAGCGCCGGCGGCGCACTCGCGGTCTCGGGGTCGGCGGGAAAGGCGTGCGGTGCCGCGGTCATCAGCCGGACCGGCGCATCGAGCGTGGCATCCTCGAGCAGCGAGCCCGCCCAGCGCTGCCGGGTGACCCGCCAGGTCGCGCCCGGCTCCACGGCCAGGACGTTGGCGGCCATCGGCAGGCCGGCTCGAGCCGCCACGTGGGCAAGGACCTCCGTCCCGCGGTCGCTCGCGGGGCCGATGGCAGCCACGGCGGCACGCGCCTCGATCGCCGCGCCCATGGCCGCCGCCCAGGCGGCGGGGGCGTACCCCTCGAGGCGAGCATCGGACGGGTGGTGCGCGACGGCGACCCCGTGCCCGGCGAGCGCAGCGGCTGCGGCCGGGACCGCCCCGCCCGCCCCCACGAGGAGGGCCTCCACGGACACGCCGCCGAGGGCGGCGGCGAGCCCCCTGGCCATCGCGAGCGCCTCGAGCGACAGCCGGTCCGGCTCGCCGCCGGGTACCTCGACGAGGACGACGACCGGCCCGCTCATGACAGCACGCCGATCTGCTCGAGCAGGTCCACCACGGCCGGGGCCGCCTCCGGCCCGCGACCCAGGACGTCCACGGCCGACTCCTGCTCGGCCGGGAGGCGGAGGAGCTCCTTCCTCGGTCCGATCGGCACCGACCCGAAGGAGGGGGGCACGACGGCCACGCGCTCGATCTCCTTCTTCTTCGCCCGGATGCGTCCCGGCACGGACGGATAGCGCGGGAGATTGATCCCCTCCTTCACCCCGACGACCGCCGGCAGCGGCAGCTCGTACGTCTCCCAGCCGCCGCCGGGCGCCTCGCGCCGGGCGACCGCGGTGCCGTCGCGGAGCGCGAGCGACTTGATCCCGTTGACGACCGGCCGCCCGAGGGCGACCGCGACCCGGATTCCGACCTGGAAGCCGCCACTGTCGGCCGACTCGTTGCCGAACAGGACGAGGTCGAACGGGCCGTGCGCGGCTTCCTGGTCGCGGACCGCAATCGTGATCGCGGCCGCCGTGGAGACGGGATCCCATTCGTTGCCGTCGGTCTCGAGCAGGACGGCCCGCTCGATGCCGAGCGCAAGCGCGTCCCGGAGCTGCTCCTCCGCGGCGGCGGGCCCGAGGGTCAGAACGGTGCTCGAGCCGCCCCCGGCCTCGACGATCCGGACGGCCTCCTCGACGGCGCACTCCTCGTGCGGGCTGACCGTGAAACCGAGGTACCGCCGATCGATCTCCTGCCCGTCCGGCGTCAGCACGATCCGCCCTCCGGTCTCGGGGACGCGCTTGACGCAGACCAGGATGTTCACTCCGTTCCTCCTGTCGTGATCAGTCGCCGACGCTCGCCGTCGGCGGCCTGCGCAATCGCGCGTCGAGCGCCCGAAGGAAGCCCGCGACGCCGGCCGGCCGGTAGATCATCACGAGGATGAGCAGCACCCCGTACAGGACGAGGTGAAGTCCCGGCAGGTCCGAGAACTGGATGCGGAGAAGCTCCACCCCGATCCCGAGTGGGATCGCGATGAGGGCTCCGCCCCACAGGCTGCCGCGACCGCCGATATAGGCGATCGCGAGGACCTCGACGGTGTGCGACGTGAGCATGACGTCCGGGGTGAGGATCCCGTAGTAGTGCGCGTAGAAGCCGCCGATGAGGCCCGCGAAGGCGCACGACAGGGTGAAGTTGATGACCAGGTAGCGGGTCGGGTTGATGCCGGACGCGCGTGCCGCCTGGACGTTCTGGCCGATCGCCAGGAATGCGAGCCCGATGTGCGACCGGATGACCAGGAAGAGCACGAGCAGCGTCAGCAGCAGCATCGCGAGGATGACGTAGTAGTAGGGCAGGTTGTCCGATGATTCGAAGAAGAGCGGGACGTTCAGGCCGAGTGAACCGCGCGTCACATCGGCCCAGTTCCGGACGATGCCCATGAGCGCCAGGCCAACGAACCAGGCCATCACCGCGGCGTAGATCCCGCGAAGGCGCAGCGTGAGCGCGCCGGTCAGGAGGCCGAGCAGCCCGGCGGCCAGCGCCCCGACGAAGATGCCGATCCAGGGCGAGAGGCCAAAGTTGACCGCCAGCAGGCCCGAGGCATAGCCGCCCAGCCCGACGAACGCGGCGAACCCGAAGTTCACGATGTTGATGTAGCCGGCCGTGAAGTCGAACGCGACCGCCTGCGCCGCCATGAGCACCGCGCCGACGAGGTAGCGCGTGTAGTCCTGGCGGTTGAAGGGCGGGATGAACGGGAGGACGAGGAGGACGAGGACGAACGCCAGCGCCGGCAGGCGGCGGTCGCCGAGAAGGGTGCGCAGCGGGGAGACGGCTGACCTCGTGGTCATCACTGCTCCCACACACCCTTCACCTCGCTGCCGAACAGGCCGGACGGCTTGAACAGCAGGATGACGATGATGAACGCCGTCGGGAGGACGTCCACCCAGCCGACGCCGATGTAGAACGCCGTGAGCGTCTGGAGGAGCGCGACGATGAACGCGCCGACGACCGCGCCCGAGACGTTGCCGAGGCCGGCCAGGATGACGACGTACCAGGCGAGATAGAGCGGCTGGACACCGACCGACGGGTACGACGGGAACAGGAACAGGAGGGACGCCCCGGCCAGCGAGGCGAGCCCGCAGCTCAGCCCGAGGGTCAGCATGAAGACCCGGTTGAGGTCGATTCCGGCCATCTGGGCGCCCGTCTCGTCCTGGGCGACGGCGCGCATCGCCCGGCCCATTCGCGTGCTGCGCAGGAAGACGGAGAAGATCGCGATCGTGACGATGGCGATGAGGAAGACGAGCACCCGGTCGACCGAGACGGACACGCCGAGCAGCTTGAGCGCCGGCA
This sequence comes from Candidatus Sulfomarinibacteraceae bacterium, assembly GCA_035466655.1. GTDB lineage: Bacteria > Chloroflexota > Limnocylindria > Limnocylindrales > CSP1-4 > UBA5189. Next base: position 3,331 of record DATIUS010000270.1, read on the forward strand.
CGTCCCAGTAGCGGGTGATGCCCCGGAAGTCGTTCCCGAACAGGAGCTGGTCCCCGTTGACGAGCACGACCGACACGCCCGCGGTGAGCAGGAACGTGTTCATCACCCATTGGTCACGGCTTCGGCGCCGGAGCGGTCGGAAGAGCAGCACCTCCATGACCACGCCGACGATGGCGCCGACGACCGTGGCAACGACGATGCCGGGCAGCGGGCCGAGCGCCCGGAGGAGCGGCGTCGGGTCCTCGGACAGCTGGTCCTGGATCGGCGAGAAGACGGTGAACGCCACGAGCGAGCCGATCATGAAGAACTCGCCATGGGCGAAGTTCGGGATGTTCATGACCCCGAAGACGAGGGCGAGCCCGCCAGCCATGAGCGCCCACATGCCGCCCGTCGTGAGCGTGTTGACGAGGATCACCGGGTTGTCGATCCCGGCGACGACGGTCACCAGGACGGCGATCGCGATCGTGATCCAGGTGAAGCTCAGGAAGCGCCGCGCCGGATGAACGGCCGTGAGGCCCGTCGTGCTCGTCATCGGTCTCGTCTCAGATGCCCAGATACGCTTCCTGGACGTGGGGATTGCCGAGAAGCTGCGCCCCGGTTCCCTCGAGCACCACCCGCCCCTGTTCGAGGACGTACGCGCGGTCCACGAGCCGAAGCGTCGTGTTCACGTTCTGCTCCACGAGGAGGATCGTGACGCCGCGCTCCCGAAGGCGCCTGAGGGCCTCGAATGCCGCGAGCGTCGGGATCGGGGCCAGCCCGAGCGAGGGCTCGTCCACGAGCAGGAGGGCGGGCGAGGGCATCAGGCCGCGCCCGATGGCGAGCATCTTCCGCTCTCCGCCGCTGAGCGTCCCCGCCAGCTGGTTGCGGCGCTCGTGGAGCCGCGGAAAGAGCTCGAACACCAGCTCCATCGTCGCCGCCTGCTGGGCCCTGTCGCGGACCGAGTACGCCCCGACGAGGAGATTCTCGTGGACGGACATCGCGGGGAAGAGGTTCAGGCTCTCCGATACGTAGCCGATGCCCATCCGGCTGACCTCGTGGGCCGCGACACCGTTGATCGAGGTCCCCCGGAAGGCGACCGTGCCGCGGATCGGCGTCACCAGCCCGGCGATCGTCCGCAATGTCGTGGTCTTGCCGGCGCCGTTCGGTCCGAGCAGCGCGACGAACTCGCCCTCCTCCACCCGCAGGTTCACGCCCCACAGGACCTGGAGCAGCTCGTAGCCGGATTCGAGGTTGGTGAGCTCGAGCAAGACGTGGCTCCGTCAGAGGATGTAGTTGTGGCCGAGATAGGCCTCTCGGACGCGCTGGTCCTGGGCGACCGCTGAGGTCTGCCCGTGCGCGATCAGCTCCCCGTACTGCAGGACCGCCAGCCGGTCGCACAGGTCCATGATCAGGCGCATCACGTGCTCGACCATCAGGATCGTCACGCCGTCGGCGCGGATGCGCCGGAGCAGCTTGGCGAGATCCCCGAGCTCGCTGGGCGTGAGGCCGGCCGCGAACTCGTCGAGCAGGACGAGCGTCGGCTTGCTGGCGAGGGCCCGCGCGAGGTCCAGGCGCTTCAGCTGCGACACGTTGAGATGGTTCGCCAGGGTGTCTGCGCGGCGCGGAAACTCGACGTACTCGAGCATCTGCTCGGCCCGCGCCGCGACCCCGTCACGATGGAGGTGTGGGTCGCCGAAGGCGGCCGCCACCGTGACGTTCTGGAGGGCCGTCATGTGCGGGAAGGGCCGGGGAATCTGGAATGTTCGGCCCATGCCGAGGCGGCACATCTGGTCCGCGGGCAGGCCCGTCGTGACCCGCCCGTCGAAGCGAACGCTCCCGGAGTTCGGGCGGAGCGCCCCGGCGACGCAGTTGAGCAGCGTCGTCTTGCCCGCACCGTTCGGTCCGATGAGACCGAAGATCTCGCCGGGCTCCACCGAGAAGGTGACGTCGTTGACGGCGACGAGGCCACCGAAGCGCTTCGTGATCGCGTGCAGCTGGAGGATGGGCATTCGGGTGTCCAGTGAGGGGCCACGTTCGGGGGGCCGGGGCGACCCGGGCCCCCCGAACAGTACTTGGTACGGTTAGGGCTTGGCCGAGATGACGCCCGTCTTCCAGGCGTCGGGCCAGACCACGGTGCCGGCACCCTCGTGGTACTGGAGGACCGGGAAGATGTAGTCCTCCTCGCCAAGGACCGGGTCGGGGTTCGTGTCCGCACTGAACTGGTAGCGGGCCATGATGATCCCGTCGGTGTACGTGAGCTGGCCCGTCCAGACCTTGTCCTGGGCGGTCTTGTAGATCGTCTCTGCCGTGAGCGAGCCCTGGTCGTCCAGGGTCGTCTGCAGGATCTTGATGAAGAAGTTCGTCCAGTCATAGGACAGGCCGGCCGCCGACGGACCGGGAGCGAACCCGAACTTCGCCTCGAAGTCGGCCGCGAACTGCTTGGCCTCGTCCGTCGTCCAGCCGGGGATCGCATCGAGCACGAAGTTCGACGACGTCCCGGTCAGCTCGTACCACTCGCCGATCCAGCCGAGCCCGTCGGCGACGATCATCGACTTGAGGCCGGCGTCGTCGGCCGCCTTGATGAACGCGGAGATCGACGCGGGGATCGTGCTCGTGCCGGCAACCACCGGCACCCCGTCGGCCTGGTAGCGGCCGATGAGCGCCGAGAAGTCCGTCTGGGAGATCGGGAAGTAGTCCTCGCTGACGGTGGTCCAGCCCGTGGCCTCGAACCCGGCCTTGAGGCCGGCGCCGAACGAGCGGCCCCAGTCCGTGTCCTCGCCGTAGATCGCCACGTCCTTGGAGGCCGGCGTCCAGGTGCCCGCCGTCATCGCGTCGTTGAGGGCGGTGACGTAGGCGATGCTGAGCTTGGCCGGATCCGGCCAGCCCTTCGTCGTCCAGTAGCCGTACTTGGCCGTGTCCGACTTGAACTTCTCGTTGACGACGCCGGTGGCGCCCATCGCGAAGAAGTGCGGGACCTTGTACTTCGCGGTGACTTCCATCTGCGCGACCGCCACGGAGCTGTGCCAGCCGAGGACACCGGCGACGATGCCCTGGCCGACGACGGCCTGCTCGTACGCCGCCGCCCCCTTGGCCGGGTCCGACTGGTCGTCGATGTAGACAGGGACGATGGTGTACGGGCCGACCTTCCAGTCGATCGCGTCGAACGCCATCGTCGCGGCGTTCTTGATCTCCTCGCCGGTCCGGGCGTTCGGACCGCTGAACGGACCCTCGATGCCGATCTTGAGCTCCTGCTCCGCGGGTGCCTCGGAGCTGCCCGCCTCGGTCGCCTCGGGGGCAGTCGTGGGAGCGGACGTCGCGCCGCCGCCGCAGGCGCCTGCCACGATGACGAGCGCGGCCAGGATCCCGATGAACCGCCAGGTTCCTCTGCGCATGGGGTGTCTCCTCCTCCTGAGCTTGGATCTGCCAGCGGGACGCACGAGACTATCGCCGCATCGGCCCTCCCTCCGGGTCGTGGAGAGGCGCCCGGACGACCCGGGCACGGCGGCGCCGGCCCGGGACCTCGGCGCCGGGACGAGCCCCGAGCGTCGGACCGATGATGAGAACATGGACCGCCCGTGCAGCCGTGGCGACCGAGACGGCGTCGCGCGGGCCGAGCCGGGAGGGACGGTCCAGGCGTCCGGGTCCGGCCGCGTCCTGATCGAGGATGAGGTCGTGCGGCTGCGTCTGCATGGGGTCGCGTTCCCTCGATCGTCGACGTGGGTGGACGGGCGGGACGACCCTGCGCGGCGTTCGGAGAGCACGCTCTCCGGCAATAACAGGATGTTATGATGCCATGGACGGCGCCCTCGTCAATCCCCATTCCGGCCGGCGTCCGGAGGGGAAGCGGCAACCCGGTTGCACCGAGCGGAGATGACCGTGGAGACCCTCGAGGACGCGCCGAGCGCCGCCGAGGTCCGGCGAGCGCAGCAGCGAGAGCGCATCCTGGCCGCGGCCGAGCAGCTGCTCGTGACCCACGGCGTGGAGCGCAGCCGGCTGCGCGACGTCGCGGAGGTTGCCGGGGTGTCGGTCGGCACCGTGCAGCACTACTTCGATACGCGGGACCGGCTCGTGGCGGAGCTCTTCGAATGGTCGTCCACCCGGCGCCTGGACGCGTGGCTGGCGGCCGCGGCAACCGCCGGCGACCCCTGGACGCGGCTGACGGCCCTGCTCGACGCGTCGCTCGCCGACCCCGCCATCCGCCACAGCCGGATCTGGGTCGAGTTCATCGCGATGGCCCGCGTCGAGGCCCTCCGGGAGAAGCTGGGGCGCTACTACGCGGCGTGGCGGCCGCCGCTCCGGGCGATCATCGAGGAGGGCGTGGCGGCCGGGATCTTCCACCCGACCCGGCCGATCGACGACATCGTGGCGGTGTTCATCGTCTTCACCGACGGCGCCGAGGTGGCGATCGCCCTCGAGGCCCCCGGCGTCACGCCGGACGGCTTCCGACGGTTGCAGGTCGACCTGGCCCGCTCTCTGCTCGGCGTGGAGACACCCCGCGGGTAGCCCCGGGCTCGGGTCGATCCGCGGTCGGAGCGCGAATCGGGGCCGAGCCGGCCGGCCTCAGCTCCGCACGCGGGCGTTGCCGGGATCGAACAGCGGCGTCGAGCCCGCGACCGCGACGGTCACCGGGTATCGCTCCCCGAAGAACTCGACGAACAGGTGGGTGCCGACCCGCGCGACGTCCGCCGGCAGGTACGCCATCAGGAGGTGCTTCCCGAGCGACGGCCCCGAGCCTGCGCTGGTCACGAATGAGCCGCGTCCTCGTGCGTCGACGAGCGGCCGGCCGTCCTGACCCAGGATCGGCTCACCGCCGAGCATGAAGCGCCGGACCCCCGACGACGAGGTCGCGTCGTCGAGGGTGAGGGTGCACAGCAGCGCCGCCGGGCCCGCCTGGCGCTGGCGAAGGTAGGCCGCCCTGCCGATGAAGTCGGGGCCCTTGACCGTCGGCCGTGCCATGCCGGCCTCGACGAGGTTCCGGTCGAGCTCGAGTTCCCGACCCATCGCCCGGTAGCTCTTCTCGAGGCGGAGTGTCGTCCCATAGGCGCCCAGGCCGACGGGCACCATCCGGTGAGGCTGGCCGGCCTCCCAGAGGAGATCCCAGAGCCTGGCTCCCTGCTCCATCGGCACGTGGATCTCCCAGCCGAGCTCGCCGGCGTAGCTGATGCGCGCCGCAAGGCCGCGAAGCGACCCGATATCGATGGTTCGACAGGTGCCGAACGGGAAAGCCTCGTCGGCAAGGTCGTCCCCGGTGATGGACTGGAGGACCGTCCGCGCGCGGGGACCCCAGACGGCGACCATCGTCCATGCCGACGTCGCGTCGGCGAGGTGCGCCGAGCCATCGTCGGGGAGGTGGTCGAGGAGCCACTTCCGGTCGCTCATCCCGCCGGCGCCCGCGGCCACCACCCGGAAGGAATCGTGCGCCAGCCGCAGGATCGTGACATCCGCCTTGATCCCGCCGGCCTCGTTGAGGAGCTGCGTGTAGACGATCCGGCCGAGCGGCACGTCCATCTGGCCGACGGCCAGGCGCTGGAGGTAGTCGAGAGAACCGGGACCGGTCACGTCGAAGACGGCGAACGCCGGGTTCTCGATCAGGCCGACGCGATCGCGCAGCGCGAGGTGCTCGGCGTTGATGATCGGCGACCACCAGCGCGCCTCCCACTCGGCGTCGCGCGGCATCACCCGGTCGCCGAATTCGTCCAGCAGGGGCTCGTTGGCGGCGTACCAGTTGGGGCGCTCCCAGCCCGCGATCTCGACCAGTTCGGCGCCCAGGGCCAGGTGCCGGGCGTGGGCTGGACCCAGCCGGACGTTTCGATCGGATGCCCATTGCTCGGCCGGGTGGACGATCCCGTAGAACTTCGGGAACCACTCGGCGCCGCGCGCCGCGACGTGGGCGACCGTCTTCTGCTGGTCGTAGAAGCGCGCGATGTTCGCGCTCGACGGATCGAACTCCGGCTGCCCGTCGGTCATCCATTCAGCAAGGGTTCGCGCGATGCTGGGCGCTTCCTTGATCCACATCGCCGCGGCGGACCAGAGGCCCTTGACCTCGGGGGTCTCGCCGAGGAGCGGCATGCCGTCGGCCGTGAGGGAGATGAGGCCGTTGATCGCGTGGCGGATCCTGACTCGTTCGTCGCCCACGATGCCGGGAGCGAGCTCGAGTGCTCGCTCCATGTGCGGATCGAAGTCCTCCGCAGTGAACGGCATTTCGGTCGGGGACAGGACGGCCTTCTCGTTCGAGGGGATGTCGTCGGCGTCCATGAGGATCGCCCGGTGCGCGTAGGAGCCGATCTCGAGGTCGGCGCCGCTCTGGCGTTCATACATCCGGGCGTCCATGTCCCGGATCACCGGGTAGCTGATCTCCCCGGTCAGCTGCTCGAAGCGCGCCACCGGGCCGATGCTGATCATCTGGTGGACGGCCGGCGTCAGCGGGATGGTCGCCCCGGCCATCCTGGCGACGCGAGCGCTCCACACCCCACAGCAGACCATGACGAGGTCGGTCCGGACGGTGCCCCGGTCGGTCCGGATGGCCGTCACCCGCCCGTCCTGGACGTCAATGCCCGTCACCTCGGTGGTGCCGGCCACGGTGAGGGCGCCCAGCTGCGTGGCCGCCTGTCGCATCAGGGTGCCCGCGTGGACGGGATCCACGACCCCCACGGCCGGAGTGTGGAATCCGCCGAGCAGGAGCCGCTCGTCGATCCATGGAACCAGGCGCCTGATCTCGGCCGGCGAGACGAGCTCCGCGTCCACGCCGTAGGCGCGCGCCGCGCCGAGCCGGCGGCGCAGCTCGGCCATGCGCTCTTCGGTCCGGGCGACCTCGATCCCGCCGCACCTCGAGAACACCCCAAGCTCCTCGAACTGGCGGATACCGTCCATGCACCAGGCCGTCATCTGGCGCGAGTACTCGACCGGGAACGTGAAGCTCGAGGCGTGCCCGGTCGACCCGCCCGGGTTTGGGAGCGGTCCCTTGTCCACGAGCACGATGTCTCGCCAGCCGAGCCTGGCGAGATGCCAGACCAGGCTGTTGCCAACGATGCCGGCTCCGACGATCACGATCCTGGCGTGATCGGGCAGACCGCTGGTCGACGCCACAACATCCCCCCCTTTCGCCGTGCGAGCGTCGGGTGCTGGGGGACGTCAGCCTCCGACCTGGACCGTCAACCGCCCTGCCGCTGGTCGCGCCCCCCGGCTCAGCCCCGGATCCGGGCGTTGTCGGGGTCGAACAGCGGCGTGGCGCCGACCCGTGCGACCGTCACCGGGTACTGCTCGCCCATGTACTCGACGAGGAGCTTCGCCCCCTCGACCGCGTGCTCCGGCGGGAGGTACGCCATGAGCAGGTGCCTGCCCAGTGACGGCCCGCTGCCGGCCGACGTCACGTACGACCGCCGGCCTTTCGCGTCGACGATCGGTTTCCCGTCGAGGGTCAGGATCGGCTCGCGACCCATCATGTAGCGCTTCACGCCGGACTTCGAGGTGTGGTCGTCCACCGTGAGCGTGCACATGTGGGCCGCCGGCTCCTTCGCCCGCTGGGCGAGATAGGCCGCCTTGCCCACGAAATCGGCGGCCTTGACCGACGGGCGGGCCATCCCCGCCTCGACGAGGTTGAAGTCGAGCTCCAGCTCCGCCCCGTGGGCGCGATAGCCCTTCTCCATCCGTCCCGTGACGAGGTAGGTCCCAAGGCCGACCGGGACGATCCCGTGCGACGCTCCTGCCTCCATCAGCGTCTCCCAGACGCGCAGGCCCTGCTCGATCGGGACGTAGATCTCCCAGCCGAGCTCGCCGACATAGCTGATCCTCGACGCGAGGGTGCGCACGCCGTTGATGTCGACGGTCTTCGAGGTGAGGAAGGGGAAGCCGGCATCGCTGACGTCAGCCGCGGTGACCGCGGCGAGCACGTCACGCGACCGTGGGCCCCACAGCCCGATCGTCGTCCACTGGTCCGTGGCGTCGTGGAGGTGGGCCGAGCCGTCGTCGGGCAGGTGGTCGGTGAACCACTTCTTGTCCCGCATGCCCATGGCGCCGCCGGTCACGACCCGGAAGCGATCCCACGCGAGGCGCATGACGGTCAGGTCGGCGACGATCCCGCCGGCCGTGTTGAGGAGCGGCGTGTAGACCGTCCGGCCTGGCACGACGTCGATCTTGTTGACGCACAGCCCCTCGAGGTAGGTGCACGCACCGGGGCCGGTCACGTCGAAGATGACGAACGCAGAGAGGTCCACCATGCCGACCCGATCGCGCATCGCGAGGTGCTCGGCGTTGATGATCGGGGACCACCAGCGGGATTCCCACTCGGCCGGCCGGGGCATGACCCGGTCGCCGTACTCGGCGAGCAGCGGCCGGTTCGCCTCATACCAGTACGGTCGCTCCCAGCCGGCGCCCTCGAAGAAGAACGCGCCGAGCGCCTTCTGGCGCTCGTAGAACGGTGACAGCTTGATCGGCCGGTTGGACTCCCACTGCTCGAGTGGGTGGACGATGCCGTAGGTCTTGTTGAAGCCCTCGGTCGTCCGGGCGCGGATGTGCTGGTCCGTCTTCTGGTGGTCGTAGAACCGCGCGATGTCCGAGCCATGGGGATCGATCTCGGGCTCGCCGGTCGTCATCCACTCGGCGACGGTCCTGGCAATGCCGGGGGCCTCCTTGATCCAGACCGCGGCGACGGACCACAGGCCCTTGACCTCCGGCGTCTCGCCGAGGATCGGGTTGCCGTCGGGAGTCAGCGAGAGGAGGCCGTTGATCGCGTAGCGGACGCCGACGCGCTCGTCGCCGAGGACCTCCGGCACCAGCTCGAGCGCCTGTTCCATCTGGAGGTCGAAGTCGTCCTGGGTGAACGGCAGCTCGGTCGGCGAGAGGGCGGACTCCTCGATCGACGGGATCTCGTCCGCGTCCATGAGGATCGCGCGGTGCGCGTA
>DATIUS010000271.1:0-4078 GCA_035466655.1 Candidatus Sulfomarinibacteraceae bacterium
GTCGAGCATCTTCAGCGGCTTCAAGTACGTCACCCGCGAGGAGATCGTCGAGGCGCGCGACGGCGGTCCCGATCTCGTGGAGTCGGTTGAGTGACCGGACCGCTCGAAACCGGGCCGAGCCCCGCGGGCCCGCCGAGCCCCGCGGGCCCGCCGAGCACCACGGGGCCGATGGCATCGCCCGGCGCGACGCCGGTCGGGCCGAGCCCGGCCGGACCCGTCGGGCCGAGTCCCGCGGGACCCGTAGGTTCGAGTCCGGCCGGACCCGCAGGATCGGGCGGGCGACCTCCGCGTTCCCGCAGGAGTGACCTCCTGTTCCTCCGCCGCCCGCTCGAGCTTGCGATCCGGGCGCTCCTCGTCGCCAACATCCTCGTCATCGCGCTCCTGCTCGTCGTCGTCCTGACGTCGCTGCCGAAGACGCCCGGCCACCCGGACCAGGCGACGCCGTCGGAGTCGATCAACCTCATGTCGATGGGCCTCGCTCACATCCCGACCAGCGCGAGCTGCCTCCTCTGCCACGAGACCGGCGGCGAGGCAGGCCTCAAGCCGATCCCGGCGATCGGGCATCCGCTCGAGGGATGGCGGCGCTGCGCGACCTGCCATACGAACGCGACGCTCGGCCGCACGGCGCCCGGGCACGAGGGCATCCCCGAGGAAGAGTGCCTGAACTGCCACAAGCTGCCGCCGGAGGGCCCGGCGATCACGCAGCCGCACTCACGCCTCCAGGACCAGAACTGCCTCGACTGCCACGGGAGCTTCGCGCACCTCCCGACGAGCATGGTTCAGAAGGACGAGACGGAATGCTGGCTGTGCCACAAGCCGACCGACCTCCCGCCGCCGGAGTACCCGCACGTGCGAGACGCCGCGCTCGGCTGCAGGGAGTGCCACACCTCGCCGCAGGTGGGCGGGCTGCCGATCGACCACGCTCTCAAGCAGAACTCGACCTGCCTGCTCTGCCACGACATCAAGCAGGCCATCCCCACGCCGTAGCGGCGGCGGCCGCGTGATCCGCCGCGCGCAGCGACACGTCGCGGGCGGCGAGGCGTCGCGCGACCGGCGGTCAGCCGCGCGCTGGTGAGCTGGTTTCCAGGGCGGCAACCGGCAGTCGCAGCCCGCCGACATGCCCGGCGGCGTGATGCATCGGGCGGGTCGGCCCCCGGTCTCGGGCGGGTCGGCCCGAGCGCCGCAGCCGGCGCGTCGGTATCGTCGCTGCTGCCGGACCCCTCGGGATGTCGTGTGCAGGACTCGGGAGCGCGCGGGAGACGGCCATGCAGGCAGTCCAGGCTGGCGTCCGTTCGGCGGGAGCCACATATCCGGGGATGGGCCGGCCGACGGGCATGCCGGAACTCGCCGGCTGGATCGATGACGTCGCCGCCCTGACGACGCCCGACAGGATGTATTGGTGCGACGGCTCCGATGAGGAATACGCCGCCCTGTGTGCCGTGCTCGTCGGGGCCGGCACATTCACGCCGCTCGACCCCGTGAAGCGGCCCAACAGCTTCCTGGCGCGCTCGGACCCGAGCGACGTCGCGCGCGTCGAGGACCGGACCTTCATCTGCTCGCGCCACCCGGACGATGCCGGCCCGACCAACAACTGGCGCGACCCGGACGAGATGCGGGCCACGCTCAGCGACCTGTTCCGCGGGTCGATGCGCGGCCGGACGATGTACGTGATCCCGTTCTCCATGGGCCCGCTCGGCTCGAAGATCAGCCGGCTCGGGGTCCAGGTCACCGACTCCGCGTACGTCGTCGTCAACATGAGGATCATGACCCGGATGGGCGCCCCGGCCCTCGAGGCGATTCGCAGCGCCGGCGAGTTCGTGCCGTGCCTGCACTCGGTCGGGGCGCCGCTCGGCCCGGGCCAGGCCGACGTGCCCTGGCCATGCGATCCTGAGACCAAGTACATCGTCCACTTCCCCGAGACCCGCGAGATCTGGTCCTACGGCTCGGGCTACGGGGGGAACGCGCTCCTCGGCAAGAAGTGCTACGCGCTGCGGATCGCCTCGGCGATCGCCCGCGATGAGGGCTGGCTGGCCGAGCACATGATGATCATCAAGGTCACCGCGCCCGACGGCCGGCGCAAGTACTTCGCCGGTGCGTTCCCGTCCGCGTGCGGGAAGACGAACCTCGCGATGCTCGTCCCGACGCTGGCGGGCTGGAAGGTCGAGACGGTCGGCGACGACATCTGCTGGATGCGCTTCGGCGACGATGGGCGCCTGTACGCCATCAACCCGGAGGCCGGCTTCTTCGGGGTGGCGCCCGGCACGAGCGAGCGAACCAACCCAATTGCGATCCGGACCCTGGGCGAGAACTGCATCTACACGAACGTTGCGCTGACCGCCGATGGCGACGTCTGGTGGGAGGGCCTGACCGATACGCCTCCCGAGCCGCTCATCGACTGGACCGGGCGCTACTGGACCGCCTCGGAGGGCCGCCTGGCGGCCCACCCGAACTCCCGGTTCACGGCGCCGGCGCGGCAGGACCCGGCGATCGCACCCGAGTGGGAGGACCCGGCCGGTGTCCCGATCGACGGGATCATGTTCGGCGGCCGGCGGGCAGGCGTGGTGCCCCTGGTCCGCGAGGCGTTCGACTGGACGCACGGCGTGTTTCTGGGCTCGATCATGAGCTCCGAGACGACCGCCGCAGCCTTCGGTGAGGTCGGGAAGCTCCGCTTCGACCCGTTCGCCATGCTCCCGTTCTGCGGCTATAACATGGCCGACTACTGGGCGCACTGGCTCGCGGTCGGGCGGGCAGCGACCCCGGAGGGGCTCCCGCGCATCTTCTACGTCAACTGGTTCCGCCGCGGGGCGGACGGCCGCTACCTGTGGCCGGGCTTCGGCGAGAACGGCCGGGTCCTGGAGTGGATGTTCCGCCGCTGTGCGGGTGAGGCATCGGCCGAGGAGACACCCATCGGCTGGCTGCCGTCCCCTGCCGAGATCAACACCGCGGGTCTGGACATCTCGGCCGAGGACCTTGCCGAGCTGTTGCGCGTCGACGTGGCCGCCTGGGCCCGCGAAGTGCCCCAGCTTGCCGAGCACTACGCTCGCTTCGGGGACCGGCTCCCGACTGAGCTTGCCCAGCAGCTCGCGACGCTCGAGCGGCGTCTGGGGGGATGACGCGCGACGACATCGGGCCGGAGGCGCGGCCCTCGAGGGGATCGACGAGCACCCGGAGCCTCGGGGGCCGGCAGCCCATGGACGGACTAGAGTTCGCCCGATGAGCTTCACGACCCAGGTGCCCGGCGCGGTGTTCACCGAGCGCGAGCACATCGTCCCTCTCGATCACGCGCGGCCGGACGGTCCGTCGATCACCGTCTTCACCCGCGAGGTGGCCGATCCCGACGGCCTCGACCGTCCGTACCTCCTCTACCTCCAGGGCGGCCCCGGGTTCGAGGCGACCCGGCCGACCAGCCCGCCGTCCGGCTGGATGAAGCGCGCCCTAAGGGACTACCGGGTGCTGCTGCTCGACCAGCGGGGAACGGGTCGCTCTTCCCCGGTCGGCCAGGGGATCCCGGGCGCGACCCCGGAGGCGCAGGCCGAGTACCTGACCCACTTCCGCGCCGATTCCATCGTCCGCGACGCGGAGGTCATCCGCCGGGAGCTCGGCGTCGATCGGTGGAGCCTGCTCGGCCAGAGCTTCGGCGGCTTCACGTCGCTGACCTACCTGTCGATCGCGCCCGGCGGCCTGCGCGAGGCGTTCATCACCGGCGGGTTGTCGCCGATCGGCCGGCCGGTGGACGACGTCTACGCGGCGACCTATCGCCGGGTCATCGAGCGCACCGAGCGCTATTTCGAGCGCTACCCGGAGGATCGCGCCCGGGTGCGCGAGATCCATCGCCGGCTCGCCAGCGAGGCGTACCCCCTCGCGAACGGGGATCGGCTCACCGTTCGACGCTTCCGGCAGCTCGGTCTGTGGCTCGGGGACAGCGCCGGCTGGGAGAACCTCCACCACGTCCTCGAGCTGCCGGTGAACTCGCTCGCCTTCCGCGAGGACGTCGAGGGTGCGGTCCGGTTCGCTCGGAACCCGATCTACGCCACGCTCCACGAATCGTCCTACGCCGACGGCGGCGCGACCCGCTGGT
>DATIUS010000272.1:0-3253 GCA_035466655.1 Candidatus Sulfomarinibacteraceae bacterium
GAGTGCGCCGAGCGTGACGGCCGGGTTGAAGTGACCGCCAGACACGTGACCGGCGACCGCGATCGCGGCGAGCAGGCCGAGCCCGAACCCGATCGGGATGACGACGAGGGCGGGGGAGCCGGCCAGCGCGCCGGTCGCGAGAATGGCCATGGATCCCATCCCGACCAGGATGAACGTGCCGATGGCCTCGGCGATCAGCTTGCGCGTGTCCACGATCCCTCCTCCAGCTCTCCGATTGGGCGTCGCCGCATCATAGCGGTCGCTCGCCGGCGCCCGACGGACGACCGGGCGTGTGTCAGAACCCGGCGGGGCCGACCGGTCCAGTTCGACCGAGCGCCGTCCGCAGCAGGACGGCGTCCCGCCAGACGCGGCAGAGCACGTCGACGAGCTCGAGGCGGTCGACGGCCTGAATCAGCGCGGCCTCGACGGCGGAGGCGGTGCCGCCACTCGTGCTCAGGTTCGTGCCCGACGCGCCCACTGCGACCGCTCCATGCCGCTCCAGGAGGATCGCGCCGGGGAGGGGCGGTCCGTCCGGGACCAGCGCCACGGCGATCCGGGCGGCCAGCTCCTCGCTCCCCATGGCGCCGAACGGCACGTACGGGAGGACCGGCAGGAGCATGGCGGTCTCGGGGAGCGCCGACGGGTCGGGGACCTCCCCCGCGAGACTGAGTGCCATCGCGGCGGGGATGTGGGCATGGGCGACCGCGACGACGTCCGGCCGTGCCCGGTAGATTGCCCGATGGATGGCGATGTCCGAGCTGGGGCGGGGTCCCGCGGCCGAGGGTCCGGCCAGAGGATCGAGCGGAACCGTCGTCAGGTCCGCCGGCTCGAGCTCGTCCTTGCGACGCCCGGTTGGCGTCGTCAGGAGGCGGCCTCCTCCCAGCCGGACCGACAGGTTGCCCTCGGCCGCGCTGATCAGGCCGCGCACACCCAGCCGGCGCCCGGCGGCGCAGATCGCGGCCCGAAGCACGCGCTCGTCCGCGACTGTAGCGTCCCGTCGATCCATCCAGCCGATGGTAGCGCCGGGGGAGCACCCGGCGCCGGTGCGACCGGATCAGGCGGGGAGGGTCAGCCGCGGTAGCGGAAGCAGCCCGGGAGGTGGTCGTCGACGAGGCCGACGCTCTGCATGAACGCGTAGACGATCGTCGAGCCGACGAACCGGAAGCCCCGGCGCTTGAGGTCCTTCGACAGCGCGTCAGAAACGGGGGTGGAGGCCGGGATGTCGGCCATCGTTGCGCCGGCCGGCAGGCGGGACGGCGGGCGCGGGACGATCGAGGCGAGATAGGCGTCGAACGAGCCGAACTCGGCGGCCACGGCCAGGAACGCGAGGGCATTGCCGATCGTCGCGTCGATCTTCGCCCGGTTGCGAACGATCCCGGCATTCGCCATGAGGCGCGCCCGGTCGGCGTCGTCGAACGCCCCGACCACCGCCGGCTCGAAGCCGCGAAAGGCGACCCGGAAGCTCTCCCGCTTGTTCAGGATCGTCTGCCACGACAGGCCGGCCTGGAACGCTTCGAGCGAAAGCCGCTCGAACAGCTCAGCGTCCCCGGTCACCGGGACACCCCATTCGGTGTCGTGGTAGGCCTGCATCCGCGGGTCCGGGCGATCGCCGCCTCCCCACCAGCATCGCGCCACGTCGTCCATGGCGGCGGAGGATACGCGACGGACCGGCTACGCTGCCCGGCGTGACCGCAACGATCCACCTCGGCCACGGCGCCAGCGGTACCGCCGCCAGCATGGCGCCGTTCGTCGCCGGCCTCGAGCTCCGGGGCATCCGCGCCCTCGCGGTGGACCTGCCGCGGCGCCGGGCCGAGGAGGCGGTGCCGGCCTGGCGGCTCGCGGTCCCGGACAGCCCGGGGACGGCGGTCGGTGGCCACTCCTACGGCGGTCGCGTGGCCAGTCTCGCGGCGGCCCAACCGGGGACGGACTACATGGCCCTCGTCCTGTTCAGCTACCCGCTTCACCCGCCGGGATCGCCGGAGCGAGCCGAGGCACGGATCGCCCACTGGCCGGCGATCGTCTGCCCGGTCCTCCTGCTGTCCGGCGAATCCGATCCGTTCGCCCAGATCGGCCTCCTCCGAACCGCCGTGGGGCGGCTGCGGGACGCCCGGCTCGTGACCTATCCCCGCCTGGGGCACACGCTCCGCCCGGTGCTCGAGGACGCCCTGGATCGAACGGCCGCGTTCCTCCGCGAGGTCGGCGGCTGACGGCTCCGGCATCGTCGGGCGTGACGGCTTCGGCGGTCGCCGCTATCCTCCCGATTCCGCACCGTCCGCTGGAGGATCCGTATTGCCCGATCGCCCGGGCCGCCTGCGAGCGGTCCCGTCAGCCCTGATCGCCGCGGTGTTGCTCGTCGGCTTCGCCGGTCCTGCCAGCAGTCTGGCCGTGGACCCGCCGAACCTCGACCGCTTCATGGCCTCCCTCGCCGCGGTGGAATCGAACGGCCGGTACGACGCCGTCAACGCCACGAGCGGAGCGCTCGGCCGGTACCAGATCCTGCCCTCCAATTGGCGCGCCTGGGCGAGGCGATACCTTGGCGATCCGGACGCTCCGCCGACGCCCGAGAACCAGGAGCAGGTGGCCCGCCAGAAGCTCATCGCCCTGTACGGCTGGCTCGACGACTGGGGCGCCGTGGCGCACTGGTGGCTGACCGGCGACGGCGAGACGGACCCGACTCGCTGGTCCGGCTTCTCGAGCCGCTACGTCAGCCGCGTCCTCGCCGGCATGGATGCACCCATTCGGCGAGGGGCTCGCCCCGCCAGCGGGACGCCGGCCGCGCCCTCGACGAAGGGCCGCGCCGTCGATGACTCGGACACCCTCATCGACTTCTCGGAGGGTTGGGACGAGGCGGAGTTCCCGCGCTACAACGGCGGCCAGGTCCGCTACGCGGTCGAGCCGGGCGCCACGGCCGAGCTGACCTTCGGCGGCCGCTCGATCGCCTGGGTCGGACCGGTCGGCCCCACGCGGGGCGAGGCGCGGATCTACCTCGATGGCGAGCTCGTCTCGACGGTCGACGCCCACGCGACGCGGTTCCGCCCCCGGGCGGACCTGTTCAGTGCCGCGTTCGACCGCTTCGGGACCCACACGATCACGATCGAGGTGGCCGGCACACCCGGCCGGGAGACGATCGCGATCGACGAGTTCCTCATCGGTCGCTGACGCCCGCGGGAGGCGTCCCGCACACCAGGCCGCCGACCGGCCGGACCGGTCAGCGCGCGGCCACGACCTCGATCTCGACCCGGTAGTCGCTCGC
>DATIUS010000273.1:0-2214 GCA_035466655.1 Candidatus Sulfomarinibacteraceae bacterium
CTGGATCGATTCGGTCGAGTCGAGGCCGGCGGGCTGGCTGGTCACGCCGGGGAGTGTAAGGGCCTAGCGCAGAACGCGGACGGACACGCCGAGGCGGTCGTAGGTAGGCGTGGCCCGCCGGTCGAGCGTCAGGATGGTCGCATCGGATGCCCGTGCGGTCGCCGCAATCAGTGCGTCATACGTCGCCCCGCCCGCGATCCCGAGCTCGGCGAGTTCGTCGACGAGGCCCTCGGCCGCATCGACGGGCAGCTGCAGCCATCTCCCGGTGAAGGCCGCGCTCAGGAACGCTCTGGCGATGCTCGGGCCCGCGCGGTGCGGCGGGGGCAGTCGAGTCAGCACCGAGTACGCCTCCAGCCCTGCGTGTACGGGGAGCAGCGGACGTTCCCGTACGGCGGCCGCCGCGATCGCGTGATCCTCGTGCCAAGCGCCGAAGGCAGCGACGACGACGCTCGTGTCGACGGCGTTCATCGGCGGACCCGATCCAGCGTTTCCCGAACGACGTCCTGCGTCAACACAGGTAGCGTGACCTGTGGCACGGCGACCATGAGCCCGTCCTGCTCCTCGAGGCGCATCTCCGTCGGTGGCACCTCGATCTCGATCCCTGACTCCGTGGCCCGAAGCTCGATCTCCTGGCCGCCGTACAGCCCCAGCACCTCCCGGATGCGCTTCGGGACGACGATGCGGCCAGCTCCATCAATGGTTGTACGCATGGTAGAAGTCTACCACGACCGATCCCATTGCCTGCGGCCGATCGCTCGTGGCCGCCAACGGCAGGTCGCGGTCTGAGAAGCGGCCCGGCCGGCGATGTTTGCCCCCCGGTCGCACGTTCAGTCTCCGGAACGGTGCGTCGACGAGGGCGGCTCGCGTTATCCCTCGGGCGCGTCGAGTTCCCGGGCATACGCCGGGAAGCGGAAGCGCTGGTCGCGGGTGAGAATGCCGCCGTGGCCGAGGCGCGCCACCGTGCGGATGGACGCGGGCTCGCCCGCGAGAAGACGGGGCAGGAGCAGGTCGACGGCCGTGGCCTTCGAGTAGGCCCCGCAGGACGGCAGCCCGATCACGGCGACCGAGCCGACACGCCCGAGCCAGAGCATCGAGCCCGGATGGGCCGGCACGCCGTGGCGGACGACCCGGCCGCCGAGCGCGGCCAGTGCCACGAAGAACGGGTCCTCCGGATCGGTGCTCGATGACCCGGCAGTGAGGACGAGGTCCGCCCGGTCAGGGCCTCGCCCGAGCGCCCGCCGCCGCAGGGCGGACGTGACGGGGTCGCGCGCGTCCTCGACATAATCGATCCCCACGAGACGGGAGCCGAGGCCCTCCACCTTCGCCCGGACGCTCGCCTCAAAGCGATCTCGGGCGATCCCGCGAATGGTCTCCTTCACGATCGCGGCCACGCGCCGGGGCCGGAACGGAGCCACCGAGACGACGCCGCGGCGCCCGCGACCCCGGGCCGCGACGGCCTCGGCGGCGGCGAGGATCCCCTCCGGGACGAGGTGCGGCGCGACCTTCACGCTCGCGACGAGGGCGCCGGCCTCGACCACGCGGCCGTCGAGGACCGTGAACACCTCCACCGGGTCGATCGCGTTGATCCGATCGAGCAGCCCGGCGCCCACGTGCACGACCCCGGCGCCGGTGGCCCGGAGATCGATCCGGCTCTGGGCCGGCTCGCCGATGGCAAGTCCGGGACCCGCGACGGCGGCGGCGAGCCGGCGCGCGGCATCGTCCTCGTGGACGTCGCCAGGTTCCGGCACGAGCACGGTGATCGGCCGGCCCGCGAGGACCGGGATCGACCGCCCGACGCGCTCGAGGTCGGCCGGCGTGAGCCGGCGGCCCTTGGCCCAGCGCTCCCCGGCGACCTCGATGTCCCGGGTCAGGACGGCGCCGGCGAGCGTCGCCGGCGCGGTCGTCCCGGGCTGGATCCGCGCGACCTTCACCCGAGCCGGGCGATCGCCGCCTCCAGCGCCCGCCGCACCTGCACCGTGGCGACGTGTGCGCGGTACTCCCGGTCGGCGTGGATGTCCGAGGCGACCATCACGCCGTCGGTGGCGTGGGATGCCGCGTCCGCGATGGACGCCCCATCCCTGACGGCCGCCTCGACTGCCGGTGCCCGGTACGGGTGCTCCCCCACCCCGGTAATCGCCACCGAGCAGAAGTGCCAGCGGGTCCCGTCGCGGGCGCCGATGACCGCGGCGACCCCCGCGATCGAGTACCCGCTGG
>DATIUS010000274.1:0-9085 GCA_035466655.1 Candidatus Sulfomarinibacteraceae bacterium
AACGCGACCGGGCCCTCCGCCCCGCGTCGCGGCGCCGAATCGATGAGCTCCAGCCCGTCGAGCTCCAGGCGGATGAGCGTCTCGGTGAGGTTCGGCACCTCGAAGCACACGTGATGGAACCCCTCGCCCTTGTTCGCCAGGAACCGGGCCACGCCGGTCGTGTCGTCGGTCGGCTCGACGAGCTCGACCTTCGACTCCCCCACCTCGAGGAAGGCGATTCGAACCCGGTCGAACGGGATGTCCAGGATCGTCTCGAGGCGGAGACCCAGGTAGTCGCGCCAGAGGACGAGACTCGCCTCGATCGAGCGGACGACGATTGCGACGTGGTGGATGCGGCCCGGCGGCAGGACGGACATGTGGTGCCTCCCTTCGGATGGTCGGGCTCTGGTCAGACGGTGATCAGCTCACGATGGACGCCCCACGCGGCCCGGAGGCGGTCGGCGATCTCGCCCACGGTCGCATAGGCCCCGACCGCCTCGATGAGGACCGGCAGGAGGTTGTCCGATCCGCGCGCGGCGTCATCCAGGCGACGCATCGCCGCGGCCCAGGCCGCCCCGTCGCGCTCGGCGCGGACCCGGCGGACGCCTTCCACCTGCCGGCGCTCGGCCTCCGGATCGATCCGGTGGGTCGGCGGCGTCGAGGAGGCTTCGTCTCGGAACCGGTTGACCCCCACGACAACCTGCTCGCCGGCGTCGATGGCCCGCTGCGTCCGGTAGGCCGACTCCTGGACCTGCCGCTGCTGGAACCCGGCGTCGAGCGCGGCGAGCGTGCCGCCGAAGGCATCGATCTCGGCGAGGTAGGCGGTCGCGGCCGCCTCGAGCTCGTCGGTGAGCGTCTCGACGAAGTACGAGCCGGCGAGCGGGTCCGGGGTCTCCGTGACACCGGCCTCGTAGGCCAGGATCTGCTGCGTTCGCAGCGCGAGGCGAACCGATTCCTCGGTCGGCAGGGCAAGCGCCTCGTCCCGCGAGTTCGTGTGGAGGCTCTGGGCGCCGCCGAGGACGGCGGCGAGGGCCTGGAGAGCGGTGCGAACGACGTTGTTGTCCACCGACTGCGCGGTCAGCGAGCTGCCGGCGGTCTGGACATGGAACCGGCAGGCCATCGATCGCGGGCTCGTCGCCCCGAACCGATCCTTCACGATCCGGGCCCACATCCGGCGTGCCGCCCGGAACTTAGCGACCTCCTCGAACAGCTCGGACCAGGCCGCGAAGAAGAAGCTCAGGCGGGGCGCGAAATCGTCGATCGCGAGCCCGCGGGCAAGCGCCGCCTCGACG
Source organism: Candidatus Sulfomarinibacteraceae bacterium (assembly GCA_035466655.1). Lineage (GTDB taxonomy): Bacteria > Chloroflexota > Limnocylindria > Limnocylindrales > CSP1-4 > UBA5189. The sequence goes on from DATIUS010000274.1 coordinate 1,272, forward strand.
TAGGCGATCCCGTCGGCCAGCGTAAAGGCGAGCTCCTGCGCGGCCGACGCCCCAGCCTCGCGCATGTGGTAGCCGCTGATCGAGATCGTGTTCCACTTCGGCAGCTCACGCACCCCGAACTCGAAGACGTCGGTCACGAGGCGCATCGAGGGGCGGGGCGGGTAGATCCACGTGCCGCGCGCGATGTACTCCTTGAGGATGTCGTTCTGGACGGTCCCCGACAGCCGGCCACGGGGCACGCCCCGTCGCTCGGCCGCGGCGACATAGAGGGCGACGAGCGTCGCCGCGGTGGCGTTGATCGTCATCGACGTCGAGACCTCGCCGAGCGGGATCCCGTCGAACAGGGCCTCCATGTCGGCCAGGCTCGCGATCGGGACACCGACCCGGCCCACCTCGCCCACCGCCTCCGGGGCGTCCGAGTCGTAGCCCATCTGGGTCGGCAGGTCGAACGCGACGGACAGGCCGGTCTGGCCCTGCTCGAGCAGGTAGCGGAAGCGCCGGTTCGTCTCCTCGGCGGTGGCGAAGCCGGCGTACTGGCGCATCGTCCAGAGGCGGCTGCGATACATCGTCGGTTGAACGCCGCGGGTGAATGGGTACTCCCCCGGCCTGCCCAGGTCGCTGTCCTCGTGCAGGCCGGCGATGTCGGCCGGGGTGTAGAGGTCCCGGACCTCGATCCCGGACGAGGTCTCGAACCGCGCACGACGCTCAGCGGCCCCCTCGAGCGCCTTCGCCCGCGCGCCGGCCCGCCACGCGTCCCGCCCGGGGTCCGGGGCAGTGTCGCGGGTCAAGGCGTCGGACGGCGCGCGCCGGTCGCCGCCTCCGGGCTTCCGTCCATCAGCCACGGCATCTCCCTCGCGCTCAGGCGATGACGAGCATGAGATCGCCGGCCTCGAGCTTGTCGCCGGCCGCGACGGCTACCTGCTCGATCGTCCCGTCCCGAGGCGCCCGGAGCTCGTTCTGCATCTTCATCGCCTCCAGCACGAGGAGGTGCTCGCCGGCGGCCACGACGTCGCCCGGCGCGACGAAGACGGAGACGACCACACCCGGGATGATGGCACGGACCTCGACCGGCCCACCGGAGACCGTCTCGTCGCGTCCCCGGCGAGCACGATCGCGGAGCTCGGCTCGGGCAGCCGGCTCCACGTCGACTTCGATTCGCCAGCCATCCACGATGATCTCCCGGCGGGCGACGCCGCGTGCCGCGCCCGGAGCCGCCGCCGGTGGGAGCAGGAGGAGTCGCCGGTTCCCGGCGGCCGCGTCGCCGTCGACGAGGATGGCGCGCTCACGGTCGCGAACCCGGAGCTCGGCCGCCACGGGCGTGCCGTTCACGAGGTGCGGATGGCTGCCTCCCGGGCCGGGGTGCCGCTCCACGACGAGCGCTGGAGCGACCGTCGAGCCGTCACCCGATACCAGCGACACCCGTACGGCTTGGGTTGAGGGGACGCGAGCGTCGCCGGCCACGGTCCCGCCGATGTCGGGCCGGACAGGTGTCGTCACCGGGGCCACCGGTCGATGGCGGCTTCGAGGCCGAATCGATGCCAGCGACCGTTGCCGGCCGGTTGGGCCGCCGGGGCCGGGCCGGCAGGATGGGACGGCGGCTCGGGCGAGGGGCCGGGAGCCGTCCGACTGCGCTCGTCGCCCAGCCCCGTGAAGGCGGCAAGCCCGGCCGCGAGCAGGCCGGCCTCGGCAGCTCGCTGGAACTCAGCCGGTCCATCCCAGCGCTCGGCCACCCAGCCGGTCGACAGCTCGCCGGCCCGGAAGGTCGGATCCCGGGCGACGAACCGGTGGAACGGCAGCGTCGTCTGGATCCCGGCGATCTCAGTCTCGTCGAGCGCCCGGAGAAGCCGATCGATGGCGGCGTCGCGGTCGCCGGCATGGACCATCACCTTGGCGATCAGGTTGTCGTACTCGGGCGGGATTCGGTCGCCGGCCTCGATCGCGGTATCGACGCGGACGCCCGGGCCGCCGGGCATCGCCCAGCGAAGGACCCGACCGGGCGTCGGGGCGAAATCGTGGCCGGGGTCCTCGGCGGAAAGGCGGACCTCGATCGCGTGGCCGTACGGCTCGGCGGCCCGTTCCGCCGCCGCGAGCGCGGCCGCCGAGAGCGGTCGGCCGGCAGCCAGGAGGAACTGCTCGCGGACGATGTCGAGGCCGGACACGAGCTCGGTGACCCCGTGCTCGACCTGGAGGCGCGTGTTGACCTCGAGGAAGTAGAAGGCGCCGTCCGGCGCCCGCAGGAACTCGGCCGTCGCGGCGTTCCGAAGGCCGGCGGCCGTCGCGATACGGACGGCGAGCTCATGGAGTCGCTGACGGTCGTCCCGCGAGAGCCCCGGCGCGGGTGCTTCCTCGACCAGCTTCTGATGCCGGCGCTGGAGCGAGCAGTCGCGCTCGCCCAGGGCAACCACCCGGCCGGATGCGTCGCCGAGAAGCTGGACCTCGACGTGCCGGGCCGGCGTGATCTCGCGCTCGAGATAGACGGCCCCGTCACCGAAGGCCGAAGCGGCCTCGCGCGAACCGGACAGGAGCGCGGCCGGCAATTCGGCAGCCGACGTAACGCGTCGCATCCCCCTCCCGCCGCCTCCCGCAGCGGCCTTCACGAGCAGCGGAAAACCGATCCGCTCGGCATCGGCCAGGACGGCGGCGAGCAGCTCGGGGCGGTCGACGGGGGCCGGCTCCAGGGTCCCGGGGACGGCCTCCACGCCGACCGACGCGGCCGTCCGGCGGGCCCGCAGCTTGTCGCCGAGGGCCGCGATCGCCGCGCTCGGCGGTCCCACGAAGGCGAGCCCGGCAGCCTCGACGGCCGCGGCAAACTCCGCTCGCTCGGCGAGGAACCCGTAGCCGGGATGGACGGCCTCACAGCCGGTCTCGAGGGCCGCCCCGAGGACCGCGTCCATCCGAAGGTAGCTGTCAGACGGCGCTGCCGGCCCGAGCCTGACGGCATGGTCCGCCAGTCGAACGTGGGCCGCGGCGACGTCGGCGTCGCTGTACACGGCCACGGCTTCCATCCCGAGCTCGCGGCAGGCCCGGATCAGGCGGACCGCGATCTCGCCCCGATTCGCCACGAGGACCCGGCGGAAGGGCGGCGCCTCCGTCGCGTCTTTGTGCAAAGACAGGAGCGGGCCCGACTCAGAGCGGGATGTTGCCATGCTTCTTTCTGGGGTTCGTGTCGCGCTTGTCGGCGAGGACGGCAAGGGCGGTGATGATCCTCGGCCGCGTCTCCGAGGGACGAATGACGGCGTCCACGTACCCGCGGGCCGCGGCGACGTACGGGTTGGCGAACTGGTCAACGTACTCGGCGACCAGTCGGGCCCGCTCCGCAACGGGATCGACCGCCCCGGTGATCGAGTCCTTGAAGATGATGTTCACGGCACCCTCCGCGCCCATGACCGCGATCTCCGCCGAGGGCCACGCGAAGTTCATGTCGCCGCGGATGTGCTTGCTGCTCATGACGTCGTAGGCGCCGCCGTACGCCTTGCGGGTGATGACGGTCACCTTCGGCACCGTCGCCTCGCAGTACGCATAGAGGAGCTTCGCGCCGTGGCGGATGATCCCACCATGCTCCTGCCCCACGCCGGGCAGGAACCCGGGCACATCGACGAGGGTCACCAGCGGAACGTTGAAGCAGTCGCAGGTGCGAACGAAGCGCGCAGCCTTCGTCGACGCGTCGATGTCGAGTGCGCCGGCGAGGACCGACGGCTGCTGGGCGACGATCCCGACACTCCGGCCACCGAACCGGGCGAAGCCGATGATGATGTTGGCCGCCCACTCGGGCTGGATCTCGAGGAACTCGCCGCGGTCCACGATTCGCGAGATGACCCCGTGCATGTCGTACGGACGGTGCGGATCGTCCGGGACGATGCGATCGAGCTCGGGGTCCATCCGGTCGGCTGGGTCGACCGATGCGACGACGGCCGGCGCCTCGAGGTTGTTCTGGGGCAGGTAGGCGAGAATCCGCCGAACTTCGTCGAGCGCTTCGGACTCGTCGTGCGCCGCGAGGTGCGCGACCCCGCTCCTGGCGGTATGGACGAGCGCGCCGCCGAGGGCCTCGGAGTCAACCTCCTCGTGAGTGACGGCCCGCACGACGTTGGGGCCGGTGACGAACATGTAGCTCGTCTTCTCGACCATGATCGTGAAATCGGTCATCGCGGGCGAATAGACGGCGCCACCGGCGCACGGGCCCAGGATGACCGAGATCTGCGGAATGACTCCGGACGCCATCACGTTGCGGAGAAAGATCTCCGCATACCCGCCAAGGGATGCCACGCCTTCCTGGATTCGCGCACCGCCCGAATCGTTCAGCCCGATGACCGGCGCGCCGACCTTCATCGCGAGGTCCATGACCTTGCAGATCTTCTCGGCGTAGGCCTCGGACAGGGAGCCGCCGAAGACCGTGAAGTCCTGGCTGAAGATGAACACCAGCCGGCCGTCGATCGTCCCGTGGCCGGTCACGACGCCATCGCCCAGGATGAGCTGCTCCTCGAGACCGAACTCGACGGATCGATGCGTGACGAACGCGTCAAGCTCGACGAACGATCCCGGGTCGAGGAGGAGGTCGAGCCGCTCCCTGGCGGTGAGCTTGCCGGACGCATGCTGGCGCTCGATGCGGGACGGACCCCCGCCGAGCATCGCCTCGGAACGCATCTGCTCGAGGCGGCCGAGCCGCTCTTCGTTCGTCGGCACGGTCTGGCTCCTGTTGGCTGGGCGGTTCTGTTTACGGGCCACGATTCGCCGGAGCCCGCCGACGACGGCGCGACCGGCACGGCGTCTTTGCGCACAGACACCCCGGATCGGGACATCCCGGTCCCGCCATTCTAGACGGGTCGAGGCCGCCCCTCGCGGGGCTCCGAGGCCTCCAAATCGAGCAGTCGGCGGGCGCCGGCGGGCGGCTGGACTTCGGCCCCGCTATCCACAAATCGGTGTACATGTCCACGATCCTGTGGATAAGTCCTGCATCGTTGGGCGCCCTGCTGGGGTACGATTTCACGACGCCCGGCCGGCCCGCACAGCGTTGTTGACGCGTCCGCATCCCTCCCCTGCCCCGTTGCCCGTTTCGAGGTGAAGCCCCGGTGACAAACGTGATCGCGATCGCGAACCAGAAAGGCGGCGTCGGCAAGACGACCACGGCGATCAACCTCGCCGGCGCGCTGGCCGAAGAGGGCTATCGAGTCCTGTGTGTCGACATGGATCCGCAGGCGAATCTGACGGCGGGGCTCGGCATCAACCTCAACACCGTGGATCGGTCGATGGCTGACATCCTGGTCGGGCGTGCGGCGCTCGAGGACGTCATTCGGGCGACCGAGACGAAGGGCATCGACGTCGTCCCGGCGCACATCGACCTCGCCGCGACCGAGGGTGAGCTGTTCACGATGCTCGGGCGCGAATCGCTCCTCCGCGACGCGCTCGACGGCCGGCTGAAGCACCGCTACGACTACGCCCTCATCGACTGCCCGCCGAACCTCGGATTGCTGACCGTGAACGGCCTCGTCGCGGCGCAGGGGGTCATCATCCCCGTCCAGACGCAGTACTACGCGATGAAGGGCCTCACCAACCTCGTCAAGGTGATCAACACGATCCGGTTGAAGCTGAACCGGAAGCTCCGAATCCTCGGCCTCCTGCCGACGTTCTACGACGGGCGCACGAACCTGGCGCGCGACATGCTCGATGAGCTGCGCGTCGTCGGCGACCACCATGTCTTCAACTCGATCGTCCGGAACACGGTCAAGCTCGGCGAGGCCCCGCTCGTGGGTCGGCCGATCACCGTCTACGCGGGACAGACAGAGGCCGCGCGCACGTACCGCGAGCTGGCGAGGGAGGTCATCGACCTTGGCTAGGACCGATTTCCGGGGCGTCGCCGCCCGCAGGCTGTCGGAGGAGCGCGAGCTCTCCCCCGCGATCGTCAACCTCCTCTCGGCCGACCACGTCGGCCACCGAAGCGGGGTGCGGATCATCCCGATCGACCGGATCTCGCCCAACCCGGACCAGCCCCGGATGGCCTTCGACGCCACATCTCTCGAGGAGATGGCGGCATCGATCCGTGAGCACGGCGTCCTCCAGCCGATCCTCGTGCGACCCCTCGGCGACGGCGAGTACCAGCTGATCGCGGGCGAACGGCGCTGGCGCGCGTCGCGCACGGCGGGCCAGGCGACGATCCCCGCGCTGGTCGAGGAGATCGACGACGACACGGCGCTCGAGATCTCGATCATCGAGAACCTCCAGCGCGAGGATCTGTCGCCGCTCGACGAGGCCGGGATGTACGACCGAATGGTCCGCGAGCATGGCTATTCGGTTCGCAAGCTCGCCCAGAAGCTCGGCAAGGACAAGGGGTACCTCGAGAACCGCCTGCGCCTCGCCGACGCTCCGGCCGAGGTACGCGAGCTGGTGTCTGTGCGCAAAGACACGCTGTCCCATGCCTACGAGCTGATGAAGGTGGACGACGTCCGAAAGCGCAAGCGACTCGCCGCCCAGGTCGCCCGCGGGGAACTGACGCTCGCCAAGCTGCGCGACCGGATCGAGGGTCGCCGTCGGCGCCCGGCACCGACGCTCCTCCCCGATGCCGATGGCGAGGCCGCTCGCCCGGACGAGTCGACCGGAGACGCGGAGGCCGCGTGGACCGGGCGGAGGCGGGTTGAGACACCCCTTCGGGATGATTCGCTGATCGAGGCGAAGCAGCACCTGGCCGAAGCGGTCGAGGAGCTCGTCGACGTCCTCCGCAGCCCGGAGGTCATCGCCTCGATCGGGTCCATCGACCGGGCGAACCTCGCCAAGTACCTCACGATCGCCAAGCTGCGGCTGGAGAACGCCATCGCGATGGTTCGGAGCGGCGAGCCCGGGTAATCCATTTCGGTCGCGGGTCCGCCGCCGACCGAAACCCCGCTTCCCGAGGAATCATCGAGGCCGGCGCCATGGGCGCCGGCCTCGTCGCATCGCAGAAGAAGCGCAGGGTCAGCGACCCTTGCCCCTCCCCTGCCCGATGCCGGGGTGGTCGGATCCCGTCTCGGCAGCGGCCGTCGCGGTCGTGGTCTCGGTCGTCGTCGTGGTCGCAGTCGTCGCCGCGGTCTCCGTCACAGACTCGGTGCCCTCGGCAGGGGCGTGGCCGCGGTTCTTCCCGGCCCATTCCGAAACCCAGACCCCGTGGTTCCGATACTCGGCGGGGGTCTCCTGGTGGGCCGCCCAGCAGACGATGGCACCGTGGTTCAGCTCGGCGAGCTGCTCGTCGGTGAGCCCGGTCGGATCCGTCGAGCAGTGGTCGCCGTCGACCTCGGGGTCCTCGGACTCCGTCGTGGCCTCGGTCTCGGCGGTCGTCTCGGTCGTGGTCGAGGCCGGGTCGGCCGTCGTCCCCTCGTCCTCCTCGTCGACCCCGACGGGGACGGTCTGCCCGGAGCTCTGGGCCGCTGTCGCTCGCCCGAAGCCCGGTGCGTCGGGCCGTCCGGCGAAGGCGATGCCGGCCGTGAACAGGAGCACGACCAGGCTGATGAGGAGCGGGCGCAGGCGAGTGATGATGCCAGTCACGATTGATGGTCTCCCGGTGGTGATTGGGGGGTTCGTTCTAGGAAACGATCCGGCGACCGGGCCTGTTAGTGGTACTTGCGGCCCGGCGACGCCCACGCGATCGTCCGGTCGCCGTCCCCGGGTCAGGCGCCCCCGCTCCCTGATCGGACGAACGCCAGCGCCCACCCGATGCCGAGGATCGCGACCCCGACCGCCTCGATCTGCCAGCCGAGCCTGGCGGCCGCCGCCCGGCCTGGGCCCGAGGCGCCGCCGAGGATGCCGATCCCGGCCGCCAGGATCCCCGAGCCGAGCAGGAGCACGATCAC
>DATIUS010000275.1:0-4715 GCA_035466655.1 Candidatus Sulfomarinibacteraceae bacterium
CACGGAGAACCAGGCCAGCATCCCGACAGCGGCGCCGCGCACGGCCCATGGGAGGCCGACCAGGCCGATCGCCGAAACGGGGATGCCCAGGAAGAGCAGCACGTTCAGGAGGTTGTGGAGGAAGCCGGTCCAGCGAAGCGCGATGAGCGTCCCGAGGCCGGCGTCGACGTAGCGTGACAACGTGGGCGTCTCCGTCCACGCGAAGATGTCCCGGCCGTCGAGCGACAGGGCGTTCGTCAGGGCCTGGCCCGGGAACGGGCTCCCGAACTCGATCCAGTCGCGGATCGCCCACGGGGCGAAAACGAGGATCGCCGGGACGGCCGCGCCGGCGACCAGGCGGATCCAGCCGCCCGTGGCTGCGCTGGTCGTGGCCGCGCCGGCGACGAGGCGGATCCAGCCGGCGGTTCCAGCGCCGGCGTGGTCGCCCGGGTGCGCGGCCCCCGCCTCCCCCGCGGCCTTCGCCGCTCCCCGCGCGACGAGCACCCACGCGAGCGCCAGCCAGAGCGCCTCGTTCCGGGTGAGCGCGGCGAGGCCCAGGACGACCCCGAGCGCGAGCACCCGCGGATCCGCAAGCCGAGCGGCCCGCGGATCCCGCACCACGCGGGCCGCGAGCAGGCACGCGGCGAGGACGAGCGCCGCGAACGGCATCGTCGAGTCCGGCAGGACCGAATAGAGGACGAGCGGGAGGAAGACCGCCGCCGAGAGGCCCGTCCCGAGCCCCAGCGTCCGCGCACGCCCCACGGGGAGCCCTCGCTCCAGGGCCACATCCGCGCCCAGCCGCCAGGCAAGGACCGCCACGAGCCCGCCGACGAGGATGGACGACCACTTGGCGGCCGCAAACGTTGTCCCCAGGATCGCCATCGAGAAGGCCGCGAGGAACGACGGGAGCGGGAGCCAGACCTCGAATGCCGGGCGCGGGAAGACGAGCGGCGGCGTGCCGTAGCTCCAGATCGCATCGCTCACCAGGCCGCGACCCTCCACGAGGTTCCGCGCCACGCCGACGTAGTAGGCGGTGTCCTCCGGGCGCGGGAACGTGATCACGCCTGCCGCCCAGGCGCGAACGGCGATGGCCGCGGCGAACACGAGGGCCGCCGACAGCCAGGCCTCGCGGCGGGTCATTCGCAGCGGTCGTCCGAGACCGTCGTGCAGACGGGGTAGAGCGCGAGCCGCGGTGCGCCCCCATCCGCGGACGGAACCGAGAAGACCGGCTGGCCGATCCAGGCGGGCCTCGATTCGCCGAGCAGGACCGGCGCGAGCGCCCGGGCCGCGTCGCCGCGCTCGAGCACGAGCCAGCGCGTGTCGTAGGCACGGGCGACCGCCTCGATCGTCTCGATCGGGTCGTCCGGCGTGACGACACCGGGCCGCCCGGTGAAATACTTCATCCCCGCCGCATCGATGGACAGGAGCCGGTCATCGGCCGGCACGGACCGGCTGTTGAGCTCTGCAGCCAGGGCAATCCGTGGCTGGCGGGCCTCGTCCCAGGCCGCCTGGACCGGGCGGCCGAAGACGACCGCCGTCGCCGCGACCAGGACGACGATCCCCCAGGCAAAGACCGTCCCGGCGTTCCCTTCATCCCAGGTCCGGCGCCTCGCGGCGATCCAGCCGACGATGATCAGGACCCCTTCGATCGACAGGATCGCCGCGTGCGGAGCGAGTCCGATCGCCGAGTGGATGAACGCCCCGCCGGGGACGTGGAGCGGGTAGAGGAGGGTCGCGGTCAGGAAGACGACCCCGGTGTAGACGAACCACGGGGTGAAGTCCCGGCTGCCGATCCGCCCGATCGCCCCGATGAGCATGAACGGGACGAGGACGACGGAGCCGATCACGACGACGAAGTTCCCGATCGCCGACGTCAGGCCGTCCAGCCGGCTGGCCAGGATCGGGCCGAGGCCCTGGTCGAGGAACCGGCCCAGGCTGGGGTTCGCGGTGATCGAGTTCCACTCGTTGATCGTCAGGATCCAGAGGGCCGCGCCGCTCGAGCTCGTCGGTGAGATCGAGCCGAAGACGGTCAGCTGGCGGTACCACCAGGGCGCCATCACGAGCAGGAAGAGCCCGAGGCATCCCGCGGCGGCGGCCACGGAGATCGGACCGCGGTCGTCGACGTGGACCCAGCTCCCGGAGCCGTGCCGCCGGCGCCACCAGCGGATCCGGTCGCCCACCCAGACGAGGCCGATCGCCCCGCCGAGGAAGACCCCGTCGTTCCTCCCGAGCGAGGCCAGCCCGGCCAGCAGCCCGGCGACCGCGTAGGCCCGGCCGTCGCCCTTCAGGCCTCGCGCCGTGCACCAGATCGCCGCCGCCACGAGCGGATGCATGATCGCGAAGTTCTCGGGCTGGGCCATGAACACCGTGGCCGCCGCCGGGATCGCCGAGAGGACGCCCGCCGTAGTCGCGACAAGCGGTTGCGCCCCCACGTCGCGGGCGATCGCCCAGGTCAGCGGGGCCGCCAGCGAGCCGATGATCGCCAGCGGCAGCGCGGAGGCAATCGGGGAGGGTCCCAGGAGCGCGATGAACGGCACCTGGACCAGGCTGGCCAGGGGGAGCCAGTGCGCATTCGAGGGAATGGGTAGCGTGGCCGGCTCTGGGATCCGGTTGCCGACCTCCGCGAAGATCCAGACGAAGTCGACGTTCAGGCCGTGCCCGGCCGCGATGGCCCGCGCCACGTCCACGTAGTAGTAGCTGTCCGGGTAGGCCGCATCCGGGTAGAGCGCGATCAGCGCCAGGCGGACGAGCAGCGCCAGCACGAACAGGGCGACGGGGGTCCGCACGGTTCGGCAGCGTAGCATCCGCGGCTGCGCCGGCGGGCGGGCCGTGCCATCGGGCCGGCCGCGGTTCGGCCCGCGCCGAGGACGTTCCCGTTTCTGATGCGCGTGGCCGCATCACAGCGGCGACGGCCATCACCGCGGTGACCGCGGCGCCACCGTACGGCCGGCGCGGCTGGGGCCCGCCACCCTCTAGGTTGAACGGCAATGCCGTATGGCCGCGTGAAATGACACTTCCGTTTCTGATGCGCGTGGCCGCATCAGGTAGGCGCGGGGCGCTCGGTGTCGGCCGCGAGTTCGCGCCGAAGGGCCTCGAGCGCACGCTCCCGGTCCAGCCGCCGGATATCGGCCAGAGTCATCTGCTCCCGGCGCCGGTGTGCCGCATCGAAGCGCGCCATCAGGAACTTCCAACCCGGGCCCTCCGAGGGGGTCGCAGTTGGCCTGAAGTAGACCCCGTCGGCGGCGAGGTCCAGGCCGGCGAGCAGGCGAGCGATCCAGACGGCGCTCATCCATGGAGCCTTCCCGGTCTCCAGTCGCGAGATCGACGACTGCGAGAGTCCGCAGCGAGCCTCGAGCTTCCGCTGCGTGAGGCTCCTCGACATTCGCAGCTCGCGGAGAACGGACCCGAGGGCGACCAGTGCCTCTCGGGTTGCCGCGTCCTGCTGCTCGAGCCTGTATGCCACGGCACCATTCAAGCGTGCTCCCCTTGCCCGCTGGTCAACCGCCGCTCAACCACCGCTCACCGCTCGCCGACGGCGCACCTGGTGATGCGGCCACGCGCATCACGGATGGCGAGGTCGGGGGCGCACTTGTCGGGCGTCCACTTGGTGATGCGGCCACGCACATCGCGGATGGGACGTCCTTTCGGCGGGCCCTCTCGGGAGGGGCCAACCCCGCGCCACCCGCGCCACCCGCGCCACCCGCGCGACCCGCGCCACCCGCGCCACCCGCGCCACCCGCTGCGCCGGGGGTGAACTGGGAGACTGGCCCGCCCGATACCATCCAGCTGACATGCCACTCAGCGACCGGGGGCGCCGGATCCTGTTCGTGGGCTTCGGCCTGACTGGATACGCGCTCCTGGCGCGGGTCCTTCTCGTCAACGGGATCCAGGATGCGGGCGGGCTCGGTGGCATCGATGCGATCGCCTACTGGACTGCGGCCGGCCACGCGCTCCGCGGCGAGCCGCTCTACGGCATCGAGAGCTTCGAATTTGCCGCCTACCAGTACCCCCCGCCGTTCGCGCAGGTCCTTGCGCCGGCGTCGCTCCTGCCGATGCCGGTCTTCGTCTGGCTGTGGCGCGCCGTCGAGCTGGTCGGTCTCCGCCTCGCCACAGGGGGCTGGATTCGGGCCGGAATCGCGATCCTCGTCTTCCCACCCGTCCTCGCCGAGCTCGATGCGGGGAACGTCCACCTGGCGATGGCAGGCGTGACGGCACTCGCGATGCGCGGAATCGCGGCGCCCGTGGCTCCGGCCGCCCTCGTGAAGCTCGCGGCCTGGCCGCTCGCGCCGCTGGCCTGGCTGCGCGATCGGCGCGGGCTGCTCCTGGGCGTCGGCGTTGCGGCCATCGTCGCCATCGGCTCGATCGTCCTGGCCACCGACGCCTGGCGGGAGTACTTCGATTTCCTGGCCTCCGGTACGCTGCCGACCGGGTCCTACAACGTGCTGGTCGGTGTGCCGGTGGTCCCACGTTTGATCGCCGCGGCTGCCTTCGGCCTGGCGGCAGTTCGATGGATCCGGCTGGCGCCGATCGCCGTGCTGCTGGCGTACCCGGTGGTCTGGTTCCACGGCCTCAGCACGCTGACGGCGGTTGTGGCGCCGGTCAGCAGGTCACCACGGGCAAGGCCGGACCTGACGGCGAGCGCCGGGTGGCCGGGGTGAGCCGGACCGGGATGAGCCGGACCGGGGTGAGCCGGACCGGGGTGAATCGGACCCGGGCGCTCCGCGACGGGCTCGCCA
>DATIUS010000276.1:0-4836 GCA_035466655.1 Candidatus Sulfomarinibacteraceae bacterium
CGTTGCCGGCGGGGCCGATCGAGGGTCCCGAGAAGGGCGGGCGCGCTGCCCGCCGGAGGTCGCCTCAGCGATCCGCCCAGAGGACGTGGGTGAGAGTCATGTTGCCCGCGCCGAGGTCGCGCACGTACCAGGCACCGTGCCCGTTGTTCGTCACCTTGACGAGTGTCCCCCACGCGGCGTCGGCCGCTTCGTCGGGGAGCGGGGCTGCCGCTGCGACCGGCACCGCGGCGACGGTCGTCGTCGCGTCGAGGTGCGCGTAGATCTGCTCGAGCTGCTCGTAGTCGTGCGCGTTCGGGTGCTGGTTCGAGTCCGGGCTGTTTGTGTAGTCCATGCATGTGCCAAGGTTCGCGTTGGCGAATACCTCGTCCTGGTGATCGAGGCCGAGCGTGTGACCGACCTCTTGGCACATCACGAGGTTGCGCCAGGCCGGCGTGTTGTACGAGGGGCTGTTGAAGTAGCTGTCGTTGACCTTGACGTAGGCCTTCGTGATGTGCGTCCCGCCGGTGATGCTGATCCCGGCGAGGCCGAGCCAGCCGTTGTAGCCGTAGGACGCGTTGCAGACCTGGACCATCCCGGTCGTGGCCTTGCACGTCCGCGGATTGCCCGTGCCCGCCACGATCGTGGTATCGAGGACGCGAGACGCGGACCAATCGCTCGACGTCGTCACGAGGTACGAATCCCACGTGGTGTTCACGTTGTCGGCGAGCTTGAGCGTGAACGGGTTCGCCGTCCGGGCCCAGTGGTAGCCGCCCCACGAGTGATTGGCGGAGACCGCCGAGGGCAGGACCATGGCGGCCGCGAGACCGAATGCCAACAGGATCGCTCGACGGGGTGTTCGGGACATCGTTGTGGTCTCCAGGACGGCGGGCATGATTGCGAGTCTGCGCAGGATACGCCCCTTTCCCGCTCACGTGAAGGGGTCTTCGGTGGTGGTGGTGCGGCGACACAACGGGACGGGCGACCGCCGGTTCGTCGCGACCGTCGTCGTGCAGCGTGAGAACTCCGCGTCGAGTGAATGCAACAGATCGGCGTTCAATGCGCCATCGCAGTTGTTAGGATGGCCCCGACCAATGTCACCGGGACGACCCGAAACAGCAACACGGCGTTCCAAGCGTGACGACACGGAGCCCCATCGATGCGAATCCGCGACGCGAAACCGGAAGAGCTTGCCCCGAAGCAGCGCAAGCCCCGAGCCCTGAGCCCACGCCAGCTCGCGATCCAGAAGCGGGACCAGGCCATCGTGAAGCTGCTCAACGAGATCGCGGTCGGACCGCAGTCGGCGATCAAGAAGATCGAGCTGGAGGACGACGAGAAGCTCGTGACGATCCGGGCCGCCGTCATGCGCCAGGTCAAGGCGCACCCGGCCGACATCAACATGGGCGTGCGCGGCGGCGCGATCTTCCTCAGCCGCGCGGCGATCCCCGGTGGGCGCGGGGGCCGGCCCCGAAAGCACGGGTAGCGGAGAACAGACCCCCACCACACAACGGCTCCCCGCCTGCCGGGCTATCGGCCGTGCCCGACCTCCTCGGGCTCCTGGAACCACTGGACGCGTTCGCCGACCTGTGCGCGGAGCTTCCACCGGGTCGATTTGGGCGTGCCGTCGATCGCAGTCCGGAGCTCCTCGATCTGGGCCAGGACGTCGAACCGGGGCGGCCGGCCGAAATCGAGTTCTCCGGGCTGGATCTCCGTGTCGAAGAAGAGCCGGAACTTCTCAAGGTTGCCGGTGACCGTTCGCCACCAACCCCAGTCGGTCGCTGTCAAGCGGGTGATCCGATCGACGTTGATCGCTCCCGCGTCGGCTCGCGCCAGGGGGTACTCCGATAGCAGCGCGAGAGCGTCGAGAACATCCTTGCGGTTGATCCGCGCGATCTGAAGCTTCGACAGCAGCAACTCGGCCGTCGGGAGAGTGAGCCCATCGAGGTGCAAGCGATCTGCGAACTCGAAGGTGTGGCACATCTCCATCCTGTCAACGAGGACATCGACGGGCCGGCCGCGGACCCGGTCGACGAAGTAGAGCTGCTTGTGACCATAGAGCGCGTTGTAGTGGCGATCGGCCCCGTAGCCCTCCGTCTCCATGAGGAGCCCGAGCGCCTTGCGGTCGCGGCTGCGCGTCGCAAGGTCGATGTCGCGCCGGTCGCGCGCAACCCTCGCCGTCCAATCCGGGCAGCGAGCGTGGAACGCGAGGCCGCCGAGGAGCCGCAACCCGAGGCCGGAGGCCTCGGCCAGCTCGATGAGCCGCGCCGCCTCGGCGAGCGGGTCGCCCAGGGTGGGACCCTCCGCCACGACACTGACCGAGGGCTCAGTGATGGTGCTCGGACGGCCGCCCGACGCCGGCTGAATCCCGGTTGGCGGGAAGGGCCCAGACTCGACCGGACCGGTGATTCCAGCCTTCTGCGACATAGGCCGAGCAGTATAGTGGCGCCACGCCGAGGGGCCGAGGCGTGTCGGTAGCCCCGAGACTCCGGAGCGATGGAGCGGCCGCGAGGCGGTGTGGTCGTGTGGCGTGAAGGAGGGGCGTCAAGTGGCAGGTGGCGGCAAGGTCCTGTTCACGCGGCAGTCCTCGGGGCTGGTCCGCGAGGTCAGCGTGGTCAACGCGCTGTTCTTCAACACCGCGGCGTTCATCGGCGGGACGCTCGGTGGAGCGTTCACGATCGTCGTCCTCGCCGGCGTGCCGGTCGTGGTCGTCGGCGGCCTGACCAACTGGTCCTGGGTGGCCTTTGGCGTTGGCGCGATGGGCGTGCTCCTCGCCCTGATCTTTGCGTCCCTGACGAGTGTCATGCCTCGGTCCGGCGGCGACTACGTCTTCACCAGCCGGATTGTCCCCAGGATCGGGCCGTTCCTCGGCTGGATGGAGAGCTGGCTCCTCGCGTTCGCCTCCATTGCCCTGATCCAGTTCGAGACCGTGCTGACCCTGCGCGGGCTCCAGATGGAAGGGCGCATCGTCGGGATCGGTACCGGGAGCGACTTCTTCAACAACGCGAACACCTGGTTCACGGACGCCTCCAGCGGGGCGATCACCGGCTGGCCGGGCCTGATCGCCGGGCTCGTCGTGATCGCGCTCGTGGCGCTCGTCGTCCTTCAGCCGACGAAGCGGTTCCACAAGATCGTCACCTACCTGACGGTCCTGGGCGTCATCGGCTGGGCGTTGATGGCGATCTGCGGCCTGCTCTTCTTCGACGCCGGCTCGTTCGCGGCGAACCTGCCGAAGTACGCCAACGGGGTGACCGTCGACCAGCTCACGGCGGCGGCCGAGGAGGCCGGGCTGACCAGCGGGTTCTCGTTCGCACCCGAGTCGCTCACCTCGTGGCCCGTGATGTTCATGGCGAGCATCATGCTGTTCCAGTTCATCGGGTTCCAGTACTCGGCGTACATCTCGGGCGAGATCCGGGGGAACGTCAAGCGGGGGGTCCTGATCGCCGTTGTGGGCGCGCTCGGGCTGGCGGTTCTGATGAACTCGATCTATCCCGACCTGCTGGCCCGCAAGCTCGGGCTGGAGGGCCAGATCGGCTGGACAGGTGCGTACTGGGGCTACATCGCTGACCCGGCGGTCCCGCTCGGCCAGGGCAACTACTTCCAGGTCCTCGGCGTGATCGCGCGCCCGGACCTGTGGCCGATCTGGGCAGTCGTCGGGGCGGCCTCCACGCTGTTCCCGTTCCTGCTCATGCCGGTCTATGTCATCTTCATCAGCCGGATCGCCCTCGCCTGGAGCCTCGACCGACAGGCGCCCGAGTGGCTCGGCGCGGTGTCGGAGCGGCTCCGCGCTCCGTCCAACGCGATCTTCGCGGCCCTGGCCCTGGCTGTCGTGTTCCTCCTCTTCTCGAACTTCTCGATCCTCAAGTGGATCGGACTGGGCTTCCTGGCCCCGAACGCCGACCCCAACCTGGACGGCAAGCTCAACCTCGTCGCCTCAGCCTGGTTCACGGTGGTCGCTTCGGGCCTGGCCTGGATCATGCCCGGGGTGAACGCCCTCCTGGCCCGGTTCACCCGGCCAGATCTCGTGAAGGACGCCCCGTTCCTTCGGTGGTTGCCAGTGCTGGGGTTCGTCTGGCTGGCCTTCACCTTGATCCTGTACTGGTTCGCGGCGCTCTCCCCGATTCTGTCCGTCGTCACCGGTGGTGAACAGAGCGCGTTCGACTACCTGAACGCCACCGGCGTGTCGTTCGTCGGGGTCGTCGTGCTCATCGGCGTCGTCTGGTACGTGATCCAGGCGGCCCGCAACCGACGTGCCGGGGTCGAGACCGAACTGATGTACCGGATGCTGCCGCCCGACTGACCGGAACAAGCGCCGGACGGGAGGCTCGAGCCGCCCGTCCGGCCGCACGAGGAGGACCATCGATGCCCCGGCAAGCGGGCACGGCCGACCTCGTTCTCGTCGGAGGATCCGTGGTCACCATGGACGCCGCGCGATCGACGGCGACGGCCATCGCGGTCCGCGACGGGAAGATCGTGGCGGTCGGAACGGACCGTCAGGCGGCGGACCTCGTCGGGCGCCACACCCGTCGAGTCAACCTTGCCGGGCGGACGCTCCTGCCTGGCTTCCAGGACGCCCATTGTCACCCGTCGATGGCGGGCCTCAACCTGACCCGTTGCCCCCTGCATGAGCTGCCCCGGACGCCGGACGCCTACCTCGCGGCGATTGCGGCCTACGCCTCGGCGAACGCGGATCGATCGTGGGTCCTCGGCGACGGCTGGTATATGTCCGCGTTCCCGGGCGCGACCCCGACCCGCGAGGAGCTCGACCGGGTGGTGCCGGATCGCCCGGCATTCTTCGTGAACCGCGACGGCCACGGGGCATGGGTCAACACCCGCGCGCTGGCCGCGGCCGGGATCACCCGC
>DATIUS010000277.1:0-1777 GCA_035466655.1 Candidatus Sulfomarinibacteraceae bacterium
GCCGACTCGAGGGCGCGCTGGAGCTGCTTGGTGCTCGTGACGTCCCGGAAGGCGATGGCGACGCCGTCGCCGACCTTCGTGATGCGCACCGACAGGTCGCGCACCTCGCCTGTCGAGAAGTGCGGAAGCGCGGCGTCATACTCGACCGGGTCGCCGCTCGCGACGACCTGGGCCCAGAGGGAGAGGCGCCGCTCGAAGAGATCGGGGGGCTGGGCGGACAGGCGGGCGCCGACCGTGCTGAACGACGGTCCGAGGATCTCGGTGGCCGACGCGTTGGCGAAGACGGCCTCGAAGTCGACGATCCCACCGGTTCCAGAATCCCGGATCGCCCGGCTCACGGCCAGCGGATCGACGGCGATGTCCAGGTACTCCTGGATGCGCCGCTCGTTGACCAGCTCGTCCGTGATGTCGCGCGCCGAGACCGCCACCCCATCTCCGACGCGGGTCACGCGGACGGAGATGTCGTGCCAGTTCGGGGACCCCGGCGGGCGGCGCCGGGTGCGGAAGACGGTCGGCTCGCCGGTCTCGAGCGTCCGGAGGTAGGCGGCCCGCCGCTGCTCGAGGGTGTCCGGCTCCGATGTCGAGAGCCGGCGGCCCACCCGCGCGATCTCCGGCCCGTACATTGCCAGTGCGGGCTCGGTGAACGCGGCGATCTCGAAGTCCACGGTGGCACCGGATTCATCGCGGATCGCACGATGGATGAAGAGCGGGTCGCTGGCGATGTCCAGGTACTCACGGAGCCGGCGGTCCGCCTCGACCCGTTCGCTGATGTCCCGGACGACCGCGACGAGCCGGAGCGGCTGTCCTTCGAGCGGCACCGTCTGGACGAGGATCTCCACCGGGACCTCGGTTCCGTCCTTCCGTCGGTGCACGGTCTCGAACTGGTGCCTGGTCCGGCTCCCGTCGAGGAGGGGAGCGATCATCGACCGGAAGGAGGCCTCCGTGAAGCGTGGCTTGAGGTCCAGCGGCGTCATCGCCAGGAGCTCATCCCGCGAATACCCGACCTGCTCGATCGCGCCCTGGTTCACGTGGCTGAAGCGCAGCGTGACCGGATCGAAGGCGAACAGGGCGTCGTTCGTGCCGTCGATCAGGGCCGCCAGCTCGGCCAGGCGGGCCGCGTGCTCCCTGAGGTCATCGAGGGCGGCCTGCAGGTCCGCCGTCCGCGCCTCCACCCGCTCCTGGACCGAGTCCGCCATCCGGTCGAAGGTCGTGGCGAGCGCGCCGAACTCGCCACCCCCGGAGAAGCCCGTACGAGCCCCCAGGTCCCCGGAGGCGATCCGGTCCGCCGCTGCCGAGAGTTCCGCCACGGGGTGCAGGAGCAGGGCGCGGACCCCGATCCACGACAGGACGAGCGCGACGCCCGCGGCGATCAGGAGCAGCCCCATCCCAAGCCAGAACGACCGGTCGGCCGCGGCCGTCAGCTGTGCAAGCTCGAAGCCGACGGAGATGTGGATCCCCGTCGCGCCCGCGACGTCGAGGCTGCGAAGCGCGTACAGCCGGGTCACGCCGTCGAGTCCGGCCGCCTCGACCGTCCGGTCCTCCGCTGCCAGCAGTGCGGCGATGTGCGGGACGTCCGGGAGCGTC
Organism: Candidatus Sulfomarinibacteraceae bacterium; assembly: GCA_035466655.1. GTDB lineage: Bacteria > Chloroflexota > Limnocylindria > Limnocylindrales > CSP1-4 > UBA5189. The sequence goes on from DATIUS010000277.1 coordinate 1,585, forward strand.
TGTCCCACCCAGTCCTCCGGGTCCGGCTCCCGGACGAGGATCGTGCCGTTCCGGTCGACGATCGTCAGGGCCGCGCCCGCCGGCAGGCCGACGTCGTCGCCGATGCGGGCGAGCGAGGCCAGCGGGAGCGACGCGAGGACGATGCCCGATGGCACGCCGGCTTCATCGCTGAAGGGCAGCGCGACCACGATCG
>DATIUS010000278.1:0-2876 GCA_035466655.1 Candidatus Sulfomarinibacteraceae bacterium
GCGGACGCTCGCCTCGAGCGCCGCCTTCGCGACGCCCATCACGTTGTAGTTCGCCACGACCCGCTCGGCGCCGTAGTAGGTGAGGGTCAGGATGGCGGAGCCGGTTCGGAGCAGGGGCCGGGCCTCGCGCGCGAGGGCCACCAGGCTGTAGACGGAGACATCCAGGGCCGTCGCGAAGTCCGCCCGTCGGGTGTCGAGGTAGGCGCCTTCGAGCGCCTCGCGGGGCGCGTACGCGACGGCATGCACGAGGACGTCGATCTCCCCGTGGGCCGCGCCCCACCTGGTCATGACGTCCCGGATCTGGTCGTCCGATTGGACGTCGCAGGCCTCGACGAACGTCGCGCCGATCGAGTCGGCAAGCGGCCGAACGCGTCGCTCGAGCAGTGATTCGACAGACGCGAAGCCCACCGTGGCGCCCGCTCCGTGGAGCGCCTGGGCGATCCCCCACGCGATGGAATGGTCGTTGGCGACGCCGAAGATGAGCGCCTTCTTTCCGTCCAGCAGACCCATCCCGTCGCCCTCCCTCGCCCGCGGCCCATTCGCCGCGCCCGGAGACTACCATCGGCGGGTGGCCATGATCGATGGTTCGCAGACGGCTGCCGCGACCGACCTGGGCGCGGCCGTGCGCGGCGTCCGGGCCCTCGTCCTCGATGCCGACGGCGTGCTGATGCTCGCGTCGTGCCCGCTGCCCGGCTCGGCCGAGGCGCTCGAGATGCTCGAGGCGGCGGGAATCCCGTATCGGGTCGTCACGAACTATTCGTCCGCCCATCGGACGACCGTCGCGGCCGGCGTCTCGCGGAAGTTCGGCCGTCCCGTCCGACCGGAGCTGATCATCACGGCGGCCTCGGCGGCGGCGGCGCACACGGCCATCCACCACCCTGGGCAGCCACTGCTCGTCCTCGGATCACCCGACGCCCTTCGCGAGTGGGAGGGCCAGCGGCTCGTCGGCCCCGACGAGGCCGACGCTCCCGACCGCCGCGTCGCGGCGGTGGTCATCGGCGACGCCGGCGACGACCTCTCGTTCCGGAACCTGGACATCGCCTTCCGCCAGGTCCGTGCCGGGGCGGCGTTCATCGCGATGCACAAGAACCCCTGGTGGGTGACGCCACGAGGCGTGACGCTCGATGCCGGGGCGCTCGTCGTCGGCCTGGAGCATGCCCTCGGCCGGCGCGCCGTCGTGACCGGCAAGCCGTCGCCGGTCGTCTTCCGGGAGGCCGTTCGCGAGCTGGTCGCGGAGGTCCGCGCGGCCGGTGGGTCGCCGCTCCGGCGGTCCGAGATCGCGATGGTCGGCGACGACCTCCGCTCGGACATCGCCGGGGCCCGCCGGGCGGGCCTTCGGGGCATCCTCGTCCTGACCGGCAAGACGGACCGCCCCTCGCTCGACGCCGCCGCGGCAGGCGGCCGGCTCCGGGGCTCCGGACGGCCGAACGGCATCGGCGCGAACCTCCTCGAGGTGGTCACGGCCCTCCTTGGGGGCGCGATGGGACCGCGCTAGACTGACTCCAGCGACCCAACCGCGCCGGCGTGGAGCGCCGATCGGCGCGACGACCCTCCGGCCATGGGAGACCCTCGATGACGACCGAGTCGAAGCCCCGGATCAAGATCACCTACGCGACCCTTCGCAACGACAACGAGGAGCTCCACGCGCTCTACGAGGCCGGCGTCGAGGCCTCGAGGGCCGGCCTGGGCCGGTATCACCAGAACTTCGTGGACGGTCGCTGGGTGGACGGCCGGGCGGGGACGTTCGAGGCCCGCTCGCCGATCGACACCGAGATCCTGCTCGGGACCTTCGCGAGGGGCGACCGCGAGGACGTCCGGGACGCCATCGCCGCCGCTCGGCGCGCCCAGCCTGCCTGGCGACGGACCCCGTGGCGGGACCGCCTGGCGATCCTCCGCCGGGCCGCCGAGCTGATCAGCGAGCGCCAGATGGTCTACGGCGCCGACATGGCGTTCGAGGTCGGCAAGAACCGGCTCGAGGCGCTCGGCGAGGTCGAGGAGGCGGCCGACCTGATCCGGTACTACGCCCAGACGATGGAGGACAACGCCGGCTACGACCACCCGATGGACAACCTCGGGGACGTGACGGTGCACACCCGGTCCGTCCTCCGCCCGCACGGCGTCTTCGCGGTGATCAGCCCGTTCAACTTCCCGATGGCGCTGGCCGCCGGGCCGATCTCGGCGGCGCTGATGGCCGGCAATACCGCGGTCTTCAAGCCCGCGTCGGCGTCGCCGCTGTCGGGCGTCAACCTCGTCCATGCCTTCCACGACGCCGGCGTTCCCGACGGGGTCGTCAACCTCGTCATGGGCCCGGGCGACACGGTCGGCCAGGAGCTCCAGTCCACTCCGGGGATCGATGGCATCGTCTTCACCGGCTCGTTCGAGGTCGGGTTCCGGCTGTTCAAGTCGTTCTCGACCGCCTGGCCGCGCCCCTGCATCGTCGAGATGGGCGGCAAGAACCCCGCGATCGTCACCCGTTCGGCCGACCTCGAGGAGGCGGCCGAGGGGATCATGCGTTCGGCGTTCGGGTTCGGCGGGCAGAAGTGCTCGGCGAACTCCCGGGTCTACGTCGAGCGGCCGGTCCATGACGAGCTGCTGAAGCTGCTCGTCGAGAAGACCGAGCGGATCACCATCGGCAACCCCATTCCGCGTGAGAACTGGCTCGGCCCGATCGTTGATGCGAAGGCCGTCGCCCGGCATCAGGGGGCGGTCGCCGAGGCCCGTCGCGACGGCACGGTCTTCACCGGCGGCGAGCGCCTGACCGACGGCTACTTCGCCCGCGGCTTCTACGTGGAGCCCACCGTCGCGGGACTCCCGGCCGGGCACCGGCTCTTCCAGGACGAGCTGTTCGCGCCGTTCACCGCGGTCGCCGCCGTGGA
>DATIUS010000279.1:0-22944 GCA_035466655.1 Candidatus Sulfomarinibacteraceae bacterium
CCGCTCGGGCCACTCGTCGGCGCCGAAGGACCGGGCCTCCTCGCCGGCTGGCTCGAGCCGGTCTACGAGCACGGCCTCGAGATCCTGGGCCACCACGAGGCCGAGTTCGCGATCTTCGGGATCGACGGCGTCCTCATCCTCGTCAGCATCGCCGTGGCAACGGCCGGCATGCTCGCCGCCTGGCGGCTGTTCGGCGTGGAGATCGGCCCGCTCCGCGGACGCGGCCGGCCGGACCAGGTCCGGGCGCTCGCCGCGCGGGTTCCGTTCCTGTACCGGGCCTCGCTCAACAAGTGGTGGTTCGACGAGCTGAACCACCTGGTCTTCATCGTCGTCGGCGGGCGCGTCGCGGCGTTTGCGTGGTGGTTCGATGCGAAGGTCGTGGACGGGATCGTCAACGGCATCGGGTCGGTCACCCGCCGGAGCGGCGGCGGCCTCGCCCGCGTCCAGACCGGGCGCGTCCAGAACTACGCCCTGGGCATCGCGATCGGGCTGATCGTGATGGTCGGGTCGTACCTCGCGATCGCGGGCCGGTAGGCGATGGCCAGCGTGCCGATCCTGTCGATCATCACCTTCCTGCCGCTGGCCGGGGCGCTCGCGATCGCCTTCCTGCCGGCCCGCTTCGCCCGCCCGGTCGCGCTCGGCGCCGCGCTCCTCGCGTGGATCGCCTCGCTCCTCCTCGTGACCGGCTTCGCGCCGGACCGGGGCGGTCTCTTCCAGTACGTCGAGGAGCTGAGCTGGATCCCGATGTTCGGGATCGAGTACAAGCTCGGCGTCGACGGGCTGTCGCTCGTGCTCGTGGTGCTGACGACGACCCTCACCTGGATCAGCATCCTGGCCAGCTTCAAGCCGATCCAGACCCGGATCAAGGAGTACATGGTCTCGTTCCTCGTCCTCGAGGTCGGGATGATCGGCGTCTTCCTCGCCCTGGATGCCTTCCTGTTCTACATCTTCTGGGAGATCGTCCTCGTCCCGATGTACCTGATCATCGGGATCTGGGGCGGGGCGAACCGGATCTACGCCACGATCAAGTTCGTCCTCTACACCCTCGTCGGGTCGCTCCTGATGCTCGTCGCCATCCTGGCGACGGCGTTCGCGTACCAGGCCGCCCACGGCGGCGACTGGAACGGGGCGTTCGACTTCGGGGCGCTCCGCGAGTTCGCGACGGCCGGCGGCGGCTTCGACCCGACCCTCCAGCTCCTCGCCTTCGGGGCCTTCTTCCTCGCCTTCGCGATCAAGGTCCCGATGTTCCCGTTCCACACCTGGCTCCCCGACGCCCACGTCGAGGCGCCGACGGCCGGGTCGGTGATCCTGGCCGGCGTCCTCCTCAAGCTGGGCGGGTACGGCTTCATCCGCTGGACCCTGTCGCTCTACCCGGACGCGGCCCACACGTTCGCGCCGGCGATCATCGTCCTGAGCCTCATCGCGATCATCTACGGCGCGATCGTCGCGCTCGTGCAGCCGGACCTCAAGAAGCTGGTGGCCTATTCGTCGGTCAGCCACATGGGCTTCGTGTCGCTCGGGATCTTCATCTTCCAGCCGCAGGGCATGGCCGGCGCGATCCTCCAGATGGTCAACCACGGCCTCATCACCGGCGCCCTCTTCCTCCTCGTCGGGATCATCTACGAGCGGACCCACGACCGGACGATCGCGAAGATGGGCGGCCTCGCGGCGCGCACCCCCGTCTACGCGGCGATCCTCGGGTTCTTCGTCTTCGCCTCTGCCGGCCTGCCCGGCCTGTCCGGCTTCGTCGGCGAGTTCCTCGCCCTTGCCGGGACCTTCGCGGTGCACCCCTGGGCGGCGGGCGTGGCGGCGTTCGTGATGATCCTTGGGGCGGCCTATCTGCTCTGGATGTTCCAGCGCATCGTGACCGGCGAGCTGTCCGGGTTCCTGGCCGGCCTGGGCGGCCACCTGACCGACATCAGCCCGACCGAGATCCTGACGCTCGCGCCGCTCGGCGCGCTCGTCGTCGCGTTCGGCCTCTTCCCGGGGATCCTGCTCGACACGATCGACGGCTCCGTGGCCGGCACGCTCGGCGATGCCGCGACCGGGTCCCCGATCGCGATCGACCCGCTCGTCGTGGCGATCGGTCTCGGGATCATCGCCGCGGCGGTCGTCGTCCGCATCGCGACCCTGCCGTTCGGGTCGCGCCCGGCCGCCGCCGAGAGCGGCTCGTAGGGGCGGCGCGATGACCTGGCAGGACGTCGTCACGATCGCGCCGCTCGTCGCGGCGGTCCTCGTCACCGTCGCCGTCCTGTTCGTGGACCTGGCCCGGCCCGGCCGGAACGGACCGGTCCTCGTCGTGAGCCTGGCCGGCCTCGCCCTCGTCGCGGGGCTGACCATCGTCACGGGCGCCACGGCGGCAACCGCGTTCGGCGGCGCCTACACGGTCGACGCCCTCACGACCTTCCTCGACATCCTGTTCGTCCTGATCGTCGCGTTCACGATCGTCTTCGGGCCGGACTACCTGGGGCCCCGGCGCCTCCCGCTCGGCGAGTTCACGATCGTCCTGCTGTTCGCGATGACCGGGGCGATGCTCATCGCCGCGTCGGCAGACCTGCTCGTGCTGTTCATCGGCCTCGAGCTCATGGTCCTGCCGGGCTACCTGCTCGCCGGCTACCACAAGAGCGACGGCTTCTCGACCGAGGGCGCGATCAAGTACTTCCTCCTCGGCTCGTTCAGCTCGGCGATCTTCCTGTTCGGTCTCGCGTTCGTGTGGGGCCTGACCGGGACGACCCGGGTCGCGGACGTTGCCGATGGCCTGGCGGCGCTCACGGCGGGCGGCGGCGTCTCCGCGGGGCTTGCCCTGGGGCTCGCGTTCATGACGACGGGTGTCGCCTTCAAGATCGCCGCCGTTCCCTTCCACTACTGGACACCGGACGCGTACCAGGGCTCGCCGACGCCAGTCACCGGCTACCTGTCGGTCGGCCCAAAGGTCGGCGCGTTCGCGCTGATCCTCCGCCTGTTCGTGGAGGCGCTCGGGCCGCTCAAGGCGGACTGGCTCGTCGTCGTGATCGTGCTCGCGGTCCTGACGATGACCCTCGGCAACCTCGTCGCCCTGACCCAGACGAACGTCAAGCGGATGCTGGCCTACAGCTCGATCGCCCACACCGGCTACATGCTCGTGGGCCTTGCCGCGTTCGCGGCCGGCCGGATCGAGGGGCTCGAGGGGCTCCTGTACTACGGGGCCGCCTACTCGTTCATGAACCTCGGGGCGTTCGCCGTGATCGCCGCGCTCCAGAAGCGCGCCGGCGTCACCTCGAACCTGGAGACGTTCGCCGGGCTTGGCCGGCGCGAGCCGATCCTCGGCATCCTCATGACGCTCTTCCTGCTGTCGCTGACCGGGATCCCGCCCACCGCCGGCTTCTTCGCCAAGGCGTACGTCATCCTCGCCGCGGTCCAGGCGAGCCAGGCCGGCACGGCGGCGCTCGGGTTCCTTGCCGTCGTGGCCGTCCTCAACGCCGCCGCGGCCGCGTTCTACTACCTCCGCGTCGTCGTCTACATGTTCATGCGCGAACCCGCGACGGAAGGGCCGGCGCTCGCCCACGGCCGGCTGCTGTGGGGCGGGCTCATCGTCGCCACGATCCTGGTCATCGCGCTCGGGCTCTTCCCGGGCCCGCTCCTCGACGTCGTCCGGGACGCTGCCGGCGCGATCGGATAGGCGCCGCCCGGCGGAGGCCGCCGGGCGAACGTGGCGGGCCCGCCCGCGGAGCCCGCTACGGCGAGACGGTCACGCCCGGGAGGATCGTCGAGAGGCTCTCCGCCATGGCGTCCGGCCCGATCCCGCCGAGCGCTCCCGCTCGGACGATCCCGTCACGGTCGACCCAGAAGTGGGCCGGCAGCGCCAGGGCGTCCCAGGCCGCCGCCACCGCGCCGTCCGCGTCCAGCCCGATCGGGAAGATCGCGTTCAGGCGCTGCGCGAACGCCGCGACCGTGCCCTCCTCCTCGCGGATGTCGACCGCGACGACGACGAGGCCCGTGTTCGCATACCGGGCTGCGAAGCTGCTCATCAGCGTGAACTCGTCCACGCACGGGGGACAGGTCGTCTGCATGAAGCTGACCCAGACGGGCCGCCCGCTGAGCCTGGCGAGGTCGATCTCCCCGCCGCCGACCTGGGGCACGGTCAGGGACGGCGCCGGCTCCCCGACATGGAAGGAGGTGCCGCCGATCGACGCGCCCACGCTCGGCCCTGCCGGGCTGGGGCTCCCGGCTGGAGACGGCGGTCCGGTGATCCCCGGCGAGGTGGCGATGGCTGACGGCGCGGCAGATCCGCCCACCACCGCGATCGGATCGGGGATCAGGGCCACCGCGGCGAGGAGTCCCGCAATCGCCACGACGACCCCGGATGCGAGCCCGGCGGCGATGGTCGTGCGTGGGCTCATCGGCGCGAGGGTACCAGTACGAGGGAGGTGAGGCGGCCGGCACGGTCCGCTGCTAGCCTGTCGCCCATGGACGCCGTCGTCCGCCGACTCCGCGCCCGCCTGATCCCGGCGATCCTCACCGCCCTCGGGGTGGTGCTCCTCGGCGGCGGGTTGCTGTCCTACACCGGCCCCGTCGAGGCGGGTCCCGAGCCGTCCCAGCCCCCCGTCGCCACCGCGGGACCGACGCCCGGGCCGACCGCCGGACCGTCGAGTACGCCCGGCCCGACCGCCGGACCGTCGGGCGAGCCATCCGCCGTCCCATCCCCGACCGTCCCACCCGACCGGGTGGCGACGCGGGTGATCGTCGCCGCCCTCGGGATCGACCTGCCAGTGATCCGCCAGCCCGACCCCGCCTATCCGGCGTGCGACGTGGCGATGTACCACGAGGCGCTTGGGCAGCCGGGTTCGAACCGTGCGACCTACCTCTACGCGCATGCCCGTGAGGGCATGTTCCTGCCGATCCTCGACGCCTCGAAGATCGACGACGGCGCCTCGATGCTGGGGCTGATCGCCGAGGTCTACACGAGCGACGACCAGCTCTTCCTGTACGAGATCATCGAGGTTCGGCGGCACCAGGTCGACCTCGACGACGCGGCGGCGGCGACCACGGAGCAGCTCTGGCTCCAGACCTCAGAGGGTCCCCGCGGGACGGCCGGCAAGACCCAGGTCGTGGCCCGCTTCCTGTCGACCGGCTCCGCCGACCACGAGGTCGCGCACCCGATCGCCCAACCGCGCGACTGCGGGTAGACGCTCCGCGCCGGGCGGGCCTCGCGAGGGAACGCCGGTCGCGACCGGCTTCCGCGCTACCGCGTTCAGATCCAGCCGGCTCGGCGCAGTGCGAGGGCGGCGAGCGCCGACATCATGACGGTGACGATCGCCACCACCCAGAAGCCTGCCGCCTCGCCGCCGCTGAAGGCGTGACCCGCCTCGCTCATCCCGAATATCCCGGCGATCGCCCCGATCCCGGCCAGGAGGACCGTCACCCCGGTGAGGCGTTTCATGATCGCCGACAGGTTGTTGTTCACCTGGGAGAGGTAGACGTCCAGCGTGGCCGTCACGAGCTCGCGGTCGGTGTCGAGCTCGTCGGTGAGCCGGATCACGTGGTCGTAGATGTCGCGGAAGTAGATGACCTCGTCGGCGTCGATGAACGCCAGCTCGCGGTTCGTGAGCTGGTTCAGGACCTCCCGGACCGGCGAGACCGCCCGTCGCACGGCAATCAGCTCGCGCTTGAGCGTGAACAGCCGGGTGAGCGTCGTGCGGTCGGCCTGCTCCATCACGTCATCCTGGAGCGCGTCGATCGTGTCCTCGACCCGGTCCGCGAACGGGAAGTACGCGTCCACGATGCTGTCGCAGATCGCCCACAGCAGGTGGTCGGCGCCGGAGCCCATGATCGGGGCGAGGCCGGTCCGGAAATGGGCGCCGGCTCGCGGATCCCAGCTGGCCGGGTGCGAGCTGAGGAGGAACCCGTCACCGAGCACGAGATCGACCTCGTGGGAGCGGAGGTCGTCCGCGTACTCGAGCGCGAACAGCACGAGGTGGACCAGGCCGTCCGTGCCCTCGATCTTCGAGCGCTGGTTGCCCTCGATGATGTCCTCAGCGATGAGCGGGTGCAGGCCAAGCGCCTTCGCGACACGCTCGACCAGGGAGGGGCTGGGGGCGGCCAGGTCGATCCAGACCGCGTCGGCCGGCCGGTCCGCGGCACCGCGCAGGAGGCCGCCCTCGAGGGCTTCGAGCGCAGCGCCCTCCGTCCACTCCTGGACCGTTCCGTCGCGGATGGCGGCCACGGAGATCCGGCCGGCGTCCGCCGATCCCGCCGCCGAGCCGGTCACGCGACCCCTCCTCGTTCGGCCGCGGCGGCCGGCTCGTCCGGGACCGCGCCCTCGGCGAGGATACGCCGCCGCCGGAGTGCCAGGGCCGGCAGCAGTGCCACGACCGTGACCGCCGCAGCGACGAGGAAGATCCCGACAAGGATCCGGGCCGCCTCGCCCGCCGCCCACGACTCGAGCGCCTGGACGACCTGGCCATCGTGGAGCGGGCGGTCGCGCAACCGTTCCGGGATGAACTGGAGGTACGCGCCCGGCGTGGCGTAGACCTCGTGGCTGATCCGGTCGATCGTCGTCGAGCCGAACGCGGTCAGCGCGGCCAGGCCGATCGCCATCCCGACCATCCGCGCGACCGTCACGACCGCGGACGCGACGCCGAAGGCGGCGTGCCCGAGCGCCTCCACCGCGGCGGTCGATCGCGGCGTCACGGTCAGCCCGAAGCCGAGGCCGAACGCCGCCAGCCAGGCAGCGATCTCTCCCAGCCCGGTCTCCGGCTTCCAGTCCCCCATCCGGACGAGGGCGACGGAGCTCAGGATGAGGCCGGCCACGGTCACGAGCCGGAGCCCGGCCACGCGAAGCGCGAACCCCGACCCGAGCGCCCCAACCGCCGTCGCCGCCGCGAGGGCCCCGAGCGCCACCCGCTGGATGTCGGGGCCGCCATAGAGGACGCGGTCGACGAACACGGCGCCACCGATGATGGCCGTCGCGAGGCCGTACCCGGTGAGGAGCGAGACGAGCGCCGCCGACGAGAAGGCGGGCGACCGGAAGAGGCGGAGGTCGAGGAACGGGGCCGGGTGGCGGAGCGCGCGCCGTGCCGCGACGACGCCCGCGACCGCGGCTGCGACGGCCAGTCCGAGGACGGCCTGGCGCGGGTCGATGTCGAGGTCGCCGATCCGGTCGCTCCCGGCGATCGTCGTGGCCAGCAGGGCGAGTCCGAGCGCCAGTGAGAAGGCCGCCGCCCCGGCGACGTCCAGGCGACCGGCCCGGCGCGGCGTCTCCCAGCCGTCGGCGGCCGCCCAGGCCAGGGCCAGCGCGCCGATCCCGATCGGCACGTTGACGTAGAAGACGTAGCGCCAGGGTGACTCGAGCGCGCCCCGGAGCGGCCCGTCTGACAGGCCGGCGCCGTCGAGCGCCGCCCCGGGATGGAGCCCGCCGATGATCCATGCCCCTACGAACGGGCCGGCGGCCATTCCCAGGAAGGTCAGCGCCCCGATGACCCCGAGGGCGCGCGGGCGCGCGTGCGCCTCGAACAGGTGCGAGGCCGCCGCCGTCCCCACGGGGACGAGGATGCCGCCGCCGACCGCCTGGAGGAGCCGCGCCGCGATGAGGAGCTCCAGAGAGGGAGCGAGCCCGGCGAGGAACGAGCCTGCGGTGAACGTGACCAACCCGGCGTGGAAGAGCCGCCGGACCCCCCACTGGTCGGCGAGCCGGCCGGCGAGCGGCATCGTGACGACGTAGGCGAGCAGGTAGCCGTTGATGACCCAGGACGCCTCGCGGAGATTGGTCCAGCTGGCCAGGTCCGTGACGATCGACGGCAGCGCCACCGCCGTGACCATGAGCTCGAGGCCGGCCAGGAAGACCCCCGTGCCCAGGACCGCGAGGAGGACGAACCGCGAACGACGATCCATCAGCCGAGTGTACCGGCGGCCCGGCCGGGCCAGGCGCCCAGCGGATCCTCAGGTGTCCCGGCGAGCCTCGATCCGGGCGGCCCAGAGGAGCGGGACCGCGACCCACGCCGCGACCGTCGCCAGGACTGCCGCCACCGCGCCCGGGCTCCCGAGGCGCGTGACGAGGTACTGGCCGACGGGACCGAGGACGCCGCCCTCGGCATCGAGGAGCAGGAGGGCGGCCAGCCGGCCGGAGGTGAACGGATCGGCGGCCGCCGCGACCAGGATCGCGACCTCGCCAAGGCGGGCGAAGACGCCCAGCCCCAGGACGACCAGGTCGAGGCCGATGGCAAGGACGAACCAGACGGCGACGGCCCCGAGCGCAGCCTGGAGGCGGGTCGAGGCGACGGCGCCGACGAGGACCCCGACGGCGGCGGCTGCGGCCGCCACGAGGAGCATCGTCCCGAGGAGCGCGGCGAAGACGGCCATGTCCGCGAGCGGCACGTTGCCGGCGATCACGAGTGACGCCAGCCCGAAGCCGACGGCGAGGGAGACCCAGGCGGTCGCGGTGACCGACCACCAGGTCGCGACCACGAGGGCGCCGGGCCCGACACCGCGGGCACGGAGCATGGCGGCGAAGCCGCTTTCGCGATCCCCGGACAACCCGAGTGCTCCGAGGATGACCGCCTGCGCGGTCGGCAACAGAATCGCGAGGTTGACGATCGCGGCTGCGGCCGGCCCCACCGCACCGAGGCCGACCTGCCGGAACGAACCCAGGCCGAGGATCGCCGTCAGCCCGGCGACGGCCGCGAAGATCCCGGCCGAGCCGATCGCGACCCGGCCGCGGAGGAGGACCCTCGCCTGGAACCCCGCCAGCGCCATCACGCGCCGCGCTCCCGGACCGCGGTCGCCGGCACCGAACCGAGGCACGCCGAGGCCGGGCCGAGCTCGGCCAGCCGACCGTTCTCGATCCGGGCCGCCAGGTCGGCGGCGACGAGGATGTCGTTCGCGGCCGGGCTCGCGACGAGGACGATCGCCCCGGCGTCGCGGTGGGCGCGGAAGAGCGCCATGGCGACCGACCGGGCGTCGTCGTCGAGGTTCGCCAGCGGCTCGTCCAACAGCACCAGGTCCGGCGTGCCCATGAGCGCGCCGGCGAGAGCGACCCGTTGCGCCTGGCCGCCCGACAGCTCGCCGATCCGGCGCCCTCCGTCGGGCACGAACCCGTCGGGGATGGGCAGCCGGTCCGACGCTCCCCCGGCCAGGGCCCGGAGCAGGCCGAGGACGTCCGCGACCGTTGCAGTGGGTGGGAGCCGCAGGCGCTGCGGCAGGTAGGCGGTCCGCCCGTCGCCGGGCGAGATCGGGAGCCCGTCGAGGGTGGCGCTGCCCCCGTGGCGGAGCACGCCGGACAGGCAGCCGAGGAGGGTCGACTTGCCCGCGCCGTTCGGGCCGATGACGGCGAGGAGCGTGGAGCCCGGCACGTCCAGGTCAAGGCCATCGAGGGCCGGCAGCTCCCCGTAGCGCTTGCCGAGACCGCGGACGACGAGGCGGGCCGTGGGCGCGGTCATGGCCCGGCGCTCGCCCGTGACGGCCGGGCGCGCCGGACGAGCCCGGCCAGGTCGCCGCGCAGCCAAGCCGCCGCAAGGACCGCGAGCGCCAGCAGGGCGGTCCCGAGAGCTCGCCAGGCGGCCGTCACGGACGCGTCGTCGAGGACGCGGTCGGGACCCGCCTCCGCCACGCCGACCGGGGCACCGCCGGCCGCATGGCCCGAGTGTCCGGTCAGGGGACCCTCGGGGACGGCCGGGGGCATCGCCGCGTCGTCTCCGAGCGTCACTGCGGGGATGAGCCTCGGGAAGTCGTCGCGGACCACCGGCTCGCGCGCGCTCTCCCAGACCGCGCGGGCGGCGTCGAGGACGGCGAGCGCCGGGCTCGTCCGGAAGGCGGCCAGTGAAGGATCGGCCGCGAGCAGCAGTTCGCCGGCACCACCGGCCGTGTACGCAATGTCACCGACGCCGTCGCCGTCAAGGTCGAAGCCGGCGTAGTCGCTCCACGTGTTGCCGGTTCCGCCGTTCGCCCAGTCGTTGTGGTCCTCCACGCCGACCTCAAGGGCCAGGACCTGGGTCAGGTTCCCGTCGAATTCGTTCGCGGCGAAGGCGAGATCGGCGGTCGCCATCAGGGCGATCCCGACATCGTTGCCGGCGAACCGGTTGCGGACGACGAGTGCCTCCTCCGGGTCGCGGTGAACGGTCCCCTCGGCCTGCAGCCCCACCCGGTTCCCGGACACCTCGTTCTCGGCCAGCCGCACGCCGGAGACATCCTTGAGGACGATGCCGTAGCCGGTCCCGGAGGACCGGGCGTCGGCGAGCAGGTTCCGTCCTGCGAGGACCTCGGCCGTGTACATGAACACGAGGCCGGACAGGTTCCGCCGCACGGTGTTGCCGAAGACCGTCACGGATCGGCCGAACATCGCGTGGACCGCATACCGGCTCCGATCGATGACGTTCGAGTCGACCAACGCCTCCTCTGCGTAATTGAGGTAGACGGCGTCGCGCACGTCGCGGACCCGGTTCTCCCGGACCAGCACGCCGGTCGTCGTCCAGATGCTGATGCCGTCTCCCTGCCCCGACGGGCCGGTGCCGGCCCCGTGCCCGGCGTGGGGGTCGGCCGGCGCCACCTCGCCGGCCGGCGCCGCATCGCCGGCCGGCGCGCCGGACGTCCCGCCGGAGGTCGCGTGCCCGACGTCGAGCGAGACCTGGCCAGAGCCGACGAGGTCGTTGCCGACGATCCGGACCTCCCGCCCGCCGTTCACGGAGATTCCCGTGAAGAACCCGGACAGGCTGTTGCCCTCGATCGTGACCCGGCTGGCCTCGACCGTCTTGATCGCGGCGGCGTCCTCGACCTGCCCCCCGGTGTTCGCGATCCGGAAGCCGCGCAGCGTGACGTCGTCGGCGCGGATCGTGACGATCGAGCCGCGGCCGTCGCCGTCGAGGAGGACATCGCCCTCGGCGACGAGCGTGACAGGCCGCTCGAGCGACAGGTGGACGTGATACGAACCGGCCGGCACGACGATCGTCGCACCGGCCGGGGCCGCCTCGATGAGGCGGGCCAGATCCACCGGCCCGGCAGGGGGTCCGCCTCCGGTGGCCTGGACGTCGGCGTCCCCCGCGGGGCGGACGGATGGCAGGACCAGGAGGAGCGTCCCCGCCGCGGCAACGGCGAGCATCGCCGCGGCCACCGCAATCCGGATCCGGACTGGCTGGGCGGGCGCCCGCCGGGCAAGCCCGGCGATCACCGCCACTGCGAGGAAGAGGCCGAGGGCCGGTCCCGGATACGTCCAGATGGTGAAGTTCCAGACCGTCGACGGGCCGACCACGAGCGGCACGAAGGGATCGAGGCGCAGCGCCGAATCCGGATCCAGCTCGGAGCCGAAGATCATCAGCCAGCGCTGGATGTCGGCGAGCACCACGACCGGAACGAGTGTCAGGCCGACGACCGCGAGACGGCCGAGCCGGCCCGGCACGAAGGCGGCCCAGGCGAGCATCGCGGCGCAGCCCACGACCGCCAGCGGCCAGAGCACGAGCTCCGGGACGATGGCCAGGTCGACGGGCCGCATCCCGATGTAGTGGTTGAGGTTGTTGACCTCGTTGACCGGCCCCTCCGCCCGGCCGCCGTAGAACCAGAGGGCAAGGCCCTTTGGGTATTGCGGGGCCATGAGGATGGTGCCCCAGATCGGCAACGTGCCGGCCAGGACCAGCAGCCCGGTCCCGACGAGCGCCAGGACCGGGCCGGCCAACGGGATCCGAAACCGGAACCGGTCGGGTAGGCCTGTCTCGCCGCGGCCGACGGGCGGCGCGGCGGGGCCGCCCGCGACGCGCGGCTCGGTCATCTGGGGGTCACTTCACCGTGAGCGTGCCGGTCATGCCGGCTTCCTTGTGACCGGCAACCGCGCAGTAGATCTCGTACGTGCCGGCCGGGACGGGCTCCGCGGTCGTGACCGAGAGCGTCTGCCCGACGGGGACCAGCAGCTTCACGCCGAGCGCGTCGATCGAAACGTCATGCTCGAGGGTGCCCTTGTTGACCAGCGTGATCTTGAGCTTCGCGCCGGCGGCGATCTCGACCGCCTTCGGCTCGAAGCCGAATTCGGTCCCTGTCAGGGTGACTTCGGTCACCGTCGTGCTCGGTGACGGCGTGCCCCCGCCGCAGGCGGCGAGTGCGCCGACGAGCGCCAGTGCCAGGATGGCCCAAGCGGCCAGCTTCATGCAGGCTCTCCCATTGCTTCGTGCCGTCGGCTCCGCACCGGCGGCGGTTGGGGGGACCGGCCGCGAGCCGACGCCGGCGGCCGGTCGGATTGGGTTCCGTGCGTCAGGGCTCGACGAGGAGCCAGCCCTGCATCTCGAGATGGAGCGCCGAGCAGAACTCGGTGCAGTAGAAGGCGAACGAGCCCGTCTTCGTCGCGTGGAACTCGGCCGACACGACCTCCCCCGGGTCGAGGCTCATCTGGATGTTATACCCGGGGATGGCGAAGCCATGGGTGGCATCGGGCGTCTGCTCGATGTTCGTCACGTGGACCACGACGTGGTCGCCCTTCTTGACCCGGATGATGTCCGGCGAGAAGTGACTGCGCATCGCCGTCATGTACACGTGAACCTCGTCCCCGTCGCGCTCGATCCGCTCGTCGCCCGCGGCCGTGGCCACGGAGGACTTGGCGAAGGTCATCGGATCGGTGCCCGGCTCGTAGATCTCGATGGCATTGGACAGCCGGCTGGTCTTGATGATCTGGACGTAGTGCGGCTCACCGAAGCCGATCGGCATGTCCGCCAGGAGCTGCATCTTCGGCCCGGACAGGTCGATCAGCTGGAAGTTCTGGGGCTTGAGCGTGCCGAGGACCGGGAACCGGTCGATCGACCACTTGTTCAGCGCGACGAGGTACTTGCCGTCGGCCGCGACGGTGTCGCCCTCGGTCGTCGCGAGGTGACCGATGTTGTAGTTGACCTTGATCGTGTCGACGAGCTTGAACGCCTGGTCCTTGGCGATCCCGGCCTTCTCACCGAGGGAGAACTTGGCGACGGCGCTGTCGAGGAAGAGGCTGATGAAGCCGTAGCCCTTGCCGTCGTACTGGGTGTGCAATGGCCCGAGCCCGACCTCGACCTGGCCGGCCACCACCGCATCGAAGCGGAGGACCGGGACCCCGTACGGATCCGTCCCGTCGAAGTCCTTGTTGGCGATCGCCTCCTTGATGAGGCCGATCTCGTAGATGGTGACGTGGGGATCGAGCTTGCCGCCCACGGAGATGTAGTTGCCGTCCGGGCTGACGTCGACACCGTGCGGGCTGCGGGGCTCCGGCGCGAAGTAGAGGAGTCCCTCGTCGATCGCCGTCTGGAGCGTGATCACCCGGATTCCGTTGCGGTTCTCGGTCTTGCCGGCCGCCGCGACCTCGGCCGCCTTCTTCCAGTCGATGATGTGGAGGTAGTCGAAGTCCTTCTGGCTGGCGCCCTTCTCGAGCGGCTCGCCACCCTCGAGGACGCCGCCGGTCGCCATCTCCGTGTTGTAGCTGTTGATGAACCCGAAGCCGTCGCTGGCCAGCTTGCCGGCGTCGGCGAGGTCCTGGGTGTACGGCGGCAGCTCGATCTGGAAGCTGTCGGCGACGACGCCCTTGCCGGTCGCCTTGTCGATCTTCACCCAGGTCGACATGCCCCGGTACGAGTCCTGGTAGTCCTCGAGCGGCGCGTAGCCGTTCGCCGTCTGGGGCGCGGGAGTCATGCTCGAGATGTGGACGTAGTCGGTATCCGGCGTCACGAACACGCCGCCGTGGCTGCTCCCGACGTTGGGGATGTCGAGGATCTGCTTCGCCTTGAAGTCACGCAGGTCCACCATGCCCAGTCGGCCGTTGGCGCGGTCGTTGATGTAGACCCACCGGCCGTCATAGGCCCCGCCGGTCTCGGACAGGCCGGGGTGATGCGTGTCGCCCCAGGTCAGCTCGGCGGCCTGCTTGTCGCTTGAACCCTCGTCGAGGATCGTCTTGCTCCAGTCCGCGCCCTGCCCGTACCCGGACCAGGACTCGGGCGTGAAGACCGGGATGGTCTTGAGGAGGCGCATGGACGGCACGCCCACGAGGTGGAGGTTGCCCGAGTGGCCACCCGACGAAACGAGCACGTACTCGTCGTACTTGCCGGGCGGGGTGAACGCCTTGAGAGCCCCCTCCGCCTCGGCTACGGTCATCCCGCGCGCTTCGGCAACGCTGGCGAGGGAACCGCCGCCGCCGAGCCCACCCGACAGCCGCCCGATGAGAACGCCGGCGACGAGTGCGACGATCACGATCGCCGCGACCCCGGCGCGTCCGGTGAGAGCTCGCATGACCCCATCCTCCTTGGACACATCCGCGACGCATGGCCCGGGCATCACCGCACGCCGGGCGCAAACATGTACCTGGCGGGTACGGTATCCGCCGGGCCCGGGCCCGGCCGTGTGCCGAATGGCCCGGAATCCCGGGCCAACCCGACGAACCCCCACAGCTCGGCGCCCCGCAGTTCTCCGGCCACGCCCCCGGCCACGCCCCCGGGGCCGATGTTCTCCGGGCGCGAACCACCGGGCCGAATCGCCGGTCGGCGCCCGGCCCCAGCACCTGGCCCGGGGCTGATGTTCTCCGGGCGCGAACCACCGGGCCGAATCGTCGCCCCGGGTGGCCCAGGTCCCTGGTGATTCGGCCGATCGGTTCGGCCCCGGAGAACGGCCGGCACCGGGAGGCCCCTGTGACACGCACGAGGCTCCGGCGCTTGACATCGACCCCGGCATCAACGCATATTGATATAAACCGCGATTGATCCAATGGCCGCCGGGCCGCCAGCCAACGCCAGACCGGAGCCTTCCCCTGAGCCCCTCCCCCGCGCGCATCCGCTCGACCATCGCGTCCGTCGTCGACCAGCCGGACGACCTTCGCATGGTCCGGCTGATCCACAAGACCCTGGCGGACGTGAACCGACTCCGGATCGTCCGTCGCCTCGCCCAGGGCGAGGCGAGCGTCACCGAGCTGATCGACCACGTGGGCCTGAGCCAGCCGCTCGTGTCGTGGCACCTCGGAAAGCTCCGCCTGGCCGGGCTCGTCGAGACGCGCCGGGCGGGCCGCGAGACCGTGACCCGCCTCCTGCCCGAGGCCTGGGACCGCTTCGCGACGTACGAGCGCCGCGTCCTGGGCCTCGAGGGCGGCGCCGGCCAGCGCCGGAGCGCCGTCTCGTGACCGGATCGCTCGTCTCGCCGGACCTTCGCGCGCGGGTCCGCGGCCTCGCCGAGCCGATCGCCCGAGGGTTCGGGCGCCTCGGCCTCACCCCGAACCACCTGACCCTGATCGGGTTTGCGATCGCGATCGTGGCCGCCGGGGCGGCGGCCACGCAGGCCTGGCTCGTCGCGGGCATCCTCGTCATCGGTGGTGGCGTCTTCGATCTCTTCGACGGCGCGCTCGCCCGGGCCACCGGAAGGGCCAGCAAGCTCGGGGCCTTCTACGACTCGGTCTTCGACCGCTGGGGCGAGGGCGTCGTCTACGTCGGCATCGTCTGGGGCACCCTCGACATGGGCCTCTGGCGTCCCGTCATCCTGACCGCGGCTGCCGCGGCCGCGGCGTTCATGGTCAGCTACACGCGCGCCAAGTCGGAGAGCCTGGGCTTCACCCCCGGGACCGGCATGGCGAGTGTCGGGCTTGCCCCCCGCGAGATTCGGATTGCCATCCTCACGATCGGCCTCATCGCTGCCGGGCTGCTGCCGGGGTTCCCGGATGAGACGGCCCTGCCCGGCGGCATGGCCTACCCGCTCTCGGCCCTCGCGCTCGAGGCGACCCTCGCCCTCATCGCCATCCTCGCCACCATCACCACGATCCAGCGCATCCTTCACGTTCGCGCCCAGGCTCGGGAGGACTGACGCCGGGGCGCGACGACGACATCGACCACCAACCCACCGACCACCACACCACCCCAGGCCCAACGAGGAGGCAGGAGCAGCCAGTGAGCACGAACGGCAAGAACGGCAAGAACGGGACCCACGAAGGCACGTGGGCCGGCGCGAAGCGCAAGGACGGCAAGATCCGCGTCGCCATCGTCGGCGTCGGGAACTGCGCCAGCAGCCTCGTCCAGGGCCGCTACTACTACGAGAACGCCAGGAAGGACGACTTCGTCCCCGGCCTCATGCACGTCGAGCTCGGCGGCTACCACGTCCGCGACATCGAGTTCGTGGCGGCCTTCGACATCGACAAGAACAAGGTCGGCAAGGACCTGTCCGAGGCGATCTACACGAAGCCGAACAACACCTACGTCTTCCAGCAGGTCCCGAACCTCGGCGTGACCGTGGATCGCGGGATGACCCACGACGGCCTCGGCAAGTACCTCAGCCAGATCATCGAGAAGGCGCCGGGGCCCACCGCGGACGTCGTCGGCATCCTCAGGGAGCGCGAAGTCGACGTCATGGTGTCCTACCTCCCCGTCGGCTCCGAGGAGGCGACGAAGTGGTACGTGGAGCAGGCTCTCCAGGCCGGCGTCGCGTTCGTCAACGCCATCCCGGTGTTCATCGGCCGCGAGCCGTACTGGCAGCGCCGCTTCGCGGATCGCGGCCTCCCGGTCATCGGCGACGACATCAAGAGCCAGGTCGGCGCGACGATCAGCCACCGCGTCCTGACCCGCCTGTTCATGGACCGGGGCGTCCGCCTCGACCGGACCTACCAGCTGAACTTCGGGGGCAACACGGACTTCCTCAACATGCTCGAGCGCGAGCGCCTCGAGTCCAAGAAGATCAGCAAGACGAACGCCGTCACCTCCATGCTCGACTACGAGATGGATCCGGACGACGTCCACGTCGGCCCGAGCGACCACGTGCCGTGGCTGCTCGACCGGAAGTGGTGCTACATCCGGATGGAGGGCACCACCTTCGGCGACGTGCCCCTCAACGCGGAGCTGAAGCTCGAGGTCTGGGACAGCCCGAACAGCGCCGGCGTCATCACCGACGCCATCCGCTGCCTGAAGCTGGGCCTGGATCGAGGTCTCAAGGGGACGCTCGTCGCGCCGTCGAGCTACTTCATGAAGAGTCCGCCCCACCAGATCCACGACGACATCGCCTTCAACCGCGTCGAGGCCTTCATCCGCGGCGACGACAACGAGACGCTCGTCGGCACGGAGGCCCCGGCGCCGCGCAAGCTCAGGAAGCTGGCCGGATCGAAGGCGAAGGTCGCCGCCGCGAAGTGACGGACCGCGAGCGCCGGCTGGAGGCACCGCACCGACGGCTCCAGCCGGGTTCCCGGACCTTCGAGCGAGCGGTCGTCGTCGGCTACCGGGCCTTCGCCTGGGTGATCTCGCACATCCCGCCCGCGATCCCGCGCGCGATCCTGGCCCGGGGCGCCCAGCTGTCGTACCTCCTGTGGCCGACGAAGCGACGCTGGTCCAACGCGAACTTCGGGCACGTGCTCGAGCTGTCGCCTGACCATCCGCGCGTCCGGGGGACCGCGCTGGCGGCATACGCGACCTACGGCCGCTACGTCGTGGAGCTGGCGCGCCTCCCGAAGCTCGCCCGGGAGCACGCCGACCGGCTCGTCGAGGGCTCCGACCTCGATGCGGTCCACGAGATCTGGAAGGGCTCCGGCGGGGGCCTCATCTTCAGCCTGGGCCACGTGGGGAACGCGGAGGCCGTCGCGGCCGGCGTGGCGTCCCGCGGATGGCCGATCAGCGTCGTTGCTGACGACTCGTCCTTCCCCGAGATGTTCGAGGAGTTCCGGCGCACCCGGGAGCAGTGGGGGATCCACGTCATCCCGTGGCGCAATCTCCGAGAGATCTACGCGGTCCTGCGCAGGCGTGAGATGCTCGCGCTGCTCATCGACTGGGGCTACCGGCCGGACGGCATTCCCGTTCGCCTGTTCGATGCCTGGACGACCGTTCCCGCCGGACCGGCCGTGCTCGCCGCCAAGACCGGGTCCCGCATCCTGCCGATCACGATCCGGCGCCGGTCGGACGGCGAGACCTTCTCGATCGCCTGGGCGGATCCGATCGAGGTCCCGTCGGCCGAACCCGCGGACCTCCAGGCGGCGAGCCAGCGCATGGCCGACGCGTTCGCGGCGTCCATCGCGCCGGGGCCGGAGCAGTGGTACTCGTTCAAGCCGATCTGGCCCTCGGATCCCGGCGAGGGGGCGAGCCTGGAGCGGCGGGCCGCGGCAATGATCTCCAACCTGCCGGACCCGGGGCCCCCATGAGTGCCCGCGCGCTCAACGCCTCACCTGGACCGACGATCCGGCAGCGCCTTCGGGCGTGGCTCATCGCCGCCGCGGCCGGCGCCCTCGTGGCGCTCCCGGAGGGGCCCGTGAACGCCCTCGGCGACGCCGTCGGGGAGCTCTGGTACCGGCTCGCGCCGGCGCGGGTGGCACGAGCGCGGCGTAATTACCGGCGCGTCGCGGAGCACCTCGTGGCGCGCGGGCTCGGCGGGGCGCGGATCCGGGCGGCCGCCACGAACGACCGGGCGCTGGAGCGGATCGTCCGGGTCGCCTTCCGGCACGCGGTTCGCTATTACCTGGACATGGTTCGCCTGCCCGGCAGGACCAGCGCGGACCTGGAGCGCCGCCTCATCGTCGAGACGCCGGGGACCGTGGCCGACGCATTCGGGATCCCGGGGCCTCTCCTGTTCGTGGGCATGCACTTCGGCGCCGTCGAGTATCCCGCGCTGTTCGCCGTCGCCCGGACGGGGCGTCGCGTCGTCGCCCCGATGGAGACCATCGGGGATCCCGCGCTCCAGGCCTGGATCGCTCGCACGCGCAGCTCCGTCGGCGTCGACATCGTGACCCTCCGTGAGGCGCGCCGCGCCCTGACCGGCGCACTGTCGGCCGGCGGGACCGTGGGGATGGTGGCGGACCGGAACGTGGCCGGCGGGACGGTCGACGTGCCGTTCTTCGGCGCGACCGCGCCGCTCCCGATGGGCCCTGGCCTCCTCGCCGTCGAGCACGGCCTGCCGATCTGGGTCGCGGCCGTGCGGCGCTCGCGCGGAGGGCGCTACCGAGGACAGCTCCGCCGCGTGGACGTACCGACCGAGGGGACGCGCCGGGCTCGCGTCATGGCGGCGATGACCGGCGTGGCGTCCGCCATGGAGGAGGCGATCGCCGAGGCCCCGGAGCAGTGGTGGTCCGCGTTCGCCCCGATCTGGCCGGACTTCGATCCAGAGGCACGCGAGGGCTCGGGCCGCCTCGAGCCTGAGGCCGGCCGATGACCCACCGCCTCGGCCGCGCCGACCTCCACATCCACACGCTGGCCTCGGACGGCACTGCCGGTACGCTCGAGATCCTGGACCACGTGGAGCGGAACGCCGCGCTCGACGTCATCGCGATCACCGACCACGAGCGGATCGACGCCGCACTCGCCGCGAGGTCGATCGCGCGGGATCGCGGCCTGCGCTTCGAGGTCGTGATCGGCGAAGAGGTGACGACGCTCGGCGGACACCTGCTCGCCCTCTGGATCGAGGCGCCGGTCCGGCCGTTCCGGTCCCTCCGGTCCACGATCGCCACCATCCACGACATGGGCGGCCTGGCGATCCCGGCCCACCCGCTCGTCCCGTATCCGCTGTGTGCCCAGGGCTTCGTCCTGCGCCGGCTGCTGGCCGACGAGCCGCGCTACCGGCCGGACGCGATCGAGGCGTTCAACCCGACGACGCTCGGCCGGCCGTGGCACGGCCGGGTCGTCCAGTTCGCCGAGGAGCATGGACTCGCGACGATCGGCAACTCGGACGCCCACGCGCTCGAGGCGATCGGCTCCGGCTACTCCACGTTCCCGGGCCGGACCGCGGACGAGCTCCGGGCGGCGATCCTCGCCGGGACCACCCACCACCACGGGTCCTTCCACGGGACGGCCACCCAGCTCGGCACCTTCGGCCGGCAGCTCCGCAAATACGGGCGGGACGCCCGGGCCAACCTGGGCGGTCGGATCCGCGGCGACGGCACCGGGCGGGACCTCGGCTACCCGGTCGGTCCGGTCGCGGTCGGCGGCGGGGGGAGGGTCGGCGGCGAGCCGCGGCCATGAAGATCGGGCTCGTCACACCGTACGTCTACCCGCTCCCCGGGGGCGTGAACCAGCACGTGCGCTACCTCTACGAGAACCTCCGGCTCCGGGGCCACGACGTCCGGATCATCACCAGCTCCCACGGCCTGCAGCGCGCGTCGGAGGGCGACGTCCTCCGGATCGGTAAGGGCTTCTCGATGCCGACGAACGGATCGGTCGGGACGGTGACCCTGTCGCCGCGCTATCTGTCCCAGGTGCGCGCCGTCCTCGAGCGCGAGCAGTTCGACCTGCTCCACTTCCACGAGCCGTTCGTGCCGTTCCTGTCGCTCATCGTGCTCCGCCTGTCGACGAGCGTGAACGTCGCGACCTTCCACGCCTACGGCGGGTTCTCGCCCGCCTACGAGTTCGGATCGAAGGTCATGGGCTCGTATGCCGGGCGACTCCACGGTCGGATCGCCGTCTCGGCCGCCGCCCGCCACTTCATCGACCGGTTCTTCCCCGGCGACTACAAGGTCATCCCGAACGGCGTGGACCTCGCCCGGTTCGCCCGAGCCGTCCCGATCGCGCGCTGGCAGGACGGGACGCAGAACATCCTGTTCGTCGGTCGGTTCGAGCCCCGGAAGGGCCTCCTCGATCTCCTCAAGGCGTACCGGATCCTGCGCAAGACGGGCTGCCGGTGCCGCCTCCTCGTCGTCGGCGGTGGGCCGCAGGAGCGGGAAGCCCGCCGCTACCTCATGACCCGCCGGATGGGCGGCGTGGAGTTCCTCGGCCGGGTCTCGGACGAGGAGCGTGACGCCCTGTTCAAGACGGCCGACGTCTACGTCTCGCCCGCGACCGGCCGGGAGTCGTTCGGGATCGTGCTGCTGGAGGCCATGGCGGCCGGCACGGCGATCGTGTGCAGCGATATCCACGGCTACAAGGGCGTGGTTCGGCGGGACCGCGACGCGCTCCTCGTGCCGCCGCGCGAACCGAAGCGCCTGGCGGCCTCCATCAGCCGGCTCCTGGCCGACGACGAGCTTCGGGCGCAGATGGCCGCGTCCGGGGTGGAGCGGGCGGCCGACTTCAGCTGGGAACGGGTCACCGCGAAGGTCGAGGACTACTACGGGTTCGTGATCCGGCGACTCGAGGCGCAGGGCGCGCTGCCATCGGGCTTCCATGCCGAGGTCCCGTCGGCGGCCCGCATCGCGCCCGGAGTGTTCGGCGAGGAGCTGGACCGGGCGTCCTTGATCGGCTAGGCCGAGGCGTCCGGCTCGGACCCTTCCCGCGACGTCTCCGGCGGCGCGGCCCGCTCCGCCAGCGTGACCCGCCAGACCCAGGCCGCGTAGCCGACGATCACGCAGACGCCCGCCAGCGTGACCAGGAGGAGCGCCGGGCCCCAGTCGAACAGCGATGGGCCGGCGACGTTCCGGTCGACCGTACTGACCGGGAACTGGAACCCGTAGACCCAGGTGGGCAGGAGGCCCTGGAACGTGTTCGAGAACGCCGTCGGCAGGGGCAGGGCGGCGATGTTCGGGTACCAGACGACGAACCACGTGGCGATCGCCACGACGACCCCGATCACGAACCGGCGGGCGTCGCGCGCCGTCGCCACGAACGCGGCGATCGGCAGCAGCGCGAGCGTCACGACGAGCGCGATCGGCTCGACCGGGACCTTGTCCAGCGTGATCAGCGGCGTGTCGGCCACGTAGATCGAGGCGACCGCGAAGGCGAGGCTGACCCCCGCGGCGGACAGCACCGCCGTCCGGAGGCGGGTCGCGAAGCCGGCCGGCTGCGTGACCCCGGCCGGGCCCGACCGCGCGAAATCCGCCCCGAACTCTCCGCCCGCCTCCACCTCGGCCGCCTCCGCGGCGAGCGACAGGAGGAGCCGGACCAGGAGCAGGACGCCGATGCCGACGACGACCGCGATCGCCAGTGCCCGTCCGGTCAGGACGAAGTCCGGGATGAGCGTGGGACAGGCCCACGAGCCGGGGAAGACGTCCGTGACCCGAACGGCGCCGCACAGCGGGCGGTGGAAGAGCCACAGCGTCATCGGTGCCAGGACGGCGGCGGCGGCGGCGAGCCGCGCCAGCAGCCACGTCCGGCGCGACGCTCCTCGCCAGAGCTCGGCCAGGAAGTAGCCGAGGGCCAGGAAGACGAACGGGAGGCTCGTGTAGTAGTGGTACTGGAAGGCGGCCCGGTCGATCCGCGACCAGGCGATCCACTGGGCGGCGAACGCGATCGTGACCAGGGCGAGCGACGCGCTCCGCCGGGCGAAGGCCTGCCAGGCCGCGAACGCCAGCGCCGGGACGGCGAGCCACCACGCGACGAGGTTCCCGGTGTCGTAGATCGCGGCCGTCGTGCCCCCCGCGTACGACTCGTTGTAGAACCAGACCGGCTTGAAGTCGAACGGCCATGCCCACCACGGCGACGAGGCCGCATGCGCCGCGGTCAGGGTGTTGTGGTAGCGGTACATCCCACTCGTGAGGTCGGCGAGCGTCTGGCCGGCGTGCCCGGGCGGCCAGTCGGCGATCCCGAGGGATGGGATCGCCGCGATGATCCGGTGGTCGTCGACGAACGCCCACGGCACGTACGACAAGACGTACAGCCCGAGCGGGAGGAGGACGAGGCAGATCGCAACCCAGGCGAGCGGCAGTCCGTATCCGGCGCCCGGCCGGAGCCAGCCCTCAGGTGGTGCGGAAGCCGGCTCCACGAGCGATGCCGGATCCTCCGTGGACGGCGCGGCCGCCAGCGGACCGAACCCCCACCGGCCGACGGCGATGAAGGTCGAGTAGACCGCAGCCGACAGCACGACGAGGGCGAACGCCACCTCCTGGGGCGTGACCGCGACCGGCCCGAGGACGAGCCGGGCGTCAGCGCGCCCGACCGCGAGCGCCGCGAGGAAGACGGCCGCGCCCGCGGCGGCCGGGCCGAAGATCGCGAGCCGTTGCTCCTCCTGGGTCCAGGCGACCGGATGGACGACGTTGGCGACCACCGCGACGAGCGTCAGCCCGACCATGATGAACAGGAAGAGGTAGTTCCCGCCCGTCTGCCCCGCCGGGACCGAGATCGCCAGGTAGCCGAGCGCCGTCGTCAGGACGATCAGGCCGACGAT
>DATIUS010000280.1:0-1850 GCA_035466655.1 Candidatus Sulfomarinibacteraceae bacterium
GGGAGCACTGCGCACATGGCCGGGCCGGCGTTGCACGCCAGAACGCGCCTCGGAGCCTGGGAAGCCCCGGAATCCGTGGCGGACGCCCGCGGCCGAACCGGAATCCGTGGCGGATGCCCGCGGCCGGAGCGGTAGCCAGCAGGGCCGGGCAGGGCCGGGACGCCCACCCGGACAATGCTCGATCCAAGAGCATTGGCGAGGAATGCGCCCGACACCCCTGCGTCCCGACGCTGCCCCACCGCCTACACGCCGCCGGTCGGCCAGCGCCAGACGATCTCGAGTGTCATCGAGTCGCCGGGCGGTGGCCCGGGCGCCGGCTAGAGGTCCAGGGTCTTGAGGTGCTCGCGGAATTCGGCGCCGAGATCCTGGCGGTTGAGCGCCAGCTCGACCGTCGCCTTCAGCCAGCCCATCGTCGTCCCAGCGTCGTAGCGGATTCCCTCGAACTCGTAGGCGTAGACCGACTGCTCCTGCATGAGGGCCTCGATGCCGTCGGTCAGCTGGATCTCGCCGCCCGATCCGCGCTGGGTCTGTTCGAGCTTGTCGAAGATCTTGGGGGTGAGGATGTAGCGGCCGATCACGGCGAGCGTCGATGGAGCCGTCCCGGGATCCGGCTTCTCGACGATCCGGTTCATCCGGTGAAGGCGCGGATCGTGATGGTGCTCATCCGGGGTCGTGCCGACGATCCCATAGCGGGAGGTCTCGGCCTCCGGGACCTGGCTGACCGCCACGACCGAGCCGTGGGTCTGCTGGTACGCGTGGATCAGCTGGCCGATCACCGGCCGATCCGAGATCAGCACGTCGTCGGGAAGCAGGACGGCGAACGGCTCGTGGCCGATGAGGTCCTTGGCCATGAGGACCGCGTGGCCGAGGCCGAGCTGCTCCTTCTGGCGCACGTACGCGATCTGGGCGAGATCGCTGATGTGCCGCACCTGGCGAAGCTTCTCGATCTCGCCCTTCTCCTCGAGCAGCCGCTCGAGCTCGAAGGAGAGGTCGAAGTGGTCCTCGATCGCCCGCTTCTGGCTCGAGGTGACGATGATGACCTGCTCGATCCCGGCGGCGACGGCCTCCTCGACCGCGTACTGGATGATCGGCTTGTCGACGAGGGGCAGCATCTCCTTGGGCTGCGCCTTCGTGGCGGGGAGGAACCGGGTGCCCCAGCCGGCCGCCGGGAAGACCGCTTTTCGGACGCGCATTGCTCCCCTTCGACCGATGTCTGGGTGGCTTCGAGGATACCACCGGGATCCGGCGGTGAGCCCTGGAGGTTCCTGGTGCCGGGCCGCTGTCGAGCCGCCGAGCGGCCGCCCGATGGACCGCTGCGACCGAACCGCGGCGGGGCCGCCGCGAGTCAGGCCGGGAGTCGCTCCTCGAACCGGCGGATGGCACGAGCAAAGGCGTCCGGCCGATCGAGCGGCGAGAGGTGCGTGGTCCAGCGCAGGACCCGCCGGGTGACGTTCGGGACGCGACGCAGGAACGCTCGCTCGCCGAGGCGGAACACGAGGTCGAGGTCACCGTTGAGCACGAGGATCGGCCCGCCGAACGCAAGGATGCGATCCCGGAACCGCACCCGCGGCAGCGTGGCAACGGCAGCGGCGCCGCCCTTCGACCAGTAGCCGCCCGCGATGATCGGGTCGGCGATCTCGGGCGGGTAGCGGAGTCGGAAGAACCACGTGTTGAGGGCATCGAACGGCCGCTTCGGCGCGGCACCCAGGGCCCAGGCGAAGAGCCGGAAGGCCGCGGCGGCGGGACCGGACGGCTCGGCCGAGGAACCGGCGAGGACGAGCCCTCGAACGAGGTCCGGTGACCGGGCGGCGGCGGCCATCGCCACGTAGCCGCCGAGCGACAGCCCGACC
>DATIUS010000281.1:0-14327 GCA_035466655.1 Candidatus Sulfomarinibacteraceae bacterium
TCGAGTTCTGCTCGTACACGGACGGCGCCTGGATGAGCGCCAAGAAGGACAACCTCGTCAACATCGGCGGCTGGCTGGCCGTCAACGACTGGGACACCTTCGAGGAGCTGCGCAACCTCGTCGTCGTCTACGAGGGGCTCCACACGTACGGCGGGATGGCCGGCCGGGACATGGAGGCGCTCGCAATCGGCATCGAGGAGTCCGTCCAGGACGAGCACGTCCGGAGCCGGGTGGGGCAGGTCCGCTACCTCGGCGAGCTCCTCGAGGAGTGGGGCGTGCCGATCGTCCGGCCGATCGGTGGCCACGCGATCTTCCTGGATGCCCGCCGCTTCTACCCGCACCTGGCCCAGGACCTCTTCCCGGCGCAGACGCTCGCGGCCGAGCTCTACCTCGACTCCGGCATCCGCTCGATGGAGCGCGGGATCGTCTCGGCGGGCCGGGATCCGGAAACGGGCGATCACAAGCGCCCCAAGCTCGAGCTTACCCGGCTGACGATCCCGCGCCGGGTCTATACCCAGGCCCACATGGACGTCGTTGCCGAATCGGTGAAGGCCTGCTTCGACGAGCGCGATTCCGCGCGCGGCCTCCGGATGACCTACGAGCCGAAGTACCTGCGGTTCTTCCAGGCACGGTTCGAACCGATCACGTAGCTGAGCCCGGGCAACGTGGTCAGGCGCGACCCGCACCCGCGGCCACGGACGCCGGCAGCCGCTCGAACCCCTGGGCCGGGAGCGGTTCGCAGCGCAACGGACGGTCCTCGCGATAACCCAGGGCGTAGTCGGCCTGGATGAGCGTGTGCAGTTGGCTCGTCCCCTCGTAGATGACCGCGGCCTTGGAGTTGCGCAGGTAGCGCTCGACCGGGAACTCGTTCGAGTAGCCGTTCGCGCCGTGGATCTGGATGGCATCGAGGGCGCTCTGGACCGCGTGGTCCGTGGCGTGCCACTTGGCGAGCGAGGTCTCGCGGGTGTTGCGGATCCCGTGGTTCTTCAGGAAGGCGGCCCGCCAGACGAGGAGCCGGCCGGCCTCGATCCCGGCGACCATCTTGGCCACCATCTGCTTGACCAGCTGATGGCGCCCGATCTCCTGGCCGAAGGTCTCGCGCTCGTGGGCGTACTTCAGCGAGGCGTCGAGGCAGGCCTGGGCGAGCCCGACGTTCCCAGCCGCGACGGTGAAGCGGCCCTGGTCGATCGCGCTCATGGCGATGAGGAAGCCCTCGCCCTCCTCGCCGATCCGGTTCTCCAGCGGCACCCGGACGCCGTCCATGTTGATCAGGCCGGTGTTGCCGGCCCGGATCCCGAGCTTGCCGTGGAGGGTGCCGGTCGTCAGGCCGGACATGCCCCGCTCGAGCATGAACGCCGTCACACCCTTGTGCCTCTTCGTTCGATCCACAGACGCGAAGACGAGGAAATGGTCGGCGATATCGGCGAGGCTGATCCAGATCTTCGCCCCGTTCAGGACGTAGCTGTCGCCGTCGCGGCGCGCCGTGGAGGCGAGGTTCGCCGCGTCCGTCCCGACGCCCGGCTCCGTGAGCCCGAACGTCGCGAGCTTCTCGCCCCGCGCCTGGGGCACGAGCCAGCGCCCCTTCTGCTCCTCCGTCCCCCACTGCATCAGGGTCAGCGAGTTGAGCCCGACGTGGACGCTCTGGACCACCCGGAAGGCGGTGTCGGCCCGCTCCAGCTCCTCGCAGATGATCGCGAAGCTGAGGTAGTCCATTCCGGAGCCGCCCCATCGCTCCCAGATCGGGGCGCCGAGGAGACCGAGCTCGGCCATCCGGCCGAAGATCTCGCGGTGGACCTGGCCCTTCTCGTCCCACTCGCGGATGTTCGGGAGGATCTCGCGTTCGGCGAAGTCACGGACGGTCTCGCCGACGAGCCGGTTCTCGTCGGTCGGGCGGAAATCGATGGACACGGGAACCTCGACGCTGGGCGGGTCTGAGGGCGCGGGCGCCGGCGCTGGGCGCCGGCATCGGGGCCTTCCGGAATGATGCCACCCGGACCTCGCCGCCGCCCGCCTATACTCCCCGACGATGCCCGCCCCGTCCGACGACCTCGACCTTGCCGCGCTTGCGGCGCCCCACCTCACGCCCGTCCTGGGCCGCTATTTCGAGCGGTCGTGGAGCCACGGCGTTGGGCACCGGCTGTTCGACACCGGCGGCCGGGCATACCTCGACTTCGCCAACGGGATCGCGGTCACGGCGCTCGGCCATGCCCACCCGGCGGTGAGCGCCGCGATCCATGCCCAGGTCGATCGGCTGATCGGTCCCACCGCGGCGATCGGCTATTCCGAGCCGGTCGTTCGGTTCGTCGACCGCCTGGCGGCGACGCTTCCCGACCCGATCGACTCGATCTTCCTGCTCAACTCCGGCTCGGAGACGATCGACGGGGCGATGAAGCTGGCCCGTCGGGTCACCGGGCGCCCGGCCATCATCGCCTTCCAGGGCGCGTTCCACGGGCGAACCTACGGGGCGACGTCGCTGACGAGCTCGTCGCCGAACTACCGGGTCGGCTACGAGCCGCTCGTCCCGTCGGTCTACCTCGCGCCGTTTCCGCAGGTCTGGCGTGAGTTCGAGGGCGACGCGGCCCGCGCGTCCGAGGTCTCGCTGGCGCGGCTCCGGACGATGCTCGACAGCGCCGTGCCGGCCGCGTCAGTCGCGGCCATCTTCATCGAGCCGGTTCTTGGCGAAGGCGGCTACCTGCCGGCCCCGGCTGCCTTCCTGCGCGGCCTCCGGGAGCTGTGTGACGCGCACGGGATCCTGCTCGTCACCGACGAGGTCCAGACCGGCTACGGACGGACGGGGCGGATGTGGGCCTTCGAGCACGCGGGGATCGTGCCCGACGTCGTGTGCATCGCGAAGGCGATCGCGAACGGCCTGCCACTGTCGGCGATCGCGACCCGCCGCGAGCTCCAGGAGCGCTGGGGGCGCAGCGCCCACGGGTCGACCTACGGCGGAAACCCGGTTGCCTGTGCGGCGGCGATCGCCGTGCTGGACACGATCGAAGGCCAGGGGCTGGTCGCGAACGCGGCCGCGCGGGGTGCGGAGCTGACAACGGGGCTGGCGCGGCTCGCCGCGGAGGATGAGCGAATCGGGAACGTCCGCGGCCCGGGGCTCATGGTCGGGGTGGAGTTTGTCACGGATCGGGCGACGAAGGCGCCGGACGGGGCGCTGGTGGATCGGCTTGTCGCGCGCTCGGCGGACCTTGGCCTGCTCGTGCTGTCGTGCGGCCCGCAGCACCAGGTGGTGCGCTGGATCCCACCGCTCGACGTCAGCGGCGCGGAGATCGCCGAGGCGCTCGAGATCTTCGGCGAGGCGCTCCGGACGGTCTGACCCCCGTCCGGGCTGGTGCGCTCGCTCGCGGGCGTGGCCCGCGGCTTCGTGGCCGGGACTAGCGGTTCTGGTGCAGGAAGCGGAGCACGTCGGCGAGCCGGAAGCGACGATCGCCGCGCTTGCAGACCCGATAGAACGGGAGCTCACCGCGATCGCCCAGCCGCTTCACCGTGTTGACGTGGAGGTGGAGCATGTCCGCCACTTCGGTGGCGGTGAGCATCGGTCCAAGTTCGTTCATCGCCATCGAGGCCATAGCCATGGTCGCCTTCCATCTCGCAACGTCCGCCTCGAGGCCCATCCGGTGACGACGGGTGGGGTGCGGCTCGTTGTTGACGGGAACGTACGGGTCCGCGGTGGTCGCGCCAAGCCGTACTTCGGTTCGGACCGGCCAGTACGCTCGCCGCCCGGGCACGCCAATGGACCACTCCGGTAGCATCGCGAGGCCGTGATCACCGATCCCCCGTCCTACCGCGCCCTGCTCGGCGTGCCGTGGCTCGGGCGCGCCCTGCTCGGCATGCAGGTCATCCGGATCGCCCAGTCGATGATCGGGGTCACCCTCGTCCTGTTCAGCCTGAAGCACTACGGCTCGCCGGCGATCGCGGGCCTCGTCACCTTCGCGAGCGTGGCTCCCGGACTGCTCATCAGCCCGGTCGGCGGGGCCCTCCTGGACCGCCACGGACGAACCCGGCTGATCCTCCTCGATCTCGTCATGGCCGCGCTCTCCCTGGCCCTGATCGCCGCGCTCGCGATGGCCGATGCCCTGCCGGCCGGCCTGCTCGTCCTCATCGCGGCGATCGCCTCGCTGACCGGACCGCTCGGCGCGACCGGCATGCGCACGCTCTTCCCGCTCATGGCCCCGCCGGCGCTCTGGGAGCGGATGAATGCGATCGATTCGAACGGCTACGTCGTGGCCGCGATCATCGGCCCGCCGTTCGCCGCGGTCCTCGTTGGCGCGTTCGGGGGACCGGTCGCCCTGCTGACGATCGCCGGGCTGCTCGGGGTCGCCGCGGTCGTGCTCCGTCCGGTGCCGGAGCCCGCGGCGGAGGTGCGGACGACGGGACGGCTGCTCGTCGACGCCTGGCACGGCGTCGTCTACACCTGGCGCAACCGGACGCTTCGCGGCATCGGCCTGTCGATCACGACGCTCAACGTCACCGGCGGCGCGATCTCGATCGTGGTCCCGCTGCTCATCCTCGGCCGGCTCG
The DNA here is from genome assembly GCA_035466655.1 of Candidatus Sulfomarinibacteraceae bacterium. GTDB lineage: Bacteria > Chloroflexota > Limnocylindria > Limnocylindrales > CSP1-4 > UBA5189. The sequence continues at coordinate 4,531 of DATIUS010000281.1, forward strand.
GGCTCGACGAATCGGCGGTCGGGCTCGTCTTCGCCGTGCAGGGCGTCGCCGGGGTGGTGACCGGACTGCTCGCCGGACGGATGGACACGCGCGGCCGGGAGGCCCGGATCTTCACCCTGCCGATGCTCGTCTTCCCCCCGGCCCTGGCGCTTCTGCTCATTCCGGGGCTCTGGCCCGTGATCATGTGCATGCTCGTGATGGGGGCGGCCAACGGCCCGATGGACGTCGCCATGTTCACGCTCCGCCAGCGGCGAACGGATCCCGCCTGGATGGGCCGGGCCTTCTCGATCTCGATGGCCTTCAACTTCGCCGGCTGGCCGGTGGGGGCCGCGGTCGCCGGCGTGATCGCCACGACCTCGATCGAGGGGGCGATCGTCCTCGCGATCGCCTGCGGCGCCGTGGGGCTCGTGCTGGCGGCCCTGCTGGTCCCCCGGCGCGACCCGGGGACGGACGACGCGACCACACCCGGGACGACTGATCTCGCCGCGACCCCATGAGCGGCACGGACGCACTGCTGGCGTCCGCGGCAGTGGCGTCCCCGGCAGGATTCGAACCTGCGACCCGCGAGTTAGAAGCTCGCCGCTCTGTCCACTGAGCTACGGGGACGTTCGGGTCATCGTACCTTGGCGCGAATGGCGGGCCGCACGCGGCGGCGCGCGCGGATAGGTCGAATGGCCCCTTGCGCGAGGCGGGCGGCGGCGACTATCCTCCCGGCCCGTTCGGATCGCCCCGGGATGGCGGTCCACGGATCGACGAGGAGCCCACCCCGTCCGTGTCGCAACGCGCCGCCGCGAGGCAGATCGACGCTCCCAGCCCGACGCCGGCCCGGTCCGCGACTCAGCTCGCCCTCGAGCTCGAGACGGAGCTCCCGCGCCTGGCCATCGAGCCCGACTGGAAGGTGCAGCAGCGACTGTGGGGCCATCCCTTCCACCCCATGTGTTCGTATCTGGCCAGCTTCCCCGCGGCACTCGCCCATGCCTTCATCTCGCGCTACAGCCGGCCCGGCGATGTGGTCCTCGACCCGTTCGCCGGCCGAGGCACGACGCCGCTCCAGGCGGCGGCAGAGGGCCGGATCGGCGTCGGCAATGACCTCAATCCGTTCGCCCACCTCCTGACGTCGTCCAAGGTCGAGCCGGCGAGTGCCCCCGAGGCCCGCACGCGGCTTACCCGGCTGCGGCTCGCCTGGCCGGCCGCGGCGCCGGCCTGGGTGGCACGGGCCGCCGTGATCCAGGCGGACCCGGCCGCCGGCCCGGAGATCGTGCCGGCCGAGGTTGCAATCGCGTTCCATCCGAAGACCTTCGCCCAGCTGCTCTACCTGCGCGACGCCCTGGATCTCACCGACCGTGTCGACCGGTTCCTCGCGGCGGCGGTCACCGGGATCCTCCACGGCAAGAGCGCCTCCTACCTGTCCGACCTCATGCCGAACACGTTCAGCATGGCCCCGCGCTACGTCCGCGACTTCGCCGCACGGACGGATTTCCGGCCGGCCGAACGGGACGTCTTCGACTGCCTGGGCGCCAAGCTCGACCGTCTCTTCCGGGCGCCCCTGCCGCCTGGGCCGGGCCTCTCGCTCCTCGGCGACGCCCGCGACGCGGGTGCGCGGGCGCGGCTCGCGCTCAGGACTCGGGGGCTCCCGGACCGTGCCCGCCTCGTGGTCACGTCGCCGCCCTACCTCCGGGTCGTGAAGTACGGCTACTACAACTGGCTCCGGGCCTGGTTCCTGGGCGAGGATCCGCGCGCCATCGATGCCGCGCTGGACGACGCCCACCACCGCGCGCCGTACCTCGTCTTCCTGCGCGAGGTCCTCCACGGCCTTCGGACGGCGCTGACCGACGATGCGATCGTGGTCCTCGTCATCGGCGACGTGGCGACGGACCGGGGCCGGGCGATCCGCAACGGCTTCGATCTCGCCGAGGGCGTCTGGGCGGCCGCGGCTGCGCCGGAGGGCTATCGCCTGGCCGGGGTGGCGCTCGACGAGGTCCAGGCACACCGGAAGATGACGAAGCTGTGGGGCGACGAGGCCGGCCGCGCGACCCAGCTGGACCGGATCCTCGTCCTCGGCGCGTCGGAGGCCGGCCGGCGGCGCGCGCTGTCCGCGGCCGCGCTCCCGGTGGAGTGGGCCTGGCCGCCACGGCTCCGGGCGATCTGACGCCACGCATGGGCCGGTCCATCCGACCCCGAGCGCCGGGCCGGCCGGAGCACCGGGATCCGGGCGATCCGTCCGACTGGACTCCGCGCCGGCCGTCACCCGCACGGACCACGGTAGTGGCGCTCCAGTCGATCGCATTCGGGGGGGTCGCACTGGCGCTCGGTGGCACGCTCTGGTGGCTGGTCACGTCCAGCGCCGGCGCCACGCTGGGCACGCTCGTGTCGGCCGCACTCATCGTCCCGGTGTCAGCGGCGCTGCTCTACTTCGGGTGGACCGGATTGCGCCACTGGCTGGCCGGCGGCCCCCCGATGCGGCTCTACGGGTTCGACGCGCTGCCGGTCCTCTTCCTCCTCGTCACCGCCGGGCCCGGCGCGCTCCAGGATCTCCTGGGCGTCGCCATTGCCGTGATCTTCGTGCTCCCGGCGCTGGCCACGTTCCTCGCTTCGAGCCGCGGACCGAGCTAGGGGCCGGCCGCAGCGTCCCGCCGCGCCGGGCAGGCGTCCCAACCGGACCGGCTTGCTACGATGCGCGCATGCAGCAGATGTACCACCCGTCGGACCTGGCCGCGATGGACCCGCTCGTCCTCATGAAGAACCTGGACCACGTCCGGATGACGAGCCGGCGCCTCAGCTACATCCTCCAGCAGCAGGTCCACCTCTACACGCCCGAGGCGAACCAGCTCCGCGAGCAGATCGACCGCTACGTCGAGGCTGAGCGCCAGATCGAGGGCGAGATGTCGAGGCGCCAGATCCGCGCCTGAGTCGGTCGGCGGCTCGCCGCGGCTGCGGCCCGTAGCGGCTGCGATCCGCAGGCCGGGTCGGTCAGCCCCAGTCACAGGTTCGCGACGAACCGGTGGGTCGGTCAGCCCCAGTCACAGGTTCGCTACGAACGAGCACGGTCCACGTCGAGTTCGAGCGGATTCCTGCTCGAACTGGCGGCCGGCCACGCTCATTCATGCGAACGGCGCGCCTCCTGGTAACAAGGCGGGTCTTGCAGGCAGGCTTCCGGGGCTGCCTCCGGAGCCGGGGCTACCTCCGGGCGGGGGCTGCCTCCGGGGCGGGGTCAGCCGGCGGGGGCGAGGGCAGCCGCGGTGCGGACCCTGGCCCGCGCGCGATCCTCGTTGACGATCTCCATCACGAGCGCCGCGAGCGCCGGCATCTCGCGCAGGGTGAACCCGATCCCGTGGGGTGCGAGGTCATCTGGGCCCCAGCCGCGGAAGAGCCCGCGGCTCGCCACCCCGCACATCTCGTCATACAGCTCCGGCCATCCCACCTTCCGGCGCGCGTAGCAGAACTTCACGAACTCAACGGCATCCGCCGAGGGCGCCGGTGCCGGCGCTGGGCGCGCGACCATCGATCCCTCTCCTCCTCGTGCCTTCGGGGCAAGGCAAGGCCGACGCGGCCACGGCGAGATCGTGCCGTGAACGGCGGCGATGATTCCGGGTGTCGGAGGATCCCTCCCGGGGGCTCGCAACCGACAGCGGTCATGGTACGTCCGGCGCCCGCCGGGCCGGAAGGGGTGTTCTCCACCTTTTCGTCCACGAACTTGTCCACACCTCGTCCACGGCCCCGGCCGGGGGCCCCGGGGCACGACGAACGGCTCAGGATGCGCGCCGCGCCACCCCGAGTCCCGGCCGATCGGACAGCCGCCAGGCGTGGTCGGAGCCCAGCTCGAGGCCATCGAACGGGTCCGCGGCGAGGAGGAGGTTGCCGTCCAGGTCCACCCAGTCGGCCAGCGACGCGACCGCGGCCGAGGCCGCGATGACGATCGAGGTCTCCTCCATGCAACCGAGGAAGGTCCGGAACCCCAGGGCGCGCGCCCGCGCGAGCATCCGGGCAGCCGGCCCGGGGCCGCCGCACTTCGCCAGCTTCACGTTGACGCCGGCGACGACGCCGACCAGCCCGTCGAGGTCCTCGTCCGCGACGCACGACTCGTCGGCCACGATGGGCAGCTCCGAGCGTGACTGGAAGTCAGCCAGCCAATCGAGACGGCGGGCCGGGAACGGCTGCTCGATGAGCTCGACGCCCAGCCGTACGAGCTCGGGCAGGATCGCGACGGCGATCTCGGGTGTCCAGCCGGTGTTGGCGTCCACGCGGAGCGGGCCGTCGTAGGCGTCGCGGACCGCCCGGAGCGTGGCAAGGTCCGCGGGTCCGCCGCACTTGATCTTCAGCGCCGGGAACCCCGATGCTCGGCGGGCACGATCGGCGACGATCGCCGGCTCGTCGAGCCCGAGCGTGAAATCGGTCGGCGGAATCTCCGCCGACAGACCGAGCAGCTCGTGGACCGGCCGTCCGAGCACCTTCCCGACGAGATCGTGGAGGGCGGTGTCGAGAGCGCACTTCGCGCCGCCGTTCCAGCGGATCGCATCGCGCATCGCGTCCCCGGCCGCCGCGAGGCCCGCGGCGGAAGGGTCGGGTTCGCCCACCGCCCCGAGCAGGTGCGGCAGGACCGCCGCCATCGACTCGGGCGTCTCCCCGTAGAAGCGATCCGGGTAGCCCTCGCCGAAGCCGACGATGCCGGGGAACCGGTCGTCCTCGAGCTCGACGACGACCGTCGTGATCGCTCGCCCGGCGCCGTGCTCGGACCGGGCGATGCGGAACGGGTCGCGGAGCGCGAGCCGGAGGACCTCGTGGCGAAGGCGGAGGCTCACGCGGCGCCCCGAGCGTCGTTGTCGCGAACCCACGGTAGACCCTCGACCGCGGCGTGGATGTCGCGCCAGAGCCGGTCTGCCCCGAACCGGACGGGATCGTCGGCGGGAAGTCCCGTCTCCGCCTCGATCGCCTCGATGACGCGGCGCGCCTCCGCCTCGTCCCCGTAGAGCGAGGTGTTGCAGGCGACCGCCACGACCTTCGAGGGCGCGATCAGGCCGGCGACGGACTCGTGGAGGCGGATGAACTCGGGCAGCCGAGCGATCGGGAACGACACGTCGGGCAGGTGGTCCCAGTCGTGCTCGGTGAGTCCCGGCTTGTGGACCATCACCATCGCGTGCGGCGTCGCCCCGTGGATGAGCCCGAGCGTCACCGACGAGTACGCCGGGTGGTCGAGCGAACCCTGCCCCTCGACGATCAGCCAGTCGCCCCGTGACTCCCCTTCCTCGAGCATCCACTCGACGGTCCCCTGGACGAAGTCGCTGATCACCCGATCCACGGCGACGCCCCAGCCGTCGATCATCATCCCCGTCTGCCCGGTCGGGACGAAGACCGCCGCGTCACCCGCCGCGAGCGCCGAGCGCCGGAGCTCCAACGCGACCGACATCTTGCCGATCGCGCAGTCCGTCCCGACCGTCAGGATCACTCGCGAACCTGGCTTGTGCCGCCGCCCGACGGCCGTCTCGAGCCGATCCGGCGGCCGCCGGTAGTCGACGATCTCGACGCCGGCCGCCGCGGCTGCCGCGGCGAACTCCGGGTCGTCGCCGAGGAACGTGTGGAGCCCCGAGTGGATGCTGAGACCGGCCTCGATCGCCTCCAGGATCGTGGCCCGCCAGCTCTCCGGCAGTCGCCCCCCGGTCGGGGCGATCCCGATCAGGAGGGTGTCCGGCCGCTCGGGCAACGCCAGCGCCTCGGCCATGGAGGCGACGGCCGGGATGTCCCGGCCGGGCATCCACTCGGCGACGTTCCGCCCCGCGATCGCCGAGTCAAGGAGTGCCACGACCCGGTCCGTGCCGTAGCGGATCACGCCCATCGCGGTCTTCGCGTTGTGGACGTGCCACTGCCCCTCGGTGAGGATCACGAGTCGGCGTGCCGGCGGCGGGTTCATGGCCGCCGAGTCTATCGGCTCTGACGCCGGACGCGCTCTGCGGTCTGCCGCCCGATCGACGGACCTCGGCTACCGGGATGCGCGGGCGTAGGTGGCGGCGGCGGTCCGCCGACCGACGCCGAGCTTCTCGTAGACGTGCTCCAGGTGCTTCTTCACCGTGCTTGGCGCGACCCACAGCTGCGCCGCGATCTGGGCGTTCGTCTTGCCCTCCGCCACCAGCTCGACGATCTCGCGCTCGCGTGCGGTCAGCCCCCGGTAGACGTCGGGCTCCGGGTTTCCTTCGCTCGCCTGGAGCACGTCCGTGAGTTGACGTCGGAGCGCCGCGGTCGCCTCGAGGGCCGACAGGTGTGGTCGAAGCAGCTCGAGGACGGCGCGGTCGCGCTCGGTGAAGTCGTGCTCGCCGGCCTGCCGAAAGAAGATGAATGAGCGATGCCGCCGGGGCGCGACCGGCAGGCCGAGGTCCATCACGTGGTCGATCCCGAACGGCGCGAAGTACTCCCGGTAGACGGGAAGCTCGTGGTACTGACTTCGATCGATGAGATCGGACATCCGCACCGTGGCCAGATCGCCCGTCGTGATCCGGTACTGCGAGATCGGGCACGGACCGATGCTCCAGTAGAGGTCGTCGTCCGCCGTCTCGTCCGCCGTGTCGTCCCCGTCGATCCCGACCATCGCTCGGGTCCGACCGGCATCAAAGTCGAGCTCCTGGTAGGCCATGTCCGCGCACGGGACCAGGTCCCCGAGACGGACGACGACCTCGCGGGGGTACGGCGTGTCGAACTCGAGCCCGCTGACGTCCGCCAGGAACCCCAGGACCGCCTCGTGGTCGGCTCGCCGGAGGAACACGCCGGGAAAATACGCCGAACGGCGAATAGGCACAAGGCGAATCAGGGCGGATCTTCTCGGTTGACGTCGGGGGGGCAAATGCTCGGCGTGCCGAGCGGAGGACCGAAGATGCGCATCCTGCGGACCATCAGTGCCGCCACGACGGCGGCCGTTGCCGTCCTCTCCCTGGCCACCGCGGCGGCGGCGATGAGCTTCGGTGCGTGGTCGCCGGCGGTGAACGCCGAATCGATCCCGGGCACGAGCGGCTCGCTGAACACGGCGGCGCTCGAGGGCTGCGCCTTCGTCGCCCAGCGCGATGACGTCCTCTACTTCGCCTCAGGCCGCGCGGGGGGCGCGGGCGGGCTCGACATCTGGTACTCGCTCCGCGGTGATGACGGCACCTGGGGTAACCCGATCAACTTCACGGAGGTCAACAGCGCGGCTGACGAGCTCTGCCCGACCGCGCATCGCAATGGCAAGACCTTCCTGTTCGTCAGCACGCGACCGGGCGGCTACGGCGGCGGCGACCTCTACGCGACGCGGCTGCACGCGACCCGGGGCTGGGCGTCCCCGCTGAACCTCGGCGGCACGGTCAACAGCGCTTCCGGCGAGGCGGGCCCGTACCTCCTCGAGACCGAGCTCTACTTCTCGAGCGGGCGCGCTGGGAACGACGACATCTACGTGAGCGCGTTCGACGGCACCTCATTCGGTGCGCCGGTGCTCGCATCGGGCCTGAACACCGGGGCCAACGACTCGCGCCCCAATCTGCGGCGCGACGGACTCGAGATCTTTTTCGACTCGACACGCGCCGGTGGCATCGGCGGGATCGACCTGTGGACGTCGACCCGTGCGAGCACCTCCGACCCGTGGTCGGCGCCGACGAACCTGGGCAGCTCCGTCAACAGCAGCACCAACGACCTGCGGGCCTCGCTGTCCTGGGACGGAGCAACGCTCTACTTCGGCTCGACCCGCGCTGGCGGGGAGGGGTCGCAGGACCTGTACGTCACGACGCGATAGGAACGGCGCGAAGACGCGCGGGGCCACGCGGAGGCGGAGACGCGCCCGGGCCTCCCGCCCGCGGCCGGGATCGACCGTCATTGCCGATAGATCGGGACGATTGGCGTTGAGATTGGTACCGCATACCGGATTCGAACCGGTGGTCTCCGCCTTGAGAGGGCGGTGTCCTGGGCCTCTAGACGAATGCGGCACGGGCGCTCGCTCGATGCCGGGAGCCGACTCGCGAGCCGGCGGATCATACCAATCGAGTCCCGGGGGTGACAAACCCACCCATCGAGCCGGGCAAGGGGAAGCGGGCCAAGAAGCAGCGTGCGACCGCGGCCGCCGCGTCCAAGCGGCCGACTGGACCACCAGTCCCGATTTCGCGCCCCGGCTGACGCGAACCGGACCGGCAGACCCGGATCCGACGCGAATCGGCGATCAGGTCTGGTGATCCGGCCGCGAAAGGGACCACGAGTCCCGACCGGTGCATCGCTGTCGGGGAATCAGGACTGGGGGGCCGGTCGCCGGACCCCGCCCCGGGGCGGCAGGGCCTACAGCCGGTTCGTCTCGAGGAAGACGCGGATCGCGTCGGCGACCTGGCCGTAGCTTCCCTCGCCGAGGACGAGGCCGTAGTGCGAGTGGGCGGCGAACGGCTCGTAGGGCGCCTCGAGCCACTCCGCGAGGCGCTCCGCCGATTCGACGGGGACCTGCCGGTCCAGGCCGGCCCCGATCACGAGCCGCGGGATCTCGTGGAAGACCCGACGATCCACGCGGATCCCGCGGAGCATGGCCCGCCGGGCACGGCCGGACTCGTGCGGCTTCTGGCCCATGAGGTGCTGGATCCGGAGGATGTCACCGATCGTGAGGTCGCGATGATCCCGCTGGAGCTTCTCGGGAAGCGTCTCCCAGCCGATGACCGACCGGCCGAACAGCTCGGGGATCTCGCGGAGCGTGTGCTGGTGAGCCGGCAGCCGAAGCTCGCCGGGCACCTCCGACGCGACGAGGACGATCCCCGAGATCGGGTGGCGCTCCGCGGCCTTCATCGCGAGCAGTCCGCCCATCCCGTGGCCGACGACCACGACCCCGCTGCCGAGGCGGTCGATCACGGACCCGACGTCGTCCACGTAGAGCTCGAACGACAGCTCGGCTGGATCCGCGGTCTGGCTCCAATGGTGGTTGCGGAGGTTGAGCGCGTGGCCCTCCCAGCCACGTCCGGCGAAGTAGCCGAGATAGCGCTCCCAGACCCACGACCCGCCGAGCTCGCCGTGGACGAACAGGAGCGGCTTGCGCCGGCTCCGCCGCTCGGGCAGCCACGACTCGACGTAGACCCCGCGCTCGCTGATCTCGATCTCGTCCTTCCTGACCGGCCGGCCGTTGGCCTGCGGAACCTGGGCGCGCGCGAGGATGTCGTCGGGGGTCGGCTCGGGCATCGGATCAGCCTTCCAGCGGGTTGATGACGAGGCCGGTCAGGGCCTTCGGGTAGATGTAGGTGCTCTTCTGGGGCATCACGTCGCCGTCGGCCGCGACCGCCAGGATCTCGGCCGCCGGCGTGGGCTCCAGCAGGAACACCGCGTCGGCGCCGGCGGTCCCGTCGCGGACCAGGGCGACTGCCTCCTCCGCGTCCTTCACGTAGGCAATCCGGTCGCCGGCGGCGATCACCGCCGCGTCGATTCCCACGAGCATCTCGAGGGACGCCCCGAGCAGGCTGACGTCCAGGCGACGGAGGGCGGGGCCGCCGGGCGGCAGGTACCTCTCCAGGGCTTGCCGCCGGGCCCGCAGGATTGCCCCGCCGCTCCGGGTCCAGAGCCCGAACCGCCCGAGGCCGCCGCTTGGGGCCGCGAGCGAGCCGAACGCACCGATCAGTCGCTCGACGCCAACGCCCCGCTCCACCTCGAACGCCCCGTCGAGCCCGGCCACGAGCGCCGTCACGCCCGGATCCCCCAGGCCGAGGACGACGCGGTGCGTCGGGAGGATGTCCAGCGGCCCAGCGCGCGACTCGAGGAGCAGCATGAGGACCTCCTCGCTGCCGAGCTCGGCACCGTCCGGCGATCCGACCCGCCGCTCATCG
>DATIUS010000282.1:0-10246 GCA_035466655.1 Candidatus Sulfomarinibacteraceae bacterium
CGGTCAGCCACGGGTGCGCGTCGCGACCGCCTCCTGGCGCGCGGGCGCGCGCGCGGGAACGGCATCAGATCCGGGCGCGTCGGCCAGTGGCGCCACGAGGCCCGCCGACGTCTCTGCCACGGCGCGCCGCCGCCCCGCTTCTTCAGCGAATGTGACGTGCGAGAGCGGCACGAGCGGCTCCCCGCGGAGCACTCGGGCCAGGTACTCCCCGGTGGCCGAGCCCGGGATGGCCGCGACGTCCTCGGGTGTCCCTTCGGCGATGATCTGCCCGCCGCGGGCGCCGCCCTCCGGCCCGAGGTCCACGATCCAGTCGGCGGTCTTGATGACGTCGAGGTTGTGCTCGATGACGAGGACCGTGTTGCCCGCGTCGACGAGCCGGTGGAGGACCTGGAGGAGCTTCTCGACGTCGGCGAAGTGGAGCCCCGTCGTCGGCTCGTCGAGGACGTAGAGCGTCTTGCCGGTTGCCCGTTTCGAGAGCTCGGTCGACAGCTTCACCCGCTGCGCCTCGCCGCCCGACAGGGTCGTTGCCGGCTGGCCGAGGTGGATGTACCCGAGCCCGACGTCGTTGAGGGTCCGCAGCTTGGCGGCCACCGACGGCACCGGGGCGAAGAACTCGACCGCCTCCGCGACGGTCATCTCGAGGACGTCGGCGATCGACCGGCCCTTGTAGTGGATCTCGAGCGCCTCGCGGTTGTAGCGGGCCCCCTTGCACACCTCGCACGGGACGTAGACGTCCGGGAGGAACTGCATCTCGATCTTGATGATCCCGTCGCCCTTGCAGTTCTCGCACCGCCCGCCCTTGACGTTGAACGAGAAGCGGCCCGGCTTGTAGCCGCGGAGGCGTGCCTCGGGAGTCGCGGCGAAGAGCTCGCGGATCGTGCCGAACAGCCCCGTGTACGTCGCCGGGTTGGAGCGCGGGGTCCGGCCGATCGGGCTCTGGTCGATCTCGATGATCTTGTCGACCTGCTCGGCGCCCTCGAGCGCGTCGTGGGCCCCGGGCATCTCGCGAGAGCCGTGGAGCTCGCGGGCCATGGCCCGGTAGAGAACCTCCGTGATGAGCGTCGACTTGCCGCTCCCCGACACGCCGGTGACGGCCGTGAATGTCCCGAGGCGAACCGCAAGGTCCACGCCGCGCAGGTTGTGAGCCCTGGCACCACGGATCGACAGACGTCGGCCGTTGCCCGGACGCCGGCCGGCCGGCACGGGCACGGCTCGCTCGCCGCGAAGGTAGGCACCGGTCACGGACCGTGGCTCGGCGAGGACCGCCTCGAGGGGCCCGTTGGCGATGATCTCGCCTCCGTGCTCCCCCGCTCCGGGTCCAATGTCGATCACCCAGTCGGCGGTCCGGATCGTCTCCTCATCGTGCTCGACGACGAGCACGGTGTTGCCGAGGTCGCGCAACCGGGTGAGCGTCGCGATGAGCTTCGCGTTGTCCCGCTGGTGAAGCCCGATCGACGGCTCGTCCAGGATGTACAGGACGCCCATGAGCGTCGTCCCGATCTGAGTTGCAAGGCGGATCCGCTGGGCCTCCCCGCCGGAGAGCGTCTGGCTCGTCCGGTTGATCGTCAGGTAGTCGAGCCCGACGTCGACGAGGAAGCCGAGCCGAGCCCGGATCTCCTTGAGGACCTGATACGCGATCGTCCGCTCCCGTTCGGTCACCCGCGCGGCGAGGTCCTCGGCCCAGGCGAGCGCATCCGTGATCGCCAGGTCGGAGACGTCCGAGATGTCCCGCCCGTCCACGGTCACGGCGAGTGCCTCGGGCCGGAGCCGCTTGCCGGCGCAGGCCGGGCACGGCCGCTCGACCATGAACTTTTCGAGCTCGGTCTTGATGTACTCCGAATCCGTCTCGCGGTAGCGGCGCTCGAGGTTCGTGACGACGCCCTCGAAGGTCGCGACGTACGAGTTCTCACCCCGCTCGTGCTTGTAGCGGATGACGACCTTCTCGTCCTTCGTCGCGTAGAGAAGGTGCTGGAGTGCCTCGGGCGGCAGGTCGCGGAGCGGCGCCTTCGGATCCCAGCCGTGAGCCTCGAAGACCGCCTCGGTGATCTTCATCCGCCACGAGGCGTCCGCCGGCATTCGTGACCACGGCACGACCGCACCCTTGAGGACGCTCTTCGAGCGGTCCGGGATGACCAGCTCGGGGTCGATCTCGAGACGGGTGCCGAGGCCGGTGCAGGTCGGGCAGGCCCCGTGGGGCGAGTTGAACGAGAAACTTCGCGGCTCGAGCTCGTCGATCGTCGTGCCGTCATACGGGCAGGAGTAGCGCTCGGAGAAGCGGCGCTCTTCGAACGCGGGCGGCTCGCCCTCTCGCGGCGCCGGGGCGATGAGCACGATGCCCTCGCCGAGCCGGAGGGCGGTCTCGATGGAATCCGCGAGGCGGGGCGCGTCCGGGTCCTGGACGGCCTCCCCGGTCGAGGGATCGATCGGGTGGCCGGCGGCGTCGCGTGCCCAGTCCTCGGGCGCCTCGGCCCGGCGCACGACGAACCGGTCCACGACGACCTCGATCGAGTGGCGCTTGTACTTGTCGAGGGTCGGCGCGTCGGCGAGGTCGTAGGTCTCGCCGTTCACGCGCACGCGCACGAATCCCTGTTTCCTGGCCGCCTCGAAGACCCGGTCGCCCTCCGTCTTGCGGTCCTTGATCAACGGACCGAGGACGAGGAGCCGCGTCCCCTCCGGCATTGCGAGGACCTGATCGACGATCTGCTGCACGGTCTGGCGCTCGATCTCGCGCCCGCAGGCGGGACAGTGCGGGTGCCCGATCCGGGCGAACAGGAGCCGCAGGTGGTCGTAGATCTCGGTGACCGTCCCCACGGTCGATCGCGGGTTCCGGCTGGCGCCCTTCTGGTCGATCGAGATCGCCGGGGAGAGGCCGTCGATCTGGTCGACGTCCGGCTTCTCCATCTGGCCGAGGAACTGCCGCGCGTACGCCGACAGGCTCTCGACGTAGCGGCGCTGGCCCTCGGCGTAGATCGTGTCGAACGCGAGGCTGGACTTCCCGCTCCCGCTGAGGCCGGTGATCACCACGAGGCGGTCACGCGGGAAGTCGAGGGTGACGTTCTTGAGGTTGTGTTCGCGCGCGCCGCGAACCACGATCCGATCGAGGGGCACGCCGGCAGTGTACCGGAAGCGCTGCAAACAGAACAGGTGTTCGTGATAGCTGCCAGGCTGGGAGCCTCACCGTGCGCCCCTCGTGTCTTGCCTTGCGGTCCGGCTTCCTGTGTGCGAGGCGACACAACCGGGACCTGATCCGTGAGCCGCGTCCAGGGCGAGCCGGGATCCAAGGCGATTCGTGTCGGCGGCAACACAACCTCGACGGGTCTGTGAACCCTGCTGCGGCTGGCGAGTGCCCAGTGCGCTCATGGTGAGGATCACCGGGCGTTCTTCCTATCGCTACGCCCTGCTCGAGGCAGGGCACATCGGCCAGAACGTCTATTTCGCCGCCGATGCCGGCAGACGAGGTGGGCCCGCTTCGACCACGGCCAGCAGCTCGTCCGGGGAGCCGCGCATCGGCGACAGGCTCTCCAGCCACCAGGTGGCGCCGGCAGCAGCGTATGCCCCCGCGACGTTCGCGCCCCCCAGGTCGCTGCGCGCGAAGAGGGCGACGTCGAACGGCTCGTCCGAGCGCCCAAGGCCCGCGCGTTCCGCGTTGACGCGGCCGATCATCTCGCCGAGCGCATCCGGCGAGAGCACCATCTCCGACCCGTCGTCCGAGGTGGCGAGGGCGATCCAGCCGTCCCAGCGGGCCGCGCGGCGGAGGGCGCCGGGCCGCATGCCGCCGAACCAGACCGGCGGCCGGGGAACCTGGAGCGGGCGCGGCCCGACGGCGACCTCCGCGGCGCCCGGCTGGTCCAGGCGTGCCGCCTCGCCGCGCAGCCATCGATCGACGACCGGCAGCGCAGCGTCCATCAAGGCGACGCGCTCGGACAGCGGAGCGCCCTCACCGAACGCCTCGAAGTCTCCCGGGTCCGCTCCCGCCCCGATCCCGAGGACCAGCCGCCCGCCGCTGATCCGGTCCAGCGTCCCTGTGGACTGCACGAGGAGCTGCGGCCGTCGCCTGGGGAGCACGGCGACCGACAGGATGAGCCGGAGCCGCTCGGTCGACGCGGCGACCGCCGCCAGGGTCACGAACGGGTCCGCCGCCACCGTCCCCATCGACACGCCGAGCGAGTCCCATGTGCTCAGGCCGTCCCAGCCTGCCGCCTCGGCGGCCTTGGCGAGCCGCACGATCGCAACCGGATCCGCGAGGTCCCCGAGCGGCGCAACATCGATCGCGTAGCGCACCGTCACCGCCGGCGCGCGGGCCGCGAGCCGGTCCGTCGCTTGATGTTCGGCGTCACCGTTCGGTCCCAGGTGGGTCGGTCCAGCCAGCGGGCCTGCCAGCCGGCCTGATCCTCGTGCTCGTCGCGGATACCGGGCAGCCAGTCCGACGCGGTGCCCGAACCGTCCCCGTCCCCTTCCCCGGTGCCCGCGACCCCGCCCCCGACGGGCTCCTCGCCAACCGCCATGACGGTCACCGACGCGACCTCCAGGACAGCCCCCTCGGGCTCGGGCGGAGCACCCGGCCGGCCGCCCTTCCCGTGCGTCGCCGGACGCGCCGATGCAGCAATCTCCGCGGCCCGGCCGACGATGACGGATTGGTCCTCCTGAAGCACCCGGAGCCGGACCTGCTGGATCTCGTCGCGAAGCGCGGCGGCCCGCTCGAACTCGAGCTCCTTCGCTGCCGCCCGCATCTCCGCCTCCATCCGCGCCACGAGCTGCTCCACCTTCTTCGTGTCCAGCTCTGAGAGCCGGGCATCGCGGGCCTCGCGCTCGGACGCATAGACGACCGTGGATTCCGCGACCGCACGGAGCTGGTCGTTCAGGTCCCGGATCCCCTTGATGATCGTCCGGGGCTCGATCCCGTGCTCGAGGTTATAGCGCTCCTGCACCGCCCGGCGTCGGTTCGTCTCGTCGATCGCCGCGCGCATCGAGTCGGTCACCCGGTCCGCGTACATCACGACCTCGCCGCCGATGTTGCGCGCCGCCCGGCCGGTCATCTGGATGAGCGACCAGGCGCTTCGCAGGAAGCCCTCCTTGTCGGCGTCGAGGACCGCGACGAGCGTGACCTCGGGCAGGTCGATCCCCTCCCGAAGGAGGTTGATCCCGACGATCACGTCGTAGATCCCGAGGCGCAGGTCCCGCAGGATCGCCACCCGCTCGAGGGTGTCCACCTCGGCGTGGAGGTACTGGACCTTGACGCCGAGCTCGCGCAGGTAGTCGGTCAGGTCCTCGGCCATCCGCTTCGTGAGGGTCGTGACGATGGCCCGCTCCCCGCGCTCCACCCGGACCCGGATCTCCTCGAGCAGGTCGTCGATCTGACCCTCCGTGGGGCGCACGTGGATCACCGGGTCCACGATCCCGGTCGGGCGGATCAGCTGCTCGACGATCCGTTGGCTACGCTCCAGCTCGTACGGCCCGGGCGTCGCGGACATGTACACCGCCTGGCTGACCGTCGCCTCGAACTCCTCGAAGGTGAGCGGCCGGTTGTCCAGCGCCGACGGCAGCCGGAACCCGAAGTCGACGAGGATCTCCTTGCGCGTTCGATCGTTCTTGTACATGCCGACCACCTGCGGGATCGTCATGTGCGATTCGTCCACGACGAGGAGCCAATCCGGCGGGAAATAGTCGAGCAGCGTCCAGGGCCGGCTCCCCGCCTCGCGGCGAGCGAGATGACGGGAGTAGTTCTCGACGCCGGAGCAGTAGCCGAGCTCACGGAGCATCTCGAGGTCGAAGGTCGTCCGCTGGCGGAGCCGCGCGCCCTCGAGCGCCCGGCCCTCGGCCTCGAGCGCACCGACCCGCTCCTCCATCTCCGCCTCGATGTCGACGATCGCCTCCTTCAGCTTGTCGGCCGGCGTCACGAAGTGGGTCGCCGGATAGACGTTGACCTCCTTCCGCTCGGCGAGGAGCTCGCCGGTCAACGGGTCCAGCTCCGTGATCCGCTCGACCTCGTCGCCGAAGAACTCGACCCGGACGAGCCGCTCCTCCGAGGCGGGCTGGAACTCGAGCGTGTCCCCGCGCACGCGGAAGCGCGCGCGCGTGAGTGCCTGGTCATTGCGCTGGTACTGGAGGTCCACGAGGTGCCGGAGGACCGCGTCGCGCCGGTACTGGCCGCCGACGCGCAGTCGGAGGACGGTCGCCCCGTAGTCCACCGGGGCGCCGATGCCGTAGATGCAGCTCACCGAGGCGACGACGATGACATCGCGCCGCTCGAACAGCGCGTGGGTCGCGGCGTGGCGGAGCCGGTCGATCTCGTCGTTCCGGCTGGAGTCCTTCTCGATGTACGTGTCCGACCGGGGCAGATACGCCTCCGGCTGGTAGTAATCGAAGTAGCTCACGAAGTACTCCACGGCGTTGTCCGGGAAGAACTCGCGCAACTCCGCGTACAGCTGCGCCGCGAGCGTCTTGTTGTGGGCCAGCACGAGCGTGGGGCGGTTGGCCGCCTGAATCGTCCACGCAATGGTCGCGGTCTTGCCGGTCCCGGTCGCTCCGAGGAGCGTCTGGTGGCGGAGGCCGCGGGCCAGGCCGTCGGTCAGGCGCTCGATCGCTCCGGGCTGGTCCCCGGTCGGCTCAAATGGGGCGACGAGACGGAAATCGGGCACGGCTCGAGTTTATCAGAGCCGGAACCGATATCGAACGTCTGTTCACAGGGTGACCGTTGGGGCGGCCAGGCGGTACTGACCACCCATACCCCTTGGGAGCCGCGACCCGGAGACTGACATGGCACAGGCCGCACCGAGGTCGATATCAACGCATGCGTTTCACGGCCCGCCCGAACCGGGACCGAGGCCGCCGCTCCCGCGCGGAGGGGCAGAGCCTGGTCGAGTTCGCCCTCATCCTGACGCCGCTCTTCCTGATCCTTCTCGGGATCATCCAGTTCGGGTTCATCTTCAACGCCTACATCACCATCACGAACGCCACCCGCGAGGGGGCGCGCGAGGCCTCGATCTACGTCTACGACCGGACCCTCAGCGCCGGCCAGAATGACGCGGCCCGCAATGACGTCGTCCTGAACACGTTCCAGAACTCGCTCAACCTCCTGTCGCCGGACCCGCCGCAGTTCACGACGTCGGGAACCTGGGTCCAGAGCGGCGACGCCTTCACCAACGGCGATCTCACGGTCAGCTACGAGATTCCCGGCGGCGCCGCCGACAGCGATCCGAGGACGGGCCAGTCGGTCACCGTCCAGGTCCGCTACCACCAGGACCTGCTCATCCCCCTCGTCGCGGCGCTCCTGCCGCACGATCCCGGCGGCCGGATGATCCTGACCGGCGAAGTCACGATGGTCATCAACTGATGGTCACGTGGGTGCCCGCCCTGGCGCCGGGACAGGCGCCGGGTCGCACGGCCGGCCGCAAGCTCGGCCGTCTGCCCGCCCCCGCCCGCGAACGCGGCCAGGTGGTCGTCATCTTCGCCCTCGCGGTTGCCGGGCTCATCGCGGCTGCCGGCGTGGCCGTGGACATCGGCCGCTTCTACAGCGAGCGCCGGTTCCTCCAGAACGCCGCTGACGCCGCGGCGCTCGCGGCGGCGAACGCCCTCGTCCGGGGGGCCTCCGACGCCGACGCGGTCATCGCCGCCCAGAACTCGCTGGCCCGGAACTTCCTGGGCGACCCGAACGGCGTCGTCGCGTCGCTCCCGCCCACCGTGCCGGTCTACGAGAACGGCTACGCCGGCACCCCGTCGCGGCTGCTCAACGGGATCATCGTCTCCGGGGGCGAGGTGCGCGTCGCCGTCGAGAACACGATCGGCTACACGTTCGGGCGCGTCGTCGGCCTCGGCAACCAGGCGATCGGTGCCCGCGCCCGGGTCCGGCTTCTGGGCGACCTCCTGCCGATCGCCGTGCGCCGCTATATCAACACGCCCGGCCCCAACACGGGGGCCGCATATCCGTGCACGGACAACCCGGCCTGGTTCACCGACTTCTTCGCCACGGCCGAGACGTCCTGTCTCGGCTCGGAAGCCGACCCCGCGTTGCGCACGGCCCCGACCCCCGGGTCCGATTTCGACGCCGTCACGCCCGGCTCGGACCCCGCCCACCACGGCCCGATCCTGGCGATCCTCGGGCAGGGCGCCCAGCCGAACAACGGGGCCGACTTCCGAGGCTTCGTGGCCCTCGACATCCGGAACTTCGCGAGCGCCGGTTCCCAGCTCTACTACAACGGCGTCTCGCCCTCGACGAACGCGAACACCCTGCGTGACCTCGAGGCCGGCTGGATCATGCAGGGCTACCCCGGCCCGATGTTCCCCTCGGTCGTCACACCGCCCGACCCCAACGACCAGGTCGCGATCATGTCCGGCAACGCGACGGGGATCGCCATCGCCGCGATGGCGGGCCGGTTTGTGCCTGGCGACGAGATCCTCGTCCTGGTCTACCCGGGCAACGTCATGGCGATCCCGGACTTCGCGATCACCCCACCGGGCCAGGTCGTTCTGCCCACCAGCGGCACGACCGCAAGCGCCGGCTCGCTCAAGGTGTCGCGCAACCAGGCGTTCTCGGGAACGGTGACGATGGGCACCCTCGCCGATCTCCTCGACCCGCTCAACCCGCTGACCACCGGGACGATGACCGGCGGCGCGGCGGCGATCACCTACACGCCGAACCCGGTCTCCCCGGCGCTCGGGTCCGGACAGGCCGTCGACCTCACGAACATCACGACCGCCGGGGCACCCGACGGCATCTACACGCTGTGGGTCCAGGGCCAGGCCGGGAGCCCGTACCTCACGACGAAGGTCGAGCCGTTCGCGGTGAAGGTCGGCTCGGTGACCCGCGACTTCACGTTCACCTCCGCCACGACAAGCGTCGATGTCGCCGCCGGCGGCACAGCGACCTTCGACCTGGAGCTGACCAACAGCCCGAACAAGAACACCGCCTTCGGCAACCCGGTCTCCCTCTCCGTGGACGGCCCGCTGCCACCCGGCGTCGGATCGATCTCGTTCGACGTGACGAGCGTCAGTCCCACCAGAACGGGAGCCCACGCACTGCTCTCGATCTCCACAGGGACGATGGCCCCCGGCATGCACACCTTCACGGTTCGGGCCACGGGCATGAACGGCGACGCCGTCTCGCGCCCGGTCACGCACCTCGTCCAGATCACGGTGGACGTCGGCGGCGTCGGCAGCGCCGGCAACCAGGAGTACGTCGACATCGCCGGGTTCGCCGTCATGCGGATCGCCGCAGCGGACGCGAACGTCGTCTCGGCCTACGCGATCACGCCCGTCATCACCGACATGAACGATTCCCAGCTGCGTCGCGGTCAGGTGGCGCGCCTGGTGCCCTGGAACTAGCCGGACGGGCACGGCACATCCTCGCGGCGCCGCGCGGCGACCGCATCGACCGGGAGGCACGGATCACCGATGGAGATGGAATACAAGGACACGAATCGCCGCGGCAAGGCGATCATCGTGCTCGGGCTCATCCTCGCGATCGCCGCGGGCGGCGCGGCCTTCTTCCTCATCAACCAGGCCCAGCAGCAGGCCGGCCAGGAGGAGATCAAGACCGTCGCGGTCGTCGTGGCCGCGCGCGACATCGCGGCCCGGAAGCCGATCGAGCCGGACGACCTGATCGTCCGCCGGGTCCCGCTCGACGCGACGAACGCGACGGGCGTCGTGGCCGCCCCGGACGAGCTCATTGGCCGGGTCCTCGCCGTGACGGTCTTCAAGGACCAGCTCGTGACCACAAACCTCATCGCTGCGGCAGCCGGCGGGGGCAGCTTCTCGATCCTCGGGCCGACCGAGACCGTCGCGCCCGATTCCGAGGCATGGCGCGCGGTCTCGATCACGATGGCAGACGCGTCCGCGGTCGGGGGACTGCTCCGGGCCGGCGAGACGGTCGACATCTTCGCGACTGCCACGGTCAACGTCCCGCAGGAGCTCATCGCCGAAGGCCAGTACTACACCGATCGGTCGACGAAGCTGACGTACCAGAACGTGGTCATCCTCGCCCGGTCCGGATCCTGGTACATCATCCGGGCCTCGATTGCCGTTGCCGAGGAGCTCGCGCATCTCGCGGCCGTCGGCAACGTGACGTTCAGCGCGGCCCTGCGGCCCGAACAGGACGTCCGGACCGTGGACGCCTCACGCCTCGGCGCGACGACGAACCTCATCATCACCCGCTACGGCCTCCCCATCCCGGAGACCTATCCAGCACGCGGCGGCGCAATCGCAACGCTGCCGCCCCTCCTGCCGAGCCCGTCACCCTCGGCCGAGCCCT
>DATIUS010000283.1:0-5454 GCA_035466655.1 Candidatus Sulfomarinibacteraceae bacterium
GCGTTCTGCGCCGCCTACGGCTTCGCCCTCGAGGACAGCGCGAACACCATCGTCGTGGTCGGGAAGTCGAACCCGCCCGTCTACGCGGCGTGCATCGTCCTGGCGACCCACCGGCTCGATGTCAACCACACGGTCCGCGACAGGCTCGGCACGCGCAAGGCGTCGTTCGCCTCGCCGGACGAGACCCGCGAGCTGACCGGTCACGAGATCGGCGGTGTCACCGCCTTCGGGCTTCCGGCAGGGATGCCGCTCTGGGTGGATGCGGCGGTGATGGAACGGCGGCGGATCGTCCTCGGCGGCGGCAGCCGGAGCTGGAAGGTCCTCGCACCGTCCTCGATCCTTTTGACGCTCCCGAATGTCGAGGTCGTGGAGGGCCTGGCGAACCCCGCGCCGCCGCGACCGGGGACGCCGGCCGAGTGAGCCGGGACGCGCGGCAGCCGCTCCGACGGTTGCCGCTCCGGGTCGTCCTGGTGGTCGTCGGGACGATCAGCCTCGGGGTGGGCGTCGTGGGGATCTTCCTGCCGGTGCTGCCCACGACCCCATTCCTGCTCCTGGCCGCTGCCTGCTACGCGCGGGCGTCCACCCGGCTGTACGGCTGGCTGCTCGGCCAGCCGACGTTCGGCCCGATCATCGTCGAGTGGCGCCGGTCCCGATCGCTGCCGCCCGGGGTCCGGATCCGGGCGCTCCTCCTCGTGGGCCTGACCTTCGGCGTCTCGATCGCCCTGGTCGGCGATCCCCTCGTGCGGGCGGGCCTCGTCGCCACGGGGCTCATCCTGGCCGCCTTCCTCTACCGCATCCCCACCCGGTCGTGACCGCCCGGCGGACGCTGGATCACGGTTCTCGGACGGCGACCCCGTAGCGCACCTGCTCCCGATCGAACGTGGCGAGCGGGACTGCCCCGGCATCGAGCACGGTCGCGACGATCAGTGCGTCCGTGATCGGCCGGCCGGGAAGCGCCCTCGCGCGGACGAGCATCTCGACGACCGGCTGCGTCCGCCCCCCAAGGATCCGGATGTTCTCGCGCTGCACCAGCCCGATCAGGCTGTCAATGATGTCGGCCTGTGCCACCCCGTACTGCGTGCGCAGGACGTGGGCGCACTCGGCAAGTGCAACCGGCGAGACACCGATCTCCTCGCCGCCGTCGATCAGTCGCTGCGCTCGCTGCGCCTGATCCTGCGGCGTCCCAACGAGGTACCGGACCAGGACCGACGTGTCCGCGCCGATCATCGCGGTCGATCCGGATCGAGCGTCTCCCACGCTGCGCGGCGGAGCTCGTCCCAGGCCTCGTCTGGTGGTGTTCGGGTCGTCCGCGCGCGCAACGAGCCGGCAAGCGACCGTCGATGCCGCCCCGGGATGACATCGATGACGATCCGTCCGTCCTCGACCCGCTGCGCGGTCTCGTCACCGGCGTAGATGCCGAGCTGCTCCCGGATGGCCTTCTCGATCGTGATCTGGCCGCGCTCACCTACTCGACTCGTCACGGTAGGAACCAATCTACTCGATACGCACGATGGCCGCAAGTACGACCATGTCCCCGGGCTCCGGGTGATCCGGGCCTGGGCCGGCGGCACCGAGTCAGCTTGCTCGGCTCACCCGTCGCACTCACCCTTCGCAGGTTCCCAGTAGAGGGTTTCGGGTTCGCTCTCGATGGTCACGGTCTGCTTCTTCCCCAACACGATCGCCGTGATCGTTGTCTTCGACGGCACGAGGTCGAAGATCGCCACGCCTGTCGGGTCGATCCTGAGTTTCGCCGAGCCCGAAGCATCGGTCGTCGTCGATCCGCCCGTCGGCTTGATCACCTCGGTGTACGTGTAGCTTCCCTGCATCGACTGCTCGTCGATGGTGATCGAGTAGGTCGTGGAGACCGTGCCTGGGCCCAGGGTGCCCAGCCCGGCGATCGTCCACGTGCCGCCGATGCCATCGCACTTCTGCCCCAGGAGCTCGCCGAGCGGCGTCACGAACTGGTAGACCCAGCCGCACTTGAGCTTGCTCTCGTCGACACCGTTCCGTTTGCCCAGCCGATCGAGCGTCTCCTGGGCAAGCTTGTTGCTCTCGAACATGCCGGTGTTCATGAGGTCGTGCGGTGAGCCCGGAATATCGTGCGGCGCCCCCTTCTCGTCCGTCGTGTACGTGTCGTCGAGCCCGAGGATGTGCCCGAACTCGTGCGCGTAGGTGTATCGGTTGGCCGGGTGCTTGGCCCATGTCGACGGCCGCTCGGCGGAGTTGACCGGGACGACCCGGTCGGCCGGGTCGTCGCTGCTCCAGCGATTGTCGCTTCGCTCACTGCTCACGAAGCTGCCGGAGGCCGCCCCGCTGCCGTCGATCCGGATCCCGACCCTGGCGTCAGTGGAAGACGGTGGTGGGCCCGGCACGACGGACACCTCGACCTTGACCGTGTAGCAGCGGATCTTGTTGCCGTCGTTCCAGGTGTCCTCGATCGACTTCTTGATCGCCTTGGCCGTGTCGGCGTTCACCTCGCAGCGAGGCTGGTCGCAGGCCGCGTAGATGACGATGTCTGCCTTGAACGTGATCGTCTTCGCCTTGTGGTCGATCACGGTCCGGACGAAGGCCGGGCCGGCCTCGGCCACCGGCGGTGACGCCAGCCCGCCGCCGCCGACAGCGAACGCCAGGGCGAGGGCGACGAGGAAGCGCCTCATCGGACGGACCATGTCGCGGTCTCCGGTTCGAAGGTGATGCGATCGCGACTCGTCTCGAGCCAGGCCGCCCAGGCCGTGGCGACCGCCTCCGGTGTCGCCGACGGGTCGAGACCCAGGTCAACCCCGGTGTAGCGCTCGAGGGTGTGGGCCGCAAAGCGGGCGATGGTCGTCGGCGGATGCGATCCGGCGAGCCAGTCAGGCGACGACAGCTCGCCGACGAGGACGTCGAAGCCCTCGAGCCTGCCGAGCGACACGAGCCCGGCCGCGGCCATGAGTCGCGTGCTCGGGTCATCGGCGCCGAGGGGCGCGAGCAGCGGCTCGGGGTCCGTCGCGAACGAGGCGTAGACCCAGGTCGCTGCCCACAGCTCGTCGCCCTTGGCGCCGCCCTCGATCGCCGCGCGCGCGGCGGCGGTGCCCGCGTCCGTGAATCGGATGCCCTGGAGGGCGGCGATCGTCTCGCTGTCGTCGAGGTCGGTCGCATCGATCATGGCCGCGGCGGCCGCGACCTCCGCCGGCGCGACGGACGGCCCCTCGGCCGGCGTCATCGACCCATCGGGCGGTGAACTGCTACCCGAGGGTCCCGACGGTCCGGTCGTCGGGCCCGTTGTCGCGCAGCCCAGGACCACCACACCGGCGACGATGGCGGCGACGGTGACAAGCCATCGCCCATCGGTCCTTCGTCCATCCGAGGGCATCGCCACCCTCCGTTCCGGGGTAATCGGCGCGTCCAGCGCGCCAACTGATCACGGATCCGGCAGCGCCCGGGTGGACGCGGTCCTCCACACGAACGCGACGCAACAGGATGCGAACCGCCGCCAGTGGCTGTCAATGGGTGAGAACGTGAAGCGGGCCCGCCCGGTGCCCGCTTCATCGTTGAGGTCGCTGGAGCCGACACTCGGATTCGAACCGAGGACCGGCTGTTTCGAACTCGATCGGCCTGATCGTTGTGGCACAAGCGTGGAACAGCGAGCTCAGGGCGCTCAGTCAGCAGTCTTCGTTTCGATCGTGCGGCCGATGCAAGCGCCGCAGAGCGCTCGGCCGCCGTGATCGGATCTACCGATCCTCCGACCGTCCAATCGACACTCCGGCGGACAGACCGTCCGACGCATCTGCGGCTCCCGCGAGTTGCCCCAGCGCCGGGCCGGCGCCGAGTGGCACGACGCGACCGGAGATCGGACCGACGTCCTGATAGTCCTCGCGGTGCGCAACGCCGGACTCCGCCAGGAGCAGCCCCGCCGCCGCCGCGTCAGTCAAGAACAGATACGGACGGTAGCCAAGGCGCGCCTGGATGCTGTTCTTCAACAGTCGGTGGACAACGTTGACGGCGGGGCCCAGGAGGTCGGTCCGAGAGCCAACCGTTTGTCGGACGGCCTGGCCTCGGTGGAGGACCATCTTGAGGTCAAGGTTGGCGACGACCGGGCAGGCAGTGCAGACGTGATCCCGCGCGGCCCGCGCCTCTTCGCGTCGTGAGCGAAATGCCTCGTATGTCGCCTCGAGCCGATCGAGGACCTCATCACCACGCCCGTCCAGGGACGGTCCGGGCGCGATGGCAAAGACCGCGTCGCCTTCAAGCTTGATCACCGTGAAGTCCGGCTGAACCCCCTCGACGACGGCATCGAGCAGCTCGCCGAGGACGGCGTACCCCGCGGGGATACCGGCGCTGAAGTCGACGCCGTGGGCGCGTTCGACGCTGGCCATGAAGGCCGTATAGCCCGAGATGTCGGCCAGCAACAGGTACCGATCACCTGCTATCGAGGGTGCCTTCGTTGGGTCCGACATACGCCTCGCCCATCGTACGCCGACCGCGTGGCACATCAAGGCTTCGCGTTCTTCAACGTCGAGCGCCAAGGTCGAGCGCCAAGCGACGATCTCAGGCTGCTCTCAGTGAGCACGAAACGAGGGAGTGGAGCCGACACTCGGATTTGAACCGAGGACCTGCTGTTTACGAAACAGCTGCTCTACCGCTGAGCTATGTCGGCCCGGACGGGCAGTATAGGAGATGAGTTCTAAAGCCGGGATCGCACCGTCCGCAGCCTTGACAGAGGAGGCGAGACCGGCCGAGGGGCGCGGCGTCTAGCCGAGAACCACCCGGACTCGGTGCGTGGCGCCGTCGTCGGCGAGCGGGATCGCGGCGGCGCCACCGGCAAGCGATTGGCCGTCGAGTTCCAGCGCTGCCACCCCTCGGCTCACCCCATTCGGGTTCTCGACGACGATCGCGTACGTGGCGGAGTGATACCGGAAATCGATCTCATAGCGCGGCCAGGCGCGGGGGATGCACGGATCGATCTCGATGGTGGTGCCGCGCAGGCGGAACCCGAGGATCCCCTCGAGGCCCGCCTGGTACATCCAGCCCGCGGACGCGGTGTACCAGGTCCAGCCGCCGCGCCCGACATGCGGCGGTTCCGTGTAGACGTCGGCCGCCATGACGTACGGCTCCACCCTGTAGCGTTGGACCCCGGCCCGGGTGCTCGCGTGGTTGACGGGGTTCAAGATGGAGAACAGCTCACCCGCCTTGTCGCCGTCGCCCAGCTTCGCGAAGGCGAGCACGGACCAGATGGCACCGTGGGTGTACTGGCCGCCGTTCTCCCGAATGCCCGGCAGATAGCCCTTGATGTAGCCCGGATCGACGTCGGAATGGTCGAATGGCGGCGTGAAGAGCAGGACCAGGCCGTCTCCGCGCCGCACGAGGTACTCCTCCACCGCGGCCATGGCTCGCTCCGCGTGGGGCGGATTCGCGGCCCCCGACAGGACGCTCCACGACTGCGCAATCGAGTCGATCCGGCACTCCGCGTTCACG
>DATIUS010000284.1:0-3355 GCA_035466655.1 Candidatus Sulfomarinibacteraceae bacterium
CCCGGCTGGTACGGCCTCGGCTCGGCCATCGAGGCGGTCGGGAGGGAAGAAGGTCTCGCCGACATGGTGCGGCTCGCCGAGCTGTACCGGTCGTGGCCGTACCTCACCGCCGTCGTCGATCACGCCGAGCTCGCGCTGGCACGCTCCGATCTCGACGTCGCCCGGCGCTACGCAGCCCTCGCCATGGGACCGGGTGACGACCGCCGCTGGGCGGCGATCGAGGCAGAGCACGAACGAAGCGTTCGCGGCGTCCTCGCGATCACCGGCCGCGGCCGCCTCCTCGAGGCTTCGCCCGCCATCGCCCGCGCGATCGAGCTCCGCAACCCGGACGTGGACACGCTGTCGGAGCTCCAGGTCGGGAGCCTCGCGCGCCTTCGCGCGCTCCCTCCCGAGGCCGGCGCCCGCGCGGAGCTCGAGCGGCTCGTGCGCCTCACCGTCAGCGGGGTCGCCGCCGGTCTCCAGGTGACCGGGTAGGACGGTCGCCGCGGTCTACCGGGCCGCGAGCCTGCGGGCGAGAACCTCCGCGAGGCGGTCGTAGTCCGCCGGTTCGTTGTACCGCTGGGCGGAGATCCGGACGGCAACGGCCGAGGGCAGGGCGCCGGGCGAGTCGCGCGCGGCCGGCACCGGCCAGCCGAGGATCGGGGCCTCGATCCGGTCATCGGCGACGATCGAGGCCTTGAGGGCATCGATCTCGTCGTCGGGCATTGGCGACAACGGCAGCGGGATCGTTGCCATCGAGCCGAGCAGCTCGTCGGGGGTCCTCGGCATGACGCCGAGCGCGGCGGCAACCCGGCGGCGGCCGTCGAGGACGAGGTCGCGGTTCGCCGTCATGACGCCCGGCCAGCCATCGGCGTGAAGGGCCTCGACCGCCCGGAGGGCCACCGGGAGCGCCAGGTACGGCGTCGGGTCGCCGGTCCCCGTCCAGTCGAACTCCTTCCAGAGGCGCGACCGGTCCGGGCGCTCGTCGTTGAACCCGTGGCTGATGACGAGCGGGTGGATCGCGGCCCGCCGATCGGCGCGGACGTGCAGGACGCCCGAGCCCTTTGGGCCGCACAGCCACTTGTGTCCGTTGCCCGTCCAGTACGCGGCCCCGAGCCGATCCAGGCCCAGCGCCACCATTCCCGGTGCGTGAGCCCCGTCCACCAGGAGATCCACCCCGCGCGCATCGAGGGCGCGGACCAGCTCGGCGATCGGCAGGATCGTGGCCGTCGGGCTGGTGACCTGGCTCACCACCGCGAGCCGGGTCCGGGGCGTCACGGCGGCGAGGATTGCATCGACCGCGTGCTCCGGCGCCTCGATCTCGAGCGGCAGCCGGGCGACGACGACCCGGGCGCCGGTCGACCGGGCGACCTCGCGGAGCGCGTTGACGACGGCGTTGTACTCGTGGTTCGTCGTCAGCAGCTCGTCACCGGGCTCGAAGCGCAGGGATCGAAGCACGGTCGAGACGCCGGTCGTGGCGTTCGGCACGAAGACGAGACCCTCCGGGTCCGCGCCCAGGAACGCGGCGACCTCGAGGCGCGCCGCGTCAATCCGAGCCTCGAAGGTGGCCCACAGGAACCGGACCGGGCCGGCCTCGAGCTCGTCGATCAGCGCCCGCTGCGCCTCGAGCACCGGGACCGGGCAGGCTCCGAACGAGCCGTGATTGAGGTAGGTGACGGCCGGGTCCAGACGCCAGGGCGAGCCGGGTCCGTACGGCCTCACGGGTCGCCGCGATCGGTGGGCGGGGTGACATCCTTCATCGGCGGACGATCCTCGATCCCGCCGCGTCCATCACCCCCGCCGCCGGCGCCCCGGTCGACCCGGGGCCGCCCGAGCAGTCGATCGAGGCCGTCACGGAGCGTCACGAACGGGGCGAGGTAGGCGACGAGCAGGAGGGGGATGAGGAACCGCGCCGGCGAGGGCATCGCCGCGACGACGGCGCCGAGCAGCCAGACCGTGAGGTAGTAGGCGGTCAGGGACTCGCGCCGCCAACCGGCGAGCTGGAGCCGGCGGGTCGGGATCAGGACGAGCAGCGCGACGAGCCCGACGAGGGCGATCGTGGTCGGCGACATCGACGGCGATGGTACGCGCCGACCGTCTACGATGCGGACCCATGTCTCCCGGGTCCCCGGCCCCACGCGCCCTCGACCGTGCCTCCGCCTGGGTTCGTCGGTGGGGCGCCGTCCTTCCGCTCCTCGCCGCCGAGTTCATCCTCTGGACCGGGTTCGGGGCCCTGCTTCCGGTGATGCCGCTCTACTTCACCGAGCACGGCGTCGATCTCGCATTCCTCGGCGTCGTGATCGCGGCCTGGCCGGCGGCGCGCCTCGTCACGGAGCCGCTCTTCGGGGTGCTGGCCGACCGAAGGTCCCGAGTCCCCCTGATGGTCCTTGGGTTGCTGATCGCCGGTGCGTCCGTCGGCGCCATGGCGCTCTGGACGGCGCCGGTCGGGTTCGTGGTGCTCCGCGCGGCCTCCGGTCTCGGGACGGCGCTCTACGATCCGGCCGCGCGGGGCTACCTCACGGATGCCGCGCCGGAGGGCCGCCGCGGCGAGGTCTTCGGGCTCTACAACGCCGCCCAGATGGGCGGCATCCTGCTCGGGCCGGCGATCGGCGGCCTCGGGACGGCCCTCGTCGGTGGGTACGTCTTCGTCCTCGTGCTGTCGGCGGTCACGACGTTCGCGGCGGCGATCGCCGTGGCCGTGCGGGTCCCGGAGCTGCGAGGAGCGCACGCTCCACCCATCCCCGCCGCTGCCTATGCGGAGTTCCCGGGGGACCTCGGGCCGGAGCTGGACGAGGCCGGGCGCGGCCGGGTGGCAGCGGCCTCGGGCAGCGAGGCGCCGGCCTCGCTCCGAAACCGGTTCATCGCCGCCGCGATCTTCGTGAACCTCGCCGCCTACTTCGGCGGAGGGGTCTACGAGACGATCTGGGCCCTGTTCGTCGCGGACCGGGGCGGCGGCGTCGGGCTGATCGGCCTGACGTTCGCGACGTTCGGCCTGACGACGATCCTGATCTCGCCGATCGGCGGCCGGATCGTGGACCGGCGTGGCCCGTTCCCGTTCATCGTCGGCGGCCTCGTCGTGATGGCCACGACGATGGTCCTCTACCCGTTCGCCCCCGATCCGCTCCTCTTCCTGCCGATGGTCGCGATCGAGGCGGTCGGGTTCTCGTTCCTGGGGCCGGCGACGTACTCGGTCATCGCCCGCGGCACCCCGGTCGGCCGGTCGTCGACGGCCCAGGGCGTGCTCGGTGCGGCCGGCACCCTGGGCACGATCGCGGCGGCGCTCGGCACCGGCGTGATGGCGGCCGCGAACCTTGCGCTCCCGTTCTTCGTCGGCTCGGTCGTCATCGTCCTGCTGCTCGGCCTCACGCTCGCCGTC
>DATIUS010000285.1:0-1833 GCA_035466655.1 Candidatus Sulfomarinibacteraceae bacterium
ATGGCGCGCGGTCACGCCGTGGCCGGGTCCGGCCACGGCGTCCCGAACCGGGAGTACCTGCACCCTCACCCGGGCAGCGTGGCAGCGACTGGTGCGCCGGGGCAGCCGACAGAGGTACCGACGCCCGCCCCGAAGGTACCGGTGGCGGCATGGCGCGGCGCGGCGCCGGGCGGCGCGGCGCAAGGGGCCTGGCGCGGCGGGCTCGGCGATGACGCCGACGGCAACGGGCCGACGGCAACTGGCCGACGACCGGTCCCCCAGTCCAGATTCCGCGACGGTGAGGTGCGGATCGGGACCGCCAGTCCAGTTCCCGACAGATCCCGAGCGGCTGAAGCGTCGATCCACGTCGCATCCGGGACTGCCGGTCCTGTTCGCCGCACTCGAGACGCGAATTCGGGACTGGCGGTCCTGCTGGGGGCGGCGGTCCTGCCGGGGGCGGTGGCGCAAAGGGGCGGTAGCGCACTCGACGCGGCCGGCGCGGGCACCCGAACGGACCCGGCAGGTCGATCGGCGGACCTGCTCCACACACTACCCCCTCCGCGTTGACCGGGGCGCCGGCCGGCCTCTACACTCGGCGAGGTTCCCGGCGCCTGCGTCCTTCGGTCACGCTGCGCCCGGACCCGTTCAACTCGCTTCGGAGGGATCGCTCCCAACGTGGAGACCGGACCAAGTCCAAGGGGCGTGCGGCGCGCGCCCGACTCGATGGTCCTGCCCGCCTCCCGCGCGTGACACGGGGCCCCAGGAGACAGCCTTCCTGAGGGCCCACCCCGGGCCGATGCCCGGGGCCCGTGCCACCCGGCGGCGGCGAGACCGCCCGTGAGGTGGCAGATGCTCTACCTGAGCCAGGCGATCGGCCGGCCCGTGCTCGACGCGAACGGCGACCCGATCGGCAAGGTCGCCGACCTGATCGTGGCCGTCGGCGATCGCTATCCGCCCGTCACCGGCCTGGTCGTCGAGACCGACCGCCGCCGGATCTTCCTGCCCTGGACGTCGGTGGACCACCTGGGCGCGGACGGCGCCCGGCTCCAGACCCGCACGATCGATATCGGCAAGTTCCAGCAGCGCCCGAACGAGATCCTCCTGCGCGCCGACCTCATGGACAAGCAGATCGTCGACATCGACGGCCGCAAGGTCGTCCGGGTGAACGACCTCCGGCTCGACGAGATCGAGGGTCGGCTCCACCTCGTCGCCGTGGACGTCGGGGCGGCCGGTCTTCTCCGCCGCCTCGGGATGGAGCGGGGCTACCGGACGCTCGCACGGAACCTGCGGCTCCCGATTCCCGAGCGCTACATCGACTGGGAGGACGTCGACCCCGTCGAGACCTCGATCGCCTCGATCAAGCTGCGTGTCCCCCATGCCGGCCTCGCCGAGCTCCACCCTGCCGACCTCGCCACGATCATCGACCAGCTCGCCCCGAGGGACCGGGCCGGCGTCCTCGCCTCGCTCGATGACGAGGTCGCCGCCGATGTCTTCGAGGAGATGGAGCCCGAGACCCAGGTCGAGGTCCTCGAGGACCTCGATCCCGCGCGCGCCGCCGACATCCTCGAGGAGATGTCGCCCGACGATGCCGCCGATCTCGTGGCGGACCTGTCCGACGAGACCCGCGAGGAGATCCTCGCCCTCATGGAGCGCGACGAGGCCGAGGAGCTCGGCGAGCTCCTCGCCTACCCCGAGGACACCGCCGGCGGGATGATGACCACCGAGTTCGTCGCGTTGCCCGCCGTCCTGACCTGCGCCGGGGCCATCGACCGGCTGCGCGAGCTCGAGCCGGACGCCGAGACCATCTACTACGTCTACGTGACCGACGACGACGAGCGCCTCGTCGGCGTCCTG
>DATIUS010000286.1:0-9804 GCA_035466655.1 Candidatus Sulfomarinibacteraceae bacterium
GGGAAGCCGTCCCGTTCGGGTCGACCGGGGCCGCGCCGGTGGACGGCGTCGTGGTCGCCATCGGCGGCACGTGGCCGCTGGCGCCCGCGGACATCGCCGGCCTGCTCGAGAGCGTGGTTCCGGTCGTGGATCTCTCGTCACCGCCGGCCATTCCGACGAACCTGGCGAACTGCCTCGGGACGCGGTTCGTCTCTGTCGACGACCTCGCCGACGACGACCACGGACCGGGCGAGCGGGTCCGCCGTCGCCTGGAGACCCTGATCTCCCAGACCGGCCGCGACTACTGCCAGTGGATCCGCACCCGCGAGGCCGTGCCGGCCATCCAGGCGGTCGTCGAGAGCGCCGAGCTGCGACGGACCGCGGAGATGGAGTGGCTCCGGCGGCGCCTGCCCTCGCTCTCCGCCGAGGACCTTGCAGCGGTCGACCAGATGAGTCATCGGCTGACGGCGGCGATCCTCCACGCCCCGCTCGCAGCCCTGAACGAGGATCCGTCTTCCGATCTCGAGCGCGCCGCGCGCGAGCTCTTCGGAGTCTGACCGTGGCCCTCGCACGGTCCGCCGTCCCCTCCCCCGCCACGCCCGCCACTCGGCTCCGACTGGGCACGCGGGGCAGCGCGCTGGCCATCGCCCAGTCCTCGACGGTGGCCGATGCCCTCCGCGCCCATGGCGTCGAGGTCGAGCTCGTGACCGTCAGGACCGTGGGCGACGACCGGCCGCCCGACACGGCCTGGGGCGAAGGCGCCTTCGTGGGTGCCCTCGAGGCCGCCCTCCTCGAGGGCACCGTGGACCTCGCCGTCCACAGCGCCAAGGACGTCCCGACGACCGAGCACCCACGGCTGACGATCGGGGCGTATCCGCTCCGGGCGGACCCCCGCGACGCCCTCGTCGGGCGCGAGCCCGGGATGACGCTGGACCGCCTGCCACGCGGGGCGCGAGTGGGAACGGACAGTCCCCGGCGAACGGCGTTCCTTCGGGCGATCCGCCCCGACCTGACGGTGCATCCACTGCACGGCAACGTGGACACCCGCCTGCGCCGGCTCGACGAAGGATCCACCGACGCGCTCGTCCTCGCGGTCGCCGGCCTCACGCGGCTCGGACGGGCGGACCGGATCGGCCAGGTCTTGGACGTCGAGATGGTGCCGCCGGCGCCGGGACAGGGCGCGCTCGCGATCCAGTGCCGGGCGGGCGACAACGCCACCCGTGCCTGGCTCGCGCGCCTCGATGACCCGGCCACGCGCTCGGCGGTCGAGACCGAGCGCGAATTCCTCCGGGCGACCGGCGGCGGCTGTCGCGCTCCGATCGGGGCGCTCGGGCGGATCGAGGGCGACGAGGTCGTCCTTCACGGAGCCACGGCGGGAATCGAGGATCCGCACATCGCCGACGGCGAGCGTCCCCCGGTGGTCCGGGGCGACGTTCGCGGCCCGGTCGCCGATCGGCTGGTCCTCGCCGCCCGGCTGGCCGGGCGCCTCACCGGGGAGCTGGCCATCCCGGGCCCCGGCGGCGTCCCAGCGGACACGGCCGGGTCCGCGCCGACGCGAGGCAGAGCCGGGCGCGTCCTCGTGACCCGGGCTCCCGCCCAGGCAGCCGCGCTCGTCGAGTCGCTCGCCGCACATGGGCTCGCGTCGATCGCGATCCCGACGATCGAGATCCGCCCGGTCGAGCCGGGCGGGGAGCTCGATGCCGCGGTCCTGCGCGCCGCGGGCCGGGACGGCGGCTGGATCGTCGTGACGAGCGCCAACGGCGCGAACGCGGTCCTCGACGCGGCCGACCGGCTCGGTGTCCAGATCGCCGCCCCGGGCGGCCCCCGGGGGTGGCGATGGGCCGCCGTCGGGACCGCCACGAGGGCCGCACTCGAGGCGCGGGGTGTCCACGTCTCGTTCACCCCGAGCACGGCCGATGCCGTTTCCCTCGCCGCCGAGCTCCCCGTCGAACCTGGCGGCACGGTCCTCCTGCCGCGGGCGGACATCGCGGACGGACGGCTCGTCGCGACGATCGAAGCGCGGGGCGCCCGCGTCGACGCCGTCGTCGCGTACCGGACGCACGAGGCGCCCGCGGCCTCGCGCGACCAGCTGCGCGCCGCGTTCGCGGCTGACGGGGTCGCGGCGATCGTCTTCACCAGCGGCTCGACCGTCCGGGGCCTCCTCGGCCTCCTCGGCGCCGTCCACCGCGATCAGGCTCGACGCCTTCCGGCCTGCTGCATCGGCGAGACGACCGCCGCCGCGGCCCGCGAAGCCGGTTTCGGGCAGGTCGTCGTCGCACCGGCCGCGGAGGCCGCCGCGATCGCGGGCGCCGTCCGCGAGGCACTGACGAGGTCGCCCATCGGTTCCGCGCTCGAACGGCTCCAGGAGGATCCAGCGTGAACGTGCTCACAGAACCGGCCCCCGTGCCCGTGGAGGCGGACAGCCGGCCCTCGACCCCTCCCGTCGATCCCGCGCATCGGCTCCGTCGGCTGCGACGGACGTCCGCGCTCCGCGAGCTCGTCCGCGAGACGCGGGTCCACCCGCGCCAGCTCGTCGCCCCGATGTTCGTCCAGCCTGGACGCGGCGTCCGCAACTCGATCTCGTCCCTGCCCGGCGTCGCCCGGCTCTCGCCCGACGAGGCGGTCGCCGAGGCGACCCGCTACGCGGACCTCGGGATCGGCGGGGTCATCCTGTTCGGCCTGCCGGCCGCGAAGGATGCCGACGGGAGCGGCGCCTGGATTGCCGACGGGATCGTCCAGGAGACGCTCCGCCGACTGCGCGACGCGGACCTGGACCTCGTCCTGATCGCCGATACCTGCTTGTGCGAGTACACGGACCACGGCCATTGCGGCCCGCTCGCCGGCGACGGCAGCGTCGACAACGACGCGGCGATCGAGCGTCTGGCGGAGGCGGCCGTCTCTCAGGCCCGCTCCGGTGCCGACATCGTCGCCCCGAGCGCGATGATGGACGGCCAGGTGGCCGCGATTCGCGCCGGGCTCGATGCCGAGGGCGCAACCGACACCGCCATCCTCGCCTACGCGGCGAAGACCGCCTCGGCCTACTACGGCCCGTTCCGCGAGGCCGCCGACTCGGCCCCGGCGTTCGGGGACCGCCGCGGCTATCAGATGGATCCGGCCAACCGTCGCGAGGCGATGCGCGAGATGGCGATCGACGTCGCCGAGGGCGCGGACGCCCTCCTCGTCAAGCCGGCGATGCCATCGCTCGACATCCTCGCCGCGGCACGGGCTCGCTTCGAGCTCCCCATCGCCGCGTACCAGGTCAGCGGCGAGTACGCCCAGGTCGAGGCCGCCGCGAGGCTCGGCTGGATCGACCGCCGCCGAACCCACCTCGAGGCGGCGACTTCGATCGTCCGGGCCGGTG
This sequence comes from Candidatus Sulfomarinibacteraceae bacterium, assembly GCA_035466655.1. Taxonomy (GTDB): domain Bacteria; phylum Chloroflexota; class Limnocylindria; order Limnocylindrales; family CSP1-4; genus UBA5189. The sequence goes on from DATIUS010000286.1 coordinate 3,341, forward strand.
CCGACATCCTCATCACGTACGCCGCAGCCGACCTGGCGACGTGGATCCGCGAGGGGGCCCGGGGATGACCGACGTCGCCGAGGCTCCGGCCTCCCGCCAGCAGGACCTCGTCCGTCGCGCCGAGGAGCTCTTCCCGGGCGGCGTGAACAGTCCCGTTCGGGCGTTCCGATCGGTCGGCCGGCCGCCGCTCGTCCTCGAGGCCGGTGCCGGTGCGCGCGTCCGCGACGCGAACGGGCGCTGGTATGTCGACTACATCGGCGCCTGGGGCCCCGCGATCCTGGGCCATGCCCACCCCGACGCCATCGAGGCGGTCCGGGTCGCCGCCCTGAACGGCTTCGCGCTCGGCGCGACCTCCCCGGGCGAGGTCATCCTGGGCGAGGCGATCCGCGGGGCGGTCCCGTCGATGGAGCGGCTCCGCTTCACCTCCTCCGGGACCGAGGCGGCGATGAGCGCGCTCCGGCTGGCACGGGGCGCGACGGGGCGCGATCTCGTCCTGAAGTTCGCCGGGGGTTACCACGGCCACTCGGACGGCCTCCTCGTCGAGGCCGGTTCGGGGCTCGCCACGCTCGCGATGCCCGGCAGCGCCGGGGTTCCCGCCCAGGTCGCGAGCGGGACCGTCGTCGTGGCGATCAACGATCTCGACGGGGTGCGGGCCGCCTTCGAGCGGCACCCCGGACGGGTCGCGGCGGTCATCGTGGAGCCGGTGGCCGCGAACGTCGGGGTCATCGCCCCGGCCCCGGGCTTCCTGGAGGGCCTCCGCGAACTGACCGCCGCCGACGGCGCCCTGCTCGTGTTCGACGAGGTCATCACCGGCTTCCGCGTCGCTCGGGGCGGGGCACAGGCGAGGTACGGCGTGCGGCCGGACCTGACGGTCCTCGGGAAGATCGTGGGCGGCGGGATGCCGATCGGTGCCTACGGCGGACGCCGCGATCTCATGTCGCTCATCGCGCCGGACGGCCCCGTCTACCAGGCTGGCACCCTGTCCGGCCATCCGCTCACGATGGCCGCGGGGGCCGCGACCCTCGCCCTGCTCGACGATTCCGTGTACGAGCGCCTCGAGGCAGCCGGCGCCGAGCTCGAGGCCGGGCTGCGCGCGGCCGCCGCGGACGCCGGCAGGACCGTCGCGGTCGCCCGCGTCGGCTCGCTGCTCACGGTCTTCTTCCGCGACGGGCTCCCGACCACCACGGACGAGGCGATGGCCTCCGACCGGGCGGCCTACGCCCGGTTCTTCGGGGCGATGCTTGACGCGGGGATCCTGCTTCCGCCGTCGCAGTTCGAGGCGTGGTTCATCTCGCTCGCCCATGACCGCGCGACGATCGAGGCGACGATCCGGGCGGCCCGTGGGGCGTTCCGCGGATGACCGCGTCGACGCCGCTCCGCAGCGAGCTCCCGGTGGCCGATCCGCGGACCGACCGCTATCTCCGCGCCGCGCTCCGCCTGCCGGTCGACGTCACGCCCGTCTGGTTCATGCGCCAGGCCGGCCGCTCCCTGCCCGAATTCCGCGCGATTCGCGCGTCGGCCACGCTCGTCGAGATCACCCGCGACGCGGGCCTGTGCGCGGAGGTGACGCTCCAGCCCGTGCGCCGGCTCGGCGTGGACGCAGCGATCCTGTTCGCGGACATCACGACCCCGTTCACCGGGCTCGGCGTCGACTTCGAGATCAAGGCGGGGATCGGCCCCGTGATCGCGCGGCCGATCTCGTCGGCGGCGGATGTGGACCGCCTCAGGCCGTTTGACCCCGAGGACGCGGTCGCCTCGCTGCTCGAGGCGATCCGGCTGGTCCGCGAGGCGAGCCCGGTGCCGCTCATCGGCTTCGCCGGGGCCCCGTTCACGCTGGCCTGCTACCTCATCGATGGCGGGCCGTCGCGCGAGTTCGCCAAGACGCGGCTGTTCATGCACGCCGAGCCGGCGGCCTGGGATGCGCTGATGGCCCGGCTCGTCGAAGCCACGGTCGCGTACCTGGCGGCGCAGGTCGGCGCCGGCGCCCAGGCGGTGCAGGTCTTCGACTCCTGGGTGGGCGGGCTGTCGCCGTTCGACTACCGCCGTTCGGTCCAGCCCTGGATGCGCCGCCTCTGGGAGGGCATCGCGGCGCTCGGCGTCCCGTCCACGCACTTCGGCGTCGGCACCGCCGGGTTGCTGCGCCTCCAGGCCGAGGCCGGCGGCGACGTCATCGGACTCGACTGGCGGATCGCGCTCGACGAGGGCTGGTCGCTGGTCGGCGAGCGGGCCGTCCAGGGCAATCTGGACCCCTCGCTCCTCCTCGGGCCGTGGGCGGACGTGGAGGCCGCCGCGCGCTGGATCCTCGAACTCGCCGGCGGCCGGCCGGGGCACGTCTTCAACCTCGGCCACGGGGTGCTGCCGGAGACGGATCCGGACGTCCTGCTGCGCCTCGTCGACCTCGTCCATGCCCATCGACCCCAGGGAGCCTGACATGACCCGAGACGCCGTCCTCCTCATGGCCTACGGAAGCCCGGACAGCCTCGACCAGGTCGAGGCGTACTACACGGACATCCGCCGCGGCAGCCCGCCGCCGCCGGAGCTCCTCGAGGAGCTCATCGACCGCTATCGCGCGATCGGCGGCGGCTCGCCGCTGTCACGGATCGTCGAGGAGCAGCGGACGGCGCTCCAGGCCGAGCTGGCCCGCCGTGGCCGGGCGATCCCGGTCTACGCCGGCATGCGCCACATCGCGCCGCGAATCGCCACGGTCGTCGAGGGGATGGCCCGCGACGGCGTCGAGCGTTTCGTCGCGGTCGCCCTCGCGCCCCAGCGCTCGTCGAACGCGGCGGGCTACTGGCGGGCGGTCCGGGCCGGGCTCGATGCGGTCGGCGAGGGCGCCCCGGCGGCGGTCTTCGTCGAGTCCTGGCACGACGAGCCGGGCTTCATCGACGCGCTCTCGGTGGTCACGCGCGAGGCCCTCGACCGGTTCGACGACCCCGACGCGGTCCGCGTCATCTTCACCGCCCACAGCCTCCCGGCACGGGTCGTCGGCGAGGGCGATCGCTACCCGGACGAGATCGCCGCGACGGCCCGGCTGGTCGCCGAACGGCTGGGGCTGGCCCGCTACGAGCAGGCGTTCCAAAGCGCCGGCCGGACCGGCGAGCCGTGGCTGGGGCCGGACCTCCGAGACGAGCTCCGGCGACTCGCCGGCGAGGGCGTCCGCGACGTCGTCGTCTCGCCGGTGGGCTTCGTCGCCGAACACCTCGAGGTCCTCTACGACATCGACATCGAGGCGCAGGCGGTCGCCCGGGAGCTCGGGGTGCGGCTCGAGCGGGCCAGGTCGATGAACGCCGACGACCTTTTCATCTCTGCCCTCGCGGCCATCGCCGCCGCAGGGCTCGACCAAGCGAGGGCATGACGATGGAGCAGCGCAGCGCGACCGTCTCAGCAGCACGCGCCGGTCATCCCGCGGGGCATCCCGGCGGCCACCCCGGGGGTCATCCGGGCGGCCACCCCGGGGGTCATCCCGCGGGCATCGGGGGTGTCGGGTCCGTGCGGCCCGATGGCTACGTCTACAGCCGCGCCCCGATGCTCGTCTACTGGGAGACGACCATGTCCTGCGGCCTCGCCTGCCGCCACTGCCGGGCAGAGGCCATCCCCGAGCGCGCCCCGGACGAGCTGTCGACCGAGGAGGGTTTCCGCCTCCTCGATGCGATCACCGGCTTCGGGCGTCCGTACCCGCATGTCGTGTTCACCGGCGGTGATCCGCTCCGCCGGCCCGATCTCGAGACGCTCGTCGGGGCCGCCACCGACCGCGGGATCGGGGCCTCGCTTGCCCCGGCGGCGACTCCCGAGCTGACCCCCGAGCGCCTGCGGGCGCTGAAGGCGGCTGGCATCCAGACCATGTCGCTGAGCCTCGATGGCTCGACCGCCGAGCTCCACGACGCCTTCCGCGGCGTGCCCGGGACCTTCGAGGCGACGCTCCGCGCGGCCGAGTGGACCCACGAGATCGGCCTGCCGCTCCAGGTGAACACCCTCGTCACGGACGAAACCCTCGCCGACCTGCCCGCCATCTACGAGCTGATGGCCCGAATCGGGATCATCCGCTGGAGCCTGTTCTTCCTCATCTCGATCGGGCGAGGGACGCACCTCCGCGAGATCGACAGCGGCCAGTCCGAGAAGCTGAACCACTGGCTGTACGACCTGTCGAAGTCGTCCCCCTTCGCGATCAAGACGACCGAGGCGACCCACTATCGCCGGATCGCGATCCGGCGGATGCAGGCCGAGGGGATGGATGACGCCGCGATCGCCGCGACGTCCGTGGGACGCGGCTTCGGCGTCCGGGACGGGAACGGGATCATGTTCGTGGCGAACAACGGGTTCGTCTTCCCGTCTGGCTTCCTGCCCCTCCCGACCGGAAACGTCCGCACGGACGACATCGTCTCGCTCTACCGGGAGCACCCGGTCTTCGCCGGCCTCCGCGATTCGACCCGGTTCAAGGGCCGCTGCGGACGCTGCGAGTACGCCGGGATCTGCGGCGGCTCGCGGGCGCGGGCGTTCGCCTGGACGGGCGATCCGTTCGAGGCGGACCCGCTCTGCCCGTTCGTCCCGCCGGCCGAGGCGGCAGCACGGAACTGACGGCGATCGGGGTTCCGGAGCGCACGTGACGATCCTCGTCGTCGGCGGCGGCATCACCGGGCTGGCGAGCGCGTACGCGCTCGGGCGGGCCGGGATCCCGACGCTCCTCGTGGAGGCCTCGGGCCGGCTCGGCGGCAAGGTCCGGACCGAGGTCGTCGACGGTTTCGTCATCGAGCACGGGCCGGATTCGTTCGTGAGCTATCGCCCGGCGGGCGTCCAGCTGTGCCGGGAGCTCGGGCTCGCCGACGCGATCATCCGGCCGCAGGACCCGCGGATCGTCCACATCCGCGCCGGGGGGCGTTTTCGCCGCTTTCCGGACGGGATGGGCCTCGTCCTGCCGACGAAGTTCCGGCCGTTCCTGACGAGCGACCTGTTCTCGCCCCTCGAGAAGGCGCGGATGGGCCTCGACCTGATCCTTCCACGAGACGGACGGACCGGCGACGTCGCCGTCGGGCCGTTCCTCCGGCGTCGGCTGGGACGCGCCCTCGTGGACCGGCTCGCCGGTCCGCTCATCGGTGGCGTGTACGGGACGTCGATCGACGAGCTGAGCCTCGACGCCGTGGTGCCGCAGCTCCGCGAGTCGGAACGGCGGCACCGGTCCCTCCTCCTCGCCGCGCTCGCCGACGCCCGGGCCCGGAACCGGGCGCGCAACGCGACGGTCGGAGGCGGCGGCGTCGCGCTCGGGCGCGACCCGGGCACCGCAGGCGCCACCGAGGCGGCAGGAGCCGGCGAAGCGTCGCCATCCCCGTTCGTCACCCTGTCCGGCGGGACGCAGCAGCTCGTCGAGGCGCTGATCGAGGCGCTCGGGGCGATGCCCGGCGTCAGCATCCGGACCGGCACCACGGTCGAGGGCATCACGCTCGACCGGACGAGCTCCAGCGTGCACTTCTCCGGCGGCGAGCGGTTCGCTCCGGAGGCCACGATCCTCGCCACGCCGGCACCCGTCACGGCCCGGCTCCTGGCGCCGGACGTCCCGACGGCGGCCGCCCACCTCGGGACCATCCCGCACGGCACGACCGCGGTCGTCAACCTCGCCTATGCCGACGCGCAGCTCGAGGTGGAGCCGATCGGACATGGATTCCTCGTCGCGGGCGACGAGCCCCTCACGATCAGCGCCGCCACCCTCACCTCGCGCAAGTGGGCCGGTCGCGCCCCCGACGGGACGCTCCTGGTGCGGGCATTCATCGGCGACGGGCGGGCGGGAGCGCACGACCTCGACGATGCCGGCCTGATCGGGGCAGCCCACCTGGACATCGCCGGGACCCTCGGCATCCGCGGCCGGCCGATGCTCAGCCGCGTCTCGCGCTACCCGTCGGCGATGCCGCACTACACGGTCGGTCACCTCCACCGCGTGGCGGCGGCGGAAGGAGCGCTGCGAGCGTACCCGGGCATCCGGATCGCCGGGGGTGCCTATCGCGGCGTCGGGCTGCCGGACTGCATCGCCCAGGGCCGTGCGGCGGCGGATGCCGTGGCCGCCCTGCTCTCGGGCGGCCGCACCGCCGCCGGCGGCGGTGCGGCCGGTGCGGACGTCAGATCTTCAGCATCACGTGCTTGACGACCGTGTAGTCCTCGATCGCGTACATCGACTGGTCCTTGCCGTAGCCCGACTCCTTGAAGCCGCCGTGCGGCATCTCGGACACCAGCGTGAAGTGGTCGTTGATCCAGACCGTCCCGAACTGGATCGCCTTGGCGACCCGCATCCCGCGGCCCACGTCCCCGGTCCAGACCGAGGCGGCCAGCCCGAAGCGGACGTCGTTCGCCCAGGCGATCGCCTGGTCCTCGTCGGTGAAGCGCTGGACCGTGACGACCGGCCCGAAGACCTCGTCCTGGACGATCTCGCTCTTCTGGCCGGGGCCGGCGATGACCGTCGGCTCGTAGTAGGCGCCGGG
>DATIUS010000287.1:0-1914 GCA_035466655.1 Candidatus Sulfomarinibacteraceae bacterium
CGCCAGCGCGTGGTCGATCTTGGCCGGCTCCAGGTCGTGGGGGACGAAGACGAACGAGCGGAGCCCCAGGGCCGAAGCCGCCGCGGCGGTCGCCCCGGCCAGGTTGCCGGTGGACGCGCAGGCCAGCGTGTCGAACCCGAACTCCACGGCCCGGGCAGCCGCCACCGCGACGACCCGGTCCTTGAACGAGAGCGTCGGGTTGCGCGTGTCGTCCTTCAGGTGGAGCCGTCCGGGCCCAAGCCCGAGCTCGCGAGCGAGACGGTCAGCGCGGATGAGCGGCGTGGAGCCGACGGACAGGCTGTGTGCGGGCGCCTCGTCGACCGGCAGCAGCTCCAGGTAGCGCCAGATGCCGGGCCGGCGGGCCTCGATCTTCGCGCGGCTCACCTGGGCCCGGATCGCCTCACGATCGTAGGCGACCTCGAGCGGGCCGAAGCAGGCGGGGCAGACGAAGCTCGGCCCGACGGCTTCCGGCCGGTGGCAATTGCGACAGCGCAGGCCGACGATCCGAGGCCGGCGCGCTGGGTGGAGCTCGGCACCGGCCTCGACCGGCGCGGCCATCATCGACCGCGCCGGGATGCGGGCGGCAGTCGCGGTCGTCTCGGTCGTCATGGTCGGCTCCTGGTCGGTTGGGCGCCCCGTGGACGGGCGCCGGCGGCGTGGCTGCCGTACCGATCGTGGCCGGAGAAACAGGAAACCCTTCCTGCTGAGGAAGGGTTCGGGTCAGATCCCTATCTCGCAGGTGGTTGTCCTGCCCGGACTTGGCACCTTGCCGGCGTCGCCGCCGGTAGGTTGTCGTGGCATCAACGGGCCGGTCCCTCCACCACTCTCGATAGGCTCTTCAGTTGTGCCGCGCATCCTACGTGCGCCGCCGGTCCGCCGTCAACCGCGATCATCGCTCACCGCGATCATCACGGGTGGCCAACCGGCACCGTGGTCGGCAGCGGCCGGCAGGCGGGTTGGTGACGCCGTAGCCTGTACGGGATGCGCCGACTCCTGCTCTGGATGGCCCGCAACGCGTGGCTTCGCAACCGGATCCCGAAGCTCTGGTTTGCCCGGCGCGCCGTCCGGCGGTTCATGCCCGGCGAGGACGCTGAGAGCGCACTGGCAGCCGGGGTGGGCTTCCAGGCCGAGGGGCTCGGGACGCTCTACACGAGGCTCGGCGAGAACCTCACCCGGATCGAGGAAGCGGACGAGGTCGCCGCCCATTACCGGACGGTGCTCAACGAGATCCGGGAGCGACGCCTGGACGGCGAGATCAGCGTGAAGCTCACCCAGCTCGGGTTCGACCTCGACGTCGACCGGACCTTCCAGCACGCCTCGTCGCTCGCCGCGCAGGCCGCCGAGGGCGGCAGGTCCTTCTGGATCGACATGGAGGGAAGCGACTACACGGAGGCGACGATCGCCTTCTACGAGCGCCTCAAGGCGGCCCAGCCGAACATCGCGATCTGCCTCCAGGCCTACCTGCGACGAACCGCGGCCGACATCCAGCGCCTGCTCCCCCTCTCCCCGGAGATCCGGCTCGTCAAGGGTGCGTACGCGGAGCCGGCCTCGATCGCCTACCAGACGCGCCATGACGTGGACGCCAACTACCTCGCGCTGTGCGTGTCGATGCTCGAGGCCGTCCGCGGCGGCGGGTCCGTCCGGATCGCGCTCGGAACCCACGACGTCCGCCTCATCGAACAGGTCGCCGAGCACGCGGCCGCGCTCGGCCTGCCGAGAACGAGCTTCGAGATCCAGATGCTGTACGGCATCCGGATGGACCAGCAGCGCCGCCTCGCGCACGAGGGCTACGTCGTCCGCGACCTCATCGCGTACGGCGCGGCCTGGTATCCGTGGTACATGCGCCGCCTCGCCGAGCGCCCCGCAAACGTCCTCTTCGCCCTGCGCCAGATCGTGGGCTGAAGAGGTCGGCCC
>DATIUS010000288.1:0-5906 GCA_035466655.1 Candidatus Sulfomarinibacteraceae bacterium
ACGGACGCGCCGAACTCGATCGGGTGCTCGAAGGCGAGGGTGAACAGCTGCACGTCGGGCCTCGTTGGGCGTTCGAACGACGGCGGAATGCTAGCACGGTGACACGGGGCTACGATGCCCTCGCGATGCCCCCTCCAACCCGGCCGAACCGGCCGTCCGGACACCCGCGCGCCCGATGACGGCCTTCGAACGGCTGGGCCGCTGGGCCGCCCGGCGGCGCTGGTGGATCGTCGCCGGGTGGGCGCTCCTCCTGCTCGGCGCGACCCCGTTCACCGCCAGGACGAGCGAGGCGCTCCGGTCCGGGGGTTTCATCCGCGGCGACCTCGAGTCCGCCCGGGCGAAGCAGGCCCTGCACGAGGAGATCGGGGTCCCCGAGGCGGCGGTGGCCGTCGTCTTTCACTCCCCGACGCTCCGGGTCGGCGAGCCGGCCTTCGAGGCCGCCGCACTCCGCGCTGTCGCCGGTGTCCCCGAGGCCCCGTACGTCATCGACATCGTCCCGCACGTCCTGTCGACCCGCCAGGTCTCGGCCGACGGCCACACGGCGTACGACATCGTCACGCTCGACCTCCCGGCCGACGACTCGCCGCTGGCTCTTCCCGGCCTCCGGGACGCGATCGTGGACGTCTCGGCGCTGGAGGTCGGCCTCGCCGGCGGGCCGGCCTTCTACGGCGACGTCCAGGAGGTCTCCGAGTCAGACCTGCGCCGGAGCGAGCTGATCTCCCTGCCGCTTGCGGCGCTCGCCCTGCTCCTCGTCTTCGGATCCGTCGTGGCGGCGGCGCTCCCGCTCGCGGTCGGAGGCGCGGCCGTGGCGACGGCACTCGCCGCCATCTACCTCATCGCCTCGGCGACGCCGATGAGCATCTTCGTGCTCAACCTCGCCACCCTCCTCGGCCTGGGCCTCGGGGTGGACTACTCGCTCCTGATGACGAGCCGATTCCGGGAGGAGCTGGCCGCGCGCGGCTGGTGCAGCGACGCTGTCGAGGATGCCGTCGGGGCGACCGTCGCGACCGCCGGGCGAGCCGTCTTCTTCTCGGGGCTGACGGTCCTGCTCGGCCTGCTCGGGCTGGTCCTCTTCGAGTTCATGATCCTGCGTTCGGTCGGCATCGCCGGGGCAGTGGTCGTGGGCCTCGCCGTGCTGGCCGCGCTCACCCTCCTGCCGGCGCTTCTGGCCATCGCGGGCACGCGCCTGGACGCACTCCGCGTGCGACGGGTCCGGGCGACGGAGGCGGAGGAAGGCCCGTGGGCCCGCCTCGCGAACCGGGTCATGGACCACCCGATCCGCGTCCTCGTCCCGACCCTCGGCCTGCTCCTCCTGCTCGGCGTTCCGTTCCTCCACGTCCGGTTCAACGCGCCCGATTCGACGATCCTCCCCGACGAGGTGCCGTCCCGCCAGGCGTACGACCGACTGGCGGACGCCTTCGGGCCGGGCCCGTTCGCCCCGATCTCGGTCGCGGTCCGGACCGCCGGCCCGGCGACGGACCCGGACAACCTGGCCCGCCTCGTCGAGTACTCGCGGCGGCTCGCGGCGGATCCGCGAGTCGTCCGCGTGGACAGCCTCGTGGACGTCGATCCGCGCCTGTCGCTCGCCCAGTACCGGCTCCTCTACGCGAACCCGGCTGGACCGCCGGATCGGCTGGTGGCGGGGACCCTGGCCGCGACGACGAACGGAGACCTGACCGCGTTCACGATCACGACCCCGTTCGGCCCGAACGAGGAGCTCGGGCGCGAGCTCGTGACCGACCTCCGGGCGAACGACGGCCCGCTCGCCCCGCCGGCGGGGCTGGAGGTGCTCGTGGGCGGCGGCGCGGCCGACGTCGAGGACGTCGTCGCCGGGATCGCGGACGACTTCCCGCGATCGGCGGCGTTCATCGTCGTGGCGACGTACCTCGTCCTGCTGGTCCTCCTTCGATCGGTTCTCCTGCCGCTCAAGGCGCTGGTGATGAACACGCTGTCGATCACCGCGTCGTTCGGGGCGCTCGTCTGGATCTTCCAGGACGGCAACCTGTCGGCGCTCCTCGGGACCCGGCCCCTCGGGTTCGTCGAGACGACCCAGCCGGTGATCCTGTTCTGCGTGCTGTTCGGACTGTCGATGGACTACGAGGTCTTCCTGCTCACGCGGATGCGCGAGAGCTGGGATCGGACCCGCGACAACCGGGCCGCCGTGGCCCACGGCCTGGAGCGGAGCGGCAGGATCGTGACCTCGGCCGCGCTCATCGTCGTGATCGTGTCCGGATCGTTCGCATTCGCCGACATCGTCCTGATCAAGGCGCTCGGCCTGGGCATCGCGATCGCCGTCGCCCTCGATGCCACGGTGGTCCGGGCGCTCCTTGTCCCGGCCACGATGCGCCTCCTCGGCCGCTGGAACTGGTGGATGCCGGGCTCGCTCGCGGAGCGACTCCCGGACGTTGCCGAGCACGAGGGACGGCCGTGAGGGGCTCGCGCCGGAGCGCCGGCCGACCGACCGCCGGGTGCAGTAGGCCCCTAGGGCCGGCCCGTTTCTCGGGCGCTCGCGTGATTCGGCTGGCCTCCGTGGTGGTGCTCGTCGCCGCCTGCTCCGGCCCGATCCTCGCCAACCCGACGCTGCCGCCGAGCGTCACGGCCCGGGCGACCCCCGGCCCCTCCCTGCCGGCCGACCCGCAGCCGATCGCCCTGCCCCGCGACGACGGCCCCCATGCCCGGCTGACGGAGTGGTGGTACTACACCGGCCACCTCCGATCCGCGGACGGCCGGCGGTTCGGGTTCGAGGCGGTCGTCTTCCGGGCGGAGCGGGGCGCACTGCCGGTCACCTGGGCGTCCCACCTCGCCCTCACGGATGAGGCCGGGGGCCGGTTCCTGTACAGCCAGCGGAGCGAGGTCGGGGCGGCCGCGGACCGTTCCCCGCGCGGGCCGGACGGCGTACCGACCGGGTTCGCCCTCGCCATCACGGGGTTCGACCCCGCAGTGCCGGAATCCCTCACCCGGGACCCGTGGATCCTGGCCGGATCCGGCGGGCGAGACGCCATCCGGACAGTCCTCTCCCCGGGCGAGGCCGCGACGGCCGGCAGCGGTTTCGGCCTGGACCTCGAGCTCGCGGCGGAAAAGCCGCCGGCCCTCCACGGCGGTATCGGCTGGGTCGACTTCCTCGACGCCGGCAGCTCGTACTACTACTCGCGGACCCGGATGGCGGCGATCGGGACGCTGACCCTCGATGGGGAGACGATCGGGGTGGAGGGCACGGCCTGGTTCGACCACCAGTGGGGCGACTTCATCTCCGTCGGCGGCGGCGGCTGGGACTGGTTCGCGGTGAACCTCGCCGACGGCACGGACCTGACGGTCTCCCTCGTCCGGGATTCGGGCGGGGCCTACACCCTTGCCTACGGCACGCTCGTCGACCGGGACGGCCGGACAAGCCACCTGGCCGGCGACGCCGTGGTGGTCGGGCCGGACCCGGCGCGCACATGGCGGAGCCCGGCGACGAGCGCGGTCTACCCTGCCGGCTGGACGATCCTGGTTCCTCGCGAGGGCCTCGTCATCGACCTGGAGCCCACGCTCCCGGACCAGGAGCTGGACACGCGACCCACGACCGGCGTCGTCTACTGGGAAGGATCGCAGGTCGTGAGGGCGACCCGAAACGGGATCCCGGTGGCCGGCGAGGCCTACGTCGAGCTGACCGGGTACGCGCCGGCCGGCCCGTGACCGGGCCGCCACGACGCGCCATCGACGGGCCGTTCGGCCCTTCCGAGGCACTCGACCGCCGCCGAGCATCGGCCCGTGCGTCTCGAACTGACCCGCCGCGGCGACTACGCCGTCCGCGCCTCGCTGGCCATCGCCCTCCTGGAGGACGGCCGGCCGGTGAGCGCCCGGCGGATCGCCGAGCTGATGGGCATCCCGACGCGGTTCCTCGCCCACGTGCTGACCGACCTGGTCCGGGCGGGCATCGCCGTGGGCACCGCCGGACGGAGCGGCGGCTATCGCCTGGCGTCGCCGGCGGCGGAGATCGACCTCCTTCGCGTCGTGGACGCCGTCGAGGAACGCGGCGAACCCCAGCGCTGCGTCCTGCGTGGCGGCCCGTGCCGGCTGGACGGGACCTGCGTCGTGCACGATGCCTTCTCCGCCGCGACGGCGGCGATGCGTCGCGAGCTGGCCGCCGCGAAGCTCGGCGATCTCGCCGCCGAGGGATCAGCGCTCCAGCTCCGCCCCCGGGAGTTGGGACCTCGGGCCCCTGTCGAGGGGGCCGTTCGGCCCTGACCGCCGGGCTCGTGGCAGCCGATATTCATATCGCCACGGTATGAGTTTTCGCCGGCCTGTGTCCGGCCCGCCGTGCGCAACAGGGTCCTCGGACGGCCCGGGAGTCACGCGATGATTCGGTCTCGATTCGTTGTCCTGCTGGCCATGCTCGCAATCGCGGCGGCAGCGTGCGCGCCGGCGGCCGGCGCTCCCACCTGGACGTATACCCCGGGCGGCGCGAGTGGCGCCGGCAGCGGGTCGGCCACGCCGGCCCCGACGCAAGGCGGAACCGCGAGTGGCGACGTCCTCGGCGTGCTCGAGGTCAACGCCGTGGACCTCGGCTTCGAGCCCAGGGAGCTGTCGGTCGAGAAGGCGGGCACGTACGAGGTCCGGTTCAACAACAACGGCGTGCTCCCGCACGACGTCACGTTCGCCGACGGGTCGACGAGCGGCACCGTCAACGGCGGGGCGACCGCCACCGTCAAGGTCAACGTCCCCGAGGGCGGGCTCACCTTCATCTGCTCCGTCCCCGGCCACGCCGATGCCGGGATGCAGGGTGCGATCACCGTCGCCGGCAGCACGGCCGGTGGGAGCGGCTCGGATGATCACGGCGGGCCGGCGCCGGCCGCGGATGTCCAGCCGGACCCGAACGCGCCGCCGCCCGTCCTCTACCCGGCGGATGCGCCGGCACTCCTCGCGGGTGACGTCCACGACTTCGACCTCGTCATCGAGGAGAAGCTGATGACCGTCGCCTACGACCCGAAGGCGAAGAGCGGCTTCGTGCAGGCGGTCTGGACGTTCAACGGCACCGTGCCCGGACCGGTCATCCGGGTCAAGGTCGGCGACACGATCCGGATCCACCTGAAGAATCCGGCGACGAACCAGCTCGCCCACTCGGTGGACTTCCACGCCAGCCAGGTCGCCTGGAACGACGAGATGACCTCGATCAACCCGGGCGAGGAGAAGGTCTACGAGTGGCGGGCGGACTACGCCGGGGTGTGGATGTACCACTGCGGCACGTCCCCGGCTCTCCACCACATCGCCAACGGGATGTACGGCATGGTCATCGTGGAGCCGAAGGAGGGCCTCCCGCCGGTCGACGCGGAGTTCGCCCTCGTCCAGAACGAGTGGTACCTCGGACCACAGGGCGAGCCGGTCTCCCTGAGCAAGGCCGCCGCCGGCGCGCCGGCGCCGGACTACGTCGCCTTCAACGGCGTTGCCAACCAGTACCTGAACAACCCGATCCAGGTCGGGACGGGCGAGCGCGTCCGGGTCTTCGTCCTCAACGCCGGGCCGAGCATCGACAGCTCGTTCCACGTCGTCGGGACGATCTTCAGCTCGGTCATCAAGGAGGGCGTCCGGCTCGACGTCGGCAACCCCGGCAACTACGGTGCCCAGGCCGTCGATCTCTCGCCGGCCCAGGGCGCGATCATCGAGTTCGAGATGCCCGAGGACGGCCTCTACCCGATCGTCACCCACGCCTTCAACTTCGTCGGTCGCGGCGCGCTCGGCCTGTTCCAGGCCGGCGACGGCGACCCGAAGAACTGACCCCTCCCGGGGCTCCCGGCTCGTCCCCCCCGAGCCGGGAGCCCATCCTTCGCATGCTCCCGGTGCTCACCGGGGAGGCATCGCCACCGGGGTCCGAACCGGCCGGCGATTGCTGCGAGGCGTGCGCCGCGGCGCGAGCCGCGGCGCACGCC
>DATIUS010000289.1:0-2674 GCA_035466655.1 Candidatus Sulfomarinibacteraceae bacterium
GGATGGCCGGGCGGGCGATCGGCAACTCGACCTTCCGGAGGAGCTGCCCGGGCGTCGAGCCGACCGAGACGCCGGCCTCCCGGACGGACGCGGGGACCGTCCGGATGCCGATCTCGACGAGCCGGATGACCGGTGGCACCGCGTAGATGACGGCTGCGACGATCCCGCCCGTGAACCGGGTGGGCCCGAACAGCGCGAGGGCCGGCACGAGGTAGACGAACGCCGGCAGCGTCTGCGCGGCGTCGAGGATGGGCCGGAGGATCATCGAGAAGCGGTCGCTGCGCGCCGAGGCGATGCCGAGGACGAGCCCGAGGACGAGCGTCAGGGCGGTCGCGACGAGCACCTGGGTGAGCGTCTGCATGCTGTGCTCCCACATCTCGATGCCGACGATGGCCAGCAGGCAGACGGCGGTGATGACGGCCGTCCGCCGCCCCGCGACGAGGAGCGCGAGCGCCGTCAGCGTGCCGGCGACCAGCCACCACGGCGCCTTCGTCAGGACGGCCTCGAGCGGGTTGATGAGGCCGTAGGTGATCGTGTTCTTCAGCCACTCGGTGGCATCGAAGAAGGTCGCTGCGATCCACGCCACGACATCGTTGACCGGGCGCTCGAAGGTGAACGCGACGGCCTCCGGAAACTCATTGCCGCCGAGGGCGACGGTCCCGACGACGACCGCCGCGACCGATGCCGCCGCGGCGCCGAGGTAGACGCGACGGTCGATCGGCGGGTTGCTCCCGGTCTTCGCCGGATCGAGGCGCTCGCTCGCCCGCGTCGTCAGGCGGTCGAGCAGGATGGCCATGATCACGATCGCCAGGCCGGCGTCGACGGCGCGTCCGACGTTGCTGATCTTGACCGCGCTGATGATGTCCTTGCCGAGGCCCGGGGCGTCGACGAGGGCCGTGATGACCACCATCGAGAGGGCCATCATGATCGTCTGGTTGATGCCGAGGACGATCGTCCGCCGGGCCATCGGCAGCTGGACCTTCGCCAGGACCTGGCCACGGGTCGCCCCGAGCGAGGCGGCCGCCTCGACGGTCGCCGGGGCCACCCCGCGGATCCCCAGGGCGGTGATCCGGATCGCCGGCGGCACCGCGTAGATCAGGGTGACGATGGCCGCGGTCGCCGGGCCGATGAGGAAGAACAGCGAGACCGGGGCCAGGTAGGCGAACGTCGGCATGATCTGCATCGTGTCGAGGACCGGGCGGATCGCGTCGTAGAAGCGCTGGTTCCGGCCGGCGATGATCCCGAGCGGGAGGCCGATGAGCAGGCTGAAGGCGACCGCGGCGAGGGTCAGGGCGAGCGTCTCGACGCTCGACTCCCAGTACCCGAGGACGCCGAATGAGAGAAGGCCGGAGGCGGCCAGGAGTCCCATCCGCCAGCCGCCGATCAGGAACCCGAGCGCGCCGCCGATGACCGTGAGCCCGGCCCACGACAGCGACTCGAGGACGAGCGCGAACCCGTCGTACGTTGCGTCCAGGAGCCCCCGGATCCCGCCGACGACCAGGACGAGGATCAGGTTGGCGTTCCGGTTCGCGTCGATCCAGGCCCGGAAATCGTTGATCAGGTCGAAGGTCGGGGCGTTGTTGTCGTGGGGCAGCGTCCACTGGCCGTTGAAGGCGAGGTAGAGGGCGGCCGTCGCGACGGCGAGGAGGACGAACCAGGATCGTCGCGACACGGGCGAGGCGAGCCGGCCGAGTGCGGCCGTCGCGGCGGTCACGCCGCCGGTCCGCCCGGAGCCTGGGTCTCCCGTTCGCCGGGCCCGACGATCGACTCGAGGATCTGGCGGCGGTCGACGACGCCGATGACCCGGCCGTCCTCGACGACCCGGATCGGCTTGTCGGTTGCGGCGGCGGTGTGGACCGCGTGGCGGATGATCGTGGTCGCCGGGAACTCGGGGCCGTCCAGTGGATCGCCCGGGATTGGGTCGCGCATGATCCAGCGCAGGGTCAGGACGTGGCTCTTGGCCACGTCGGCGACGAAATCCGCCACGTAGTCGTCGGCGGGCGCCCCCACGACCTCCTCGGGTCGCCCGGACTGGACGACCGCGCCGTCGCGCATGATCAGGATGTGGTCGCCGAGCTTGAGGGCCTCGGCGAGGTCGTGGGTGATGAAGACCATCGTCTTCCTGACCTCGTGGTGAAGCCGGATGACCTCGTTCTGCATGTCCCGCCGGATGAGCGGGTCCAGCGCGCTGAAGGGCTCGTCGAAGAACATCACCTCGGGGTCGCCGGCGAGTGCCCGGGCGAGGCCGACCCGCTGCTGCTGGCCGCCGGAGAGCTGATCCGGGTAGCGATCCATGAGGGGGCCGAGGCCCACGAGATCGCACATCTCGCGGGCGCGAGCGAGCCGGTCGCTGCGGCCGTCACCGCGGATCTCGAGGCCGAAGGCGACGTTGTCGATCACCCGGCGATGGGGCAGCAGCCCGAAGTTCTGGAAGACCATCGAGAAGCGCCGCCGCCTGAGCTCGCGGAGCCGCTCCTCGTCCGCCGCCCGGATGTCCTCGCCGTCAAGCAGGACCTCGCCGAGAGATGGCTCGATGAGCCTGGTGAGGCAGCGGACCAGCGTGGACTTGCCGCTCCCGGACAGGCCCATCACGACGAAGACCTCGCCGGGACGGACGTCGAACGAGACGTCGCGCACGGCGATGGTCGATCCCGTCTTGAGGCGGAACTCGGCG
>DATIUS010000290.1:0-2652 GCA_035466655.1 Candidatus Sulfomarinibacteraceae bacterium
TTCTCGGCCGGACGCCCACCTCGTGGTCATTGGCCACGTTTCCGATGCCGTTGGGGGCGCCCGGCGCCGGGCGCGGCCACGACACTCCGGCGAGTGCCATCCCGGTGGGCATCCGGGAGGAATCGGCACTCGAGCGGAAGCGGAGAGCCATGGCGGGCGCGGGGAGCCTGCGTGCACCGAGACCGCGGACGGTTTGGCCACCGAAGCCGGGTCGGGCTCGGCCGTAGCCGGCCCCTGCCGAAGCCACCCCCGATGGCGCCGGGAGGCCCCCATCAACCGACGGGAAGGCCCTCCAGCGCCCGGAGCGCCTCGGCAACCTTTGCGGCCGGGTACTCGTAGTCCTCGAGGGCGCCGGTGAGGTAGCGCTCGTACGCCGACAGGTCGAAGTGGCCGTGACCGCAGAGGTTGAAGAGGATCACCCGGGAGCGGCCCTCCTCGCGGGCCGCGACCGCCTCGTCGATCGCGACCTTGATCGCGTGCGTCGGCTCGGGCGCCGGGAGGATGCCCTCGGCACGGGCGAACCGGACGCCGGCCTCGAACGTCGCCCGCTGGTGGGCGGCCTGGGCCTCGATGAGCCCCTGCTCCTTGAGCATCGACACGAGGGGCGACATGCCGTGGTAGCGGAGGCCGCCGGCGTGGATCGGCTCAGGGATGAAGTCGTGCCCGAGCGTGTGCATCTTCACGAGCGGCGTCATCCGGGCCGTATCGCCGAAGTCGTAGCGATAGACGCCCTTGGTCAGCGACGGCGCCGCCTCCGGCTCGACCGCGATGACCCGCGGCTTCGGGCCGCCGCGCAGGCCGCGCCCGATGAACGGGAACGTCAGCCCGGCGAAGTTCGAGCCGCCGCCGGCGCAGCCGATGAGGACGTCCGGTTCCTCGCCGGCCAGCGCCATCTGCTCGATCGCCTCCTGGCCGATGACGGTCTGGTGGAGCAGGACGAAGTCGAAGACCGACCCGAGCGAGTACTTCGTGCCGGGGTGGGTGACGGTGTCCTCGATCGCCTCGCTGATGGCGAGACCGAGCGAGCCGGTGTGGTTGGGCACCTCGGCGAGGACACTCCGGCCGTACTGCGTGTCCGGGCTGGGGCTCGCCACCACCTGGGCGCCGTAGGTCTCCATGAGGACCCGGCGATACGGCTTCTGGTCGTAGCTGCTGCGGACCATGAAGACCTTGACGTCGAGGCCGAAGACGGCACCCGCGAAGGCGAGGGCGCTCCCCCACTGCCCAGCGCCGGTTTCCGTGGCGAGGCGGGTCACGCCCTCCTGCTTGTTGTAGAAGGCCTGGGGCAGGGCGGTGTTCGGCTTGTGGCTGCCCGACGGGCTGCCGCCCTCGTACTTGTAGTAGATGTGGGCGGGGGTATCGAGCGCCTTCTCGAGGCGGCGAGCCCGGAAGAGCGGGCTGGGCCGGTAGAGCCGATAGGCGTCCCGGACGGGCTCCGGAATCTCGATCTCGCGATCCTGGCTGACGACCTGCTTGATCAGCTCCATCGGGAAGAGCGGCGCCAGGTCGCTCGGTCCGATCGGCTGCCCGGTCCCGGGGTGGAGGACCGGCGGGGCGGGCGTCGGGAGATCGGCGGCGATGTTGTACCAGGCCCGCGGGATGCGATCCTCGTCGAGGATGAACTTCGTGCGGTCAGCGCTCATCGTGCGGTCCCTCTCCAATTCGCCAGCCCTGGGAACGAGAGGGTAGCAGGGCGCTACGGGATGAGCGCCACGTCGAAGAGGGCCCCCCGGAGGGCCGGGTCGGTCGAGGCGCGGCCGGCATTGAAGGCGGCGACGAACACGGACCCGGACACCGTCCTCGTTCCGCCCGTCCCGATCAGCGTGACGCTGACGAGCCGGCCGGACACGCCCCGATTCCGAAGGTCGAGCCCGGTCAGGGTGCCGACGTTCGTGCGGCTGTCCTTTGCGAAGATCGCCGACAGCTCCGCGTTCGTGTAGGCACGTGTCTGCCAGGTCGCGGACGGCGCCCCGGCGTCGTAGGAGACTCCGGCCGGATCCCGGTCCGCTGAGCCGCGCAGGTAGCTGAGCGGCGTGGCGACCCGCGCACCCGACGGCGCGACGAAGGCGTTCTCGTTGTGCTCGGTCGCTCCGCCGGCCGTCGAGTGGAAGAGGGCGTTGATCACGGAACCCCCGCTGATCAGGACCTGCCCGGCCGTCGCCGCGATCACCGCGTCGGCCTCCGGCTTCTCCTGGCGAACGCCGAGGTAGACCTGCGAACGGGTGTCGTCATAGACGTCGAACGTTCCCGTCGTCGGATGCCGCTGGTAGGCCGCGTACGAGCGAGCCACGATCGTCTGGGCGATCCGGGCCTCGATCGGCCAGGACGTTGGCATCTCGGCCGGGACGACACCCCGGAGGTAGGACTCGAGCGGCAGCTCGTTCACGACGTCGACCGTCGTCCCGGTGGCGATGACCCGGAGCGTGCCCCGGAACTGGTCGTAGGCGGACGGCTTCGAGTACAGGTGGAGGGTCGTCGCATCGGTCGTGCCGCGGACCCGGATGTCGAGCGGCACCGGGCCGCTGAACAGCACTAGTCCCGCCGCGTCGTCGGCGATCGCCGTCCACGGTTCCGCGGCCGTGGCCGGAGGGAACAGCCGGAACCGGGCGTCGGTCGGGAGCTCAAGGCCCAGTTCGGTCACGGCGAACGGCC
>DATIUS010000291.1:0-16172 GCA_035466655.1 Candidatus Sulfomarinibacteraceae bacterium
TGAGCGGTTCCCCGCCCGACCCCTCCCGCCGCCGGTTCTTCCGCGAGTTCGCGGGACAGGTGGTGTCGAGCGCGGCGCAGGTCGTCGGTGCCGTCGCCGAGATCCGCGACCAGTCCGCCGCCGAGGCCCAGGCGCTCCTCCGCGGCGAGGAACCCGGCGGGTCGCGAGGGGCGGCCGCCGGCGCGGGCGGTGCCTCGGGTGCTGGCGCCGCCGGTGCCGGTGCCGGCGGGCGGGGCGGTGTCGCCTCCACGGCTGTCGCCGGCGACGAGGCGCCGACCGGTTTCCGCACGCCGTTCCGGTTCGACCCCACGGACGACCACGTCCTGCTGGTGATCGACCAGCGGGCGCTGCCCGACCGGCTCGTGGAGCTGCCGATCCGGAACGCCTACGACGGCGCCCGGGTGATCCGGGACATGGCCGTCCGCGGCGCCCCGGCGATCGGCCAGGTCGCGGCGCTCAGCCTCGCACTCAGCGGCTGGCTGTGCCGGAACGCACCGCCGCGATCTCGCGAATCGATCCTTCGGGCGGCGGCCCGGTCCATTGCCGCGACGCGTCCGACGGCCGTCAACCTGGGTTGGGCCATTGATCGCGTCATGGCGACGATGGACGCCGCCGCCGCTGCGAACCTGACGGGCCTCGACATGGCGGCGGCGATGATGGCCGAGGCGAACCGGATCGTGGCGGAGGCGACAGACGATCACGGGCGGCTCGCCGAGCACGGATTGGCGGCCCTCCCCGAGGTCGGCGACCGCGAGCTGCGGATCCTCACCCACTGCAACACCGGGCCCCTGGCGTGCGGCCAGTTCGGGACCGCACTCGGGGTCGTCCAGGCCGCCCACATCGCGGAACGGCCGCTCCATGTCTGGGTCGACGAGACGCGGCCGTACCTCCAGGGCGCCCGGCTCACCGCCTGGGAGCTCGCCCAGGCGGGCGTACCGCACACGCTCATCCCCGACGTCGCGGCGGGGTCCCTGCTCGCCGCCGGCCGGGTCGACGCGGTCCTCGTGGGGGCGGACCGGGTCGCCGCGAACGGCGACGTCGCGAACAAGGTCGGCACCTACCCGCTGGCCGTTCTTGCGGCGCGCCACGGGGTCCCGTTCTACGTCTGTGCCCCGATCTCGTCCGTGGACCTCGACACCCCCGACGGAGCGGCCATCCCGATCGAAGAGCGGGCCGCCTCCGAGGTGACCGAAGTACGCGGCCAGCGGATCGCCCCACGGGACACGGACGTCTGGAACCCGGCTTTCGACGTCACCCCGGCCGAGCTGATCAGCGGGATCGTCACCGAGGAGGGCGTCCTCCGGGCGCCATTTGCTCCGGCGCTCCGGGCGGCCGCCGAGGCACGGGCCGCGAGGCGCCGCTCGGTCACGGAAGCTGACCTGATGGCCCGGGAGTCGGTCTGATGGCCTCCGTCGCGATCTCGCGCGCCGAGGCGACGGTGACCGCTGCCGTCAGCACGGACCGCGCGCTGCTTCGCGGCTTCCTCGAGCGGGATCGCCTGTACGCGGCCTACGCGATCTGCGACCTCGACGACCGCGAATTCGGCAGGACCCGCTGGGGCGCCGCCTGGAGCGGCGGTTCGATCGTGGCGCTGGCGATGGAGTACGCGGGCGCGTCGCCGCAGCCGATCTTCGCGATGGGTCGCGAGGACGGCATCACGGCCGTCCTCCGGGACGTCATCCGCCCGCGCCTCGCGTTCATCGCCGCCCTGCCGTCCGCCGTGCCGGCGATCGGGTCCGTCTACCGCCTGGACCCCGGGCCGCAGATGGTCCGGATGTGGCTGGACCGATCGCGGTTCATGCGGGCCGACGACCCCGGCATCGAGCGCCTCACCCCGGCGGACGCCACCGAGCTGAACCGCCTCTACCAGCTCGGGTTCGGGGCGTGGCTCCCGCCCCAGGCGATCGCCGACGGGGTCTACTACGGCCTCCGGGTCCGCGGCCGCCTCGTCGCCGCGGCCGGGACGCACGTCGTCAGCCCGGCCGCGCGGCTCGCGGTCGTCGGGAACGTCCTGACCCACGGCGACTTCCGTGGGCGCGGCTACGCCACCGCCGTGACCGGCGCCGTGACGGCCGAACTGCTCCGGTCGTGCGACCATGTCGTCCTCAACGTCCGGGCGGACAACCCGCCGGCCATCAGCGCCTACCGCCACCTCGGCTACGCCGAGCACGTCCGGTTCGAGGAGCGCCTCGGCCACCGTCTCGGATCGCCCTGGTCCGAGCTGGCCCGGGCGCTCCGCCGCCGCCTCGGCCCCAGGAAGGAGCCCTCGACCCGATGACCGTTGCCCCGCGACCCGGAGCCCTGCCCGCCCACGACGTCACGGACCTCGGCCGCGCCCCCGAGGGCATCCGACGGATCGAGTGGGCGGAGCGCGAGAT
The DNA here is from genome assembly GCA_035466655.1 of Candidatus Sulfomarinibacteraceae bacterium. Taxonomy (GTDB): domain Bacteria; phylum Chloroflexota; class Limnocylindria; order Limnocylindrales; family CSP1-4; genus UBA5189. Next base: position 2,379 of record DATIUS010000291.1, read on the forward strand.
GCCCGTCCTCCGACTGATCCGCGAGCGGTTCGCCGCCGAGCGGCCCCTCGCGGGCCTGCGGGTCGGTGCCTGCCTCCACGTGACCTCCGAGACGGCGAACCTCATGCGGACGCTCAAGGCGGCCGGCGCCGAGGTGGTCCTCGCGGCCTCCAACCCGCTCTCGACGCAGGACGACGTCGCGGCGGCGCTCGTGACCGAGTACGGGATCGCAACCTACGCGCGCCGGGGCGAGGACCGGGACACCTACTACCGGCACCTGAACGCGGTCGCCGATACGCGTCCGCAGCTGACCATGGACGACGGCTGCGACCTCGTCTCGCTCCTCCACCAGGAGCGGCCGGCGCAGGTCCCCGAGGTCCTCGCCGGTACGGAGGAGACGACCACCGGCGTCATCCGCCTCCGGGCCATGGCAGCGGACGGGGCCCTCGGATATCCGGTCATCGCGGTCAACGAGGCGCTCACGAAGCACCTCTTCGACAACCGGTACGGGACCGGCCAGTCGACCGTCGACGGCATCATCCGGGCGACGAACCTGCTCATCGCCGGCCGGAACGTGGTCATCGCCGGGTACGGCTGGGTCGGGCGGGGGATCGCCTCGCGGATGCACGGCCACGGCGCCCACGTCGCGATCATCGAGGTCGACCCGGTCCGCGCGCTCGAGGCGCTCATGGACGGCTTCGCAGTGATGACCGCGGGTCAGGCGGCGAGCTGGGGAGACCTGTTCGTCACGGCCACCGGCAACGTCAACGTCTTCCGGCGCGAGCACTTCGCGGCGATGAAGGACGGTGCAGTGCTTGCCAACTCCGGCCATTTCGACGCCGAGCTGGACCTCACCGCCCTGCGCCAGATGGCGGAGGGCCACGTTCGCGAGGTCCGCGACAACGTCCAGGAGTTCGATCTCGGCGGCAAGCGCCTCCACCTCGTCGCGGAGGGGCGGCTGGTCAACCTCGGTGCGGCCGAGGGGCACCCGGCCGCGGTGATGGACATGAGTTTCGCGAACCAGGCCCTCGCCGCCGAATACGCGGCCCGACACCACGCGGAGCTGGAGGACCAGGTGTACGTCGTGCCGGAGGCCATCGACGCGGAGGTCGCGCGGCTCAAGCTGGCCGCGATGGGAATCACGCTCGACGCGATGACCCCCGAGCAGGCCGCGTACGTCGCCTCGTGGCGGCAGGGCACGTAGCCGTCGGGACCGGCGCACGGGAGCCGCGAACCGCATGACCGAGCAGACGATCGCCCCGTACGGCAGCTGGGCCTCCCCGTTCCCGATCGAGCGCCTCGTCGATGGCGTCGTCTTCCTCGGCGAGGCCCGCGGCATCGGCGGAGCCCGGTGGTGGCTGGAGGGCCGGCCGGACGAGGCGGGTCGCCAGGTCCTGGTCCGTCGGGACCGCGACGGGCTCGTCGCGCGGATGACCCCCGAGGGCTTCAACGTCCGGTCGCGGGTCCACGAGTACGGCGGCGCGGCGACGCTCGTCTCGGGCGATCTCGTCGTCGTCTCGGACTTCGTGACGGGCCGGCTGCACCGGGTGACGGCGCCTGGCGTGCTCACGCCGATCACGCCGGATCGCCCCTGGCGGTTCGCGGACATGAACCACGACGCCGCGCGCGGGCGGCTCTACGCGGTCCGCGAGCGCCACGACCCCGAGCTCGTCGCCGAGCACGGCGAATGGGTCAACGACATCGTTACGATCGACCTCGCGACCGGCGAGGTGGAATCGATCGTGGCCGGCGCCGACTTCTACGCCGCGCCGCGGCTCTCGCCGGACGGCCGGACGCTGGCCTGGCTGGAGTGGCGCCACCCCAACCTGCCGTGGGACGGCACGGAGCTCAAGCTGGCCGCGATCGGCGCGGGCGGCGAGCTCGGCCCTGGGGTGACGGTCGCGGGGAGCCCGAGTGCCTGGACCAGCCAGCCGCGCTGGTCACCGAGCGGCGTCCTCCATTTTGCTGCCGAGCCGGACGGCTGGATGAACCTGTTCCGGTTCCACGCCGGTTCGATCGAGCCGATCGCCCCGCTGGCGGTCGAGTTCGCGCCGCCCGACTGGCTCTTCGGGAACGCCACGTACGGGTTCCTGCCCGACGGCGGGATCCTGGCCGTCGGCCGGAGCGGCGGCCGCGACCGGCTCTACCGGATCGCTCCCGACGGCGCCTGGGAGGTCCTCGACCTGCCGTACACCGAGATCGGCTCGGTGTCCATCGACGGGGACGGGGCCGTAATGCGGGCCGTGTCGCCCCTCGAGCCGGCCGTGCTCGTCGAGCTCTCGCTCACGACCGGGGCCCTCGACGTGATCCGCCGCGCGACGCCGTTCATCGCCGATCGCGCCGACGTCTCCGAGCCCCGCCACGTCGAGTTCCCGACGACCGGCGGCCGGACGGCCTTCGCGAACTACTACGCGCCGCACAACCGCCGCTTCCGGGCGCCGGACGGCGAGCAGCCGCCGCTCATCGTGACCTCGCACGGCGGCCCGACAGCGGCCGCCTTCGCCGGCTGGGCGACCGGAATCCAGCTGTTCGCGAGCCGCGGCTACGCCGTCCTCGACGTCGACTACGGCGGCTCGACCGGGTACGGGCGCGACTACCGGAAGGTGCTCGAGGGGGAGTGGGGGGTCGTGGACGTGGACGACTGCGTCGCCGGCGCCGAGTGGCTGGTGGCCCAGGGACTCGCGGACCCGGCGCGGCTCGCGATTCGCGGCGGCTCCGCGAGCGGCTTCACGACCCTCGCGGCGCTCGCCTTCCGGCGAACCTTCAGCGCGGGGACCACGTACTTCGGCCTGGGCAACCTGCGGGCGTTCGTCAAGGACACCCACAAGTTCGAGTCGCGCTACCTCGAACGCCTCGTCGGGCCGTGGCCGGAGACGGAGCAGCGGTACGTGGAGCGCTCACCGTCACTCCACGCCGACCGGATCGTGGCGCCGGTGCTCGTGGAGCAGGGCGCCGAGGATCGGGTCGTGCCGCCGTCCGAGGCGGAGCGGATCGTGGACGCCCTCTGGGAGCGCCGCGTCCCGCACGCGTACCTGCTCTTCCCGGGTGAGGACCACGGCTTCCGCGGGCGCGAGGCGATCGTCCGCTCCTTCGGTGCCGAGCTGTCGTTCTACGGCCAGGTCTTCGGCTTCACCCCGGCCGACGAGATCGAGCCGCTCAAGGTCGTCTTCCTCGACGACCGGCGCGCCGAGCGCTCCTGATCCCGCCCGTGCCGGCGTCGTCGGGCCCGTACCCGGCATCGAGCGTGGAGCCCGTGCCCGGAGGGGGCTGCGTGATACCCTCGGGCGCGTTCGCAGCGAGGACGGAATGACCAGCATCGTCGACGCGCCGCACTACCTGTTCACGTCCGAATCGGTGACCGAGGGCCACCCGGACAAGATGTGCGACCAGATCAGCGACGCGATCCTCGACGCGATCCTGCGCGACGACCCCGAGGCCCGCGTCGCCTGCGAGGCGGCCACGACGACCGGCCTCGTCCTCGTCCTCGGGGAGATCTCGACCTCGACGTACATCGACTTCCAGGCGGTCGTCCGCGAGACCGTCCGCGAGATCGGCTACACGCGCTCGGACTACGGGTTCGACTACGAGACCTGCGGGACGCTCGTCTCGATCAAGGAGCAGTCGCCGGACATCGCGCTCGGCGTGGACGCTGCGCTCGAGGTCCGTGGCGAGAAGGTCCAGGTCCACGAGCTCGGCGCCGGCGACCAGGGGATGATGTTCGGCTTCGCCTGCCGCGAGACGCCCGAGCTCATGCCGCTGCCGATCGCGCTCGCCCACCGGATGGCCCGCCGCCTCGCCGAAGCCCGCAAGTCCGGCCAGCTCCCGTACCTCCGGCCGGACGGCAAGACGCAGGTGACGGTCGAGTACGAGCGCGGCCGGCCGGCCCGGGTACGGACCGTGGTCCTGTCCGCCCAGCACGATCCGGACATCCGGACCGAGCGCCTGCGCGAGGACCTCATCGAGTACGTGATCCTGCCGACGATCCCGGCCGAACTGCGCACGGCGGACCCGGTCATGCACGTCAACCCGACCGGCCGGTTCGTCGTCGGCGGGCCGATGGGCGACGCCGGGCTCACCGGCCGCAAGATCATCGTGGACTCGTACGGCGGGATGGCCCGCCACGGCGGCGGCGCCTTCTCGGGCAAGGACCCGACGAAGGTGGACCGATCGGGCGCCTACGCCGCCCGCTGGGTGGCGAAGAACGTCGTCGCGGCGGGGCTCGCCGACCGGTTCGAGCTCGAGGTCGCCTACGGGATCGGGATCGCGCACCCGCTGTCGGTCTCGATCGAGACGTTCGGCACGAACCACGTCCCGGACGAGGCGATCGAGGCCCTCATCGCCCGCCACTTCGACCTCCGGCCGGCGGCGATCATCTCCGCCCTCGACCTCCGCCAGCCGATCTACCGGCAGACCGCTGCGTACGGGCACTTCGGCCGGATCGACCTCGACCTCCCATGGGAGCGGACGGACAAGGCCGCGCTGCTGGCCGCCGAAGCCGGCCTCCCGGCCCCGAACCTCGAGCCGGCCGCAACCGGGTCCTGACCTGCACGAGACTCGTCGGCGCCTTCACCGGCGGGCGGTCACCCATGCCACCAGCAGTAACTCGATTCCGATGAATGAGCGTGCCCGCGGGTCAGTTCGTGCAGGATTCCACTCGAACTCGATCCCCTTCGTGCTGGTTCATCACCGAATGGTCACTGGGACTGACGCCCTCAGCGCGGTCTCCTCGGCGTGCCTCAGCCGAACGCGGCCACCGCCGCCTCTGCGGCCGCCCGGTCCTGCACCGAGTCGCCGCCGCTCACACCGACCCCGCCCACCAGCACGCCGTCCCGCTGGAGCGGCAGCCCACCGGCGAAGATGATCGTCCGGCCGCCCTTGATCGTGTGGTAGCCGTAGAACTCCGCGCCAGGCTGGACGATCGGGGCGAGGTCGCCAGTCGGCATCCGGTTGACGAGCGCGGTCCAGGCCTTGTCCTGGGCGAGCGTGACCGACACCAGATCCGCGCCATCCATCCGCTCGAAGGCGACGAGCTGGCCCCCCGAATCGACGACGGCCACGGACATCGCGACCCCCATCGCCCGCGCCGCCGCCGCCCCCGCCGCAACGATCGCCCGCGCGGCGGCGAGGGTGAGGCCGGCGGCCTGCGAGGCGGTCGGGCCACGCGACGGATCGGCCAGGTCGGGCAGGTGCTCAGGCATCGGTGACTCCCGCTTCGGTGACCGCCGGGCCGTCCCGGCGCGTCCCGCGCCGGTAGATGATCCAGCCGGTCAGGAGCATGAGCAGGGTGAACGCGAGGATGACCGTCGCGATCGCGTTGATGTCCGGCTTGACCGGCGGGCGCCGGATCGACGAGAAGACGTAGATCGGGAGGGTCGTGACGTTGCCCTTCACGAACGAGGTGATCACGTACTCGTCGAAGCTGAACGTGAAGGACAGCAGGAAGCCGGCCAGGATCGCCGGGGAGAGCCCCGGCAGGGTGATCTGCCGGAAGGTTCGCCAGGGGGTGGCGAAGAGGTCGGCGGACGCCTCGACGAGCGTCCGGTCCATGCCGGCGAGGCGGGTCCGGACGAGCACGAGCACGAGCGCCATGGCGAACACGGTGTGCGCGCCCACGATCGTCTGGAGGCCCGGCGTCAGCTGCGGGGCGGGTCCCAGGGCGGCCGGCCAGACGCCTGCGAGCAGGGGGTTCAGGAAGCCGAAGACGTTCACGAAGAAGACGAGCGAGGCGATCCCGATGACGATTCCGGGGATCACGATCGCCACGTAGGTCAGGGTGTCGTAGACGGCGCGGACCCGCGGCCGGACCCGTGGGAGCGCCAGCGCGGCGATCGTCCCGAAGGTCGTCGACAGGATCGCGGTGAGGAGGCCGACCTGGAGGCTGTTCGTCAGGGCGCGGGTCACGAACTGGTTCGTGAACGCCGCTTCGTACCAGCGGACGGACAGCCCGCGGAGCTCGCCGGCATAGTCGCCGGCGGTGAAGCTGAACAGGACGACGAGCCCGATGGGCACGTACAGGAAGAGGAAGACGAGCGCCGTGTGCGTCCGGAAGATCCGGTTTGCGCCGCGGCCCGGTTCCGTGATCCGACGCCTCGGGCGGACGGGCGGCAGTCCCGTGGGGCGGCCCGCGGAGAGTGCGCCGGCCGTCATCAGATGAGGCTCACGTCCCGCCCGCCCCGGACGCGCGTCAGGCGGAGGTAGACACCGACGGTCGCCACGACAAGGGCGATGAGGCCGATCGCGGCAGCCGACCCGAGCGGCCAGTTCCGCGACTGGAGGTACAGGTCGACGAGCGCGTTGCCTACAAAGTAGATCTTCCCGCCGCCCAGCATCGTCGGGATGATGTACTCACCCATCATCGGGATGAACACGAGCAGGCCGCCGCTGACGAGGCCCGGCGCGGTGAGGGGCAGGGTGACCTGGAGGAAGGTTCGCAGGCGGTTGGCGCCCAGGTCCTTGGATGCCTCGAGGAGCCGCTTGTCCAGCCGCTCGAGGCTGACGTAGAGCGGGAAGACCATGAGTGGCAGGTAGTTGTAGACGATTCCCAGCAGCACCGAGGCGTGCGTGTTGAGGAGGACGGGCCGCGGCTCCACACCGAGGGCCTCGAGGAACGACGGGATGCCGTTCGCGCCCAGGATCTGGAGCCAGGCGTACGTCCGGATCAGGAAGCTGGTCCAGAACGGGAGGATGACGAGGATCAGCAGGATCGTCCGCTTCTCGCCGGCCCGGGTCGCGAGGTAGTAGGCGAGGGGGTATGCGACGAGGGCGCACAGGACGGTGCCGAGGACCGCCAGGACGAGGGTGTTCTGGAACGGCGGCCAGCGAGTCGGGAGGTCGAGGTAGTTCTGGAGCGTCAGGCCCGGCGCGTAGCCGCCGACGTCCGTCCGCGTTCCGAGGCTGAAGACGACGAGGATCCCGAGGGGCACGACGAGCAGGAACAGGTACCAGGCCGTGGTCGGCATGAGCAGGAGCGCGGTGACCGCGCTCGCCGCCCGCCCCTGCTCTGCGTCGCGACGCCCCCCGGGATCGCTCATCTGGCGAGGGTCGGCCGGTCAGGCCGACTTGACGCGGTTCCAGAGGTCCGCGCGGTTCTGGTCCGTCAGGGTGACTGCCGCCCCGAACTCCAGCGGCGCGAGGAGCTTCGCGTCCGGGTAGATGATCGGGTTGTTCTTGAACGCGTCGTCGAGCAGCGCGATGCCGGCCGAATCGACGATCGGGTACCCGTGGAACGCCGCGTCGGCGGCCATGACCTTCGGCACAGCCATGTAGTCGATGAAGGCGTACGCCGCCTCGCGATGTGGGGCGCCCGCGATCACGGCGTAGAAGTCGGACCAGATCTCCCCGCCCTCGGAGCCGATGACGTACGAGATCTCGGGGATGTCCCGGTTGAGCTGGACGCCGTCGCCGGTCCAGGCCATCGCGACCCAGGCGTCCCCGGCCCGCATCGGGGGCTGGTAGTCCGAGCTGATCGCGAACAGGTGCGGCTTGACCGCGAGGAGCAGCTCCTCGGCCTTGGCCAGCTCGTTCGGATCGACGGAGTTGAACGAGTAGCCGAAGTACTTCAGGGCGTTCCCGATCGCGGTGAGCTGGTAGTCGTGGATCATGACCTTCCCCGACAGCTCCCCCTGGGCCATGTCGAAGTAGTCCTTCCACGACGTCATCGGTTTGGTGGCCTTCGCCGTGTTCACGACGTAGCCGGTGGTGCCCCAGTCCTTGGAGATCCCGTACAGGTCGCTGGACCCGGCCGGGTAATGGGCCGGCTCCAGGAAGCGGGCCTCGTACCGGGAGGCATCGAAGTTCGGGATCTTCGACAGGTCGAGCGGCTCGAGGAGCTTGAGCTTGCCGTACGTCTCGAACGTGTAGTTCGTCGGCACGAGGACGTCCCAGCCGGTGCTGCCGGCCTGGAGCTGGGCGAGCATCTCCTCGTTGGACCCGAAGACGGTCACGGCCACCGCGACGCCCGTGAGCTCGGTGAACTTGTCGAGGGTCTTCTGGTCGTGGTAGTTCGGCCAGGTCGTGAGGTTCAGCGTGTCGCCGAGGTCAACGCCCTTCGGCGGCGTCCAGTCCCCGTCGGCGGCCGCCGACGGCGCGGCCGCCGACGGGGCGGCCGTGGCGCCCGGGGAACAGGCGGCAAGGACCGCGGCGGCCATCCCGAGGCCGCTGGCCTTCAGGAACGTCCGCCGATCGATCCGCCCGCGTTCGTAGTCGTGATAGAGCCTCTGGAACTGTGCTCGGTCCATGTTCCCTCCCTGTGTGCCGGGTGATCCCGGCACCTCACCATTGACGTTGCTGCCCAGGTCTGTCCGGCTGCCTCCTTCGCCCCCACTACTCGACGAGCACGAGGTTCGCGTCGTCCGGCCAGCGAACCGTCACCGGTTCCCCCGGACCGACGCTCCCGGTGTCCGCCCGACCGTGGTGCGGCCGTCTCGCGACGAGCTGCCCCAGGTCCGTCTCCACGCGGTATTCGGTCTGATCGCCGAGATAGGTTCCCTGATGGATCCGCCCGGGCACGCGAGTCCAGCCCGGGCCGGCGGTCGAAGGTCCGGTGGCAAGCTCCAGGCGCTCGGGCCGGACCGCGACGACGACGCGGTCGCCGACCGTCGGAGTCGCGGCCGGGTCCGTCAGCCGCCCGTTGACGACGAGTCCGGCGTCGGTCTCGATCGACGCCGTTCGGCCGGCCAGGTCGACCGCGACGAGGCGGCCGGCGATCGAGTTCGACTGGCCGATGAAGCCGGCCACGAACCGGTTCACGGGCCGCTCGTAGAGCTCCTCGGGTGAACCCTGCTGCTGGATGCGCCCGTCGCGCATGACGACGATGACGTCGCTCATCGTCATCGCCTCCTCCTGATCGTGGGTCACGTAGACGAACGTGATCCCGACCTCCTGCTGGAGCCCCTTCAGCTCGAGCTGCATCTCCTTGCGGAGCTTGAGGTCGAGGGCGCCGAGCGGCTCGTCGAGGAGGAGGACGGTCGGCCGGTTCACGAGCGCCCGGGCGAGCGCGACGCGCTGCTGCTGGCCACCCGACAGCTCCCAGGTCCGGCGCCGGTCGTAGCCAGACAGGCGGACGAGCTCGAGGGCCTCACCGACCAGGCGGGCCTCGTCCGCCTTCGAGGTGCCGACCTGGCGCAGCCCGTAGCCGACGTTGCGCGCCACGTCCATGTGGGGGAACAGCGCGTAGTGCTGGAAGACGGTGTTGACGTGGCGCTTGTAGGGCGGGACGCCCGCCACTGGCTCGCCGGCGATGAGGATCTCGCCCTCGGTCGGCTGCTCGAAGCCGGCGATCATCCGCAGGGTCGTCGTCTTGCCGCAGCCGCTCGGCCCGAGAAGGGAGTAGAAGGCGCCCCGCGTGATCCGGAGCGACACGCGATCCACCGCGGTCACCGTGCCGAACTGCTTCGTGACGTCGATGAGGTCGACATCGGCACTGGGCGGCGCGGTCGTGCTCGCCGGGGTCGCTGCCAATCGGTTCACCGTGCGGGTCGGACGGAACGCTGACGCTCCCGCGGATGGTACGGGCGGGGGTGACCGAGCGCAACGCGCCCCTCGGCGGCGCGAGGGGGTCTCGGTGGTCTCCCCCTCCGGCCGTTCTCCGGGGCCGATCCGATCGGCCGAATCACCAGGGACCGGGGCCGCCCGGGGCGTCGATTCGGCCCCTTGGTTCGCGCCCGGAGAACATCAGCCCGGGGGCCGGCTCGTGGCCGGGCGCCGGGGCGTCAATTCGGCCCGTTGGTTCGTGCCCGGAGAACATCCGCCACTGGGTTCGGACACGGCGCTTGGAATGCTTCGAGCACAGAGCCGCCCGCGGCAGATGGCGCCGCCGGCGGGGCCGCCGTTCGCTACGATCGCGGGTGATGTACGTCGTGATCCTCGCGGGCGGCGGCGGGACGCGGCTCTGGCCGCTGAGCCGGCCCGAGACCCCGAAGCCATTCCTACCCCTGCTCGACGACCGCTCCCTGCTCCAGCGAACGCTGGACCGGGTGGTCGAGCATCCTGCCGACCTGCCCGATCTCACGGCCGCGGATATCACCGTGGTCACGGACCGGCGCTACTGGACGCTCGTGCGTGCCCAGTGTCCCGGCGTCCGGGTCATCGCGGAGCCCGTCGGCCGGAACACGGCGGCGGCCATCGCCCTGGCGGCGATCCTGATCGAGCGGCCGGACGACGAGGTCATGGCCGTGCTGCCGGCCGATCACCACATCGACCCGGAGCGCGAGGCCGTCTTCCGAAGCGTGCTCGACGGGGCATCTCGCCTGGCCGAGGGGTCGTTCGGGATCGACGACCCGCTCGTGACGCTGGGCGTGGACGTCGATCGCCCGGCGACGGAGTACGGCTATCTCCTGCCGGATGTCGCGGCCGGACTGACCGAGCACGGCCTTGCAGCCTATCCGCTCGCCGGGTTCGAGGAGAAGCCGGCCGCCGAGCGGGCCGCGATCCTGCGCCACAAGCCGGGCGTGGCGTGGAACGCCGGAATCTTCCTGTGGCGGCGTCGATCGATCCGCGCCGCCCTGGATCGTCACACGAGCCTCGAGACCCTCCTCGCGCCGGTCGCCCACAGCGAGAGTGGCCTGGCCGCGGCCTACGACCAGCTCCGACCGGACTCGATCGACCATGCGGTCATGGAGGGCGCCGCGCGCGCCGGACGCGTCGTGATGGCGAGCATGAGCGTCGGCTGGAGCGATCTCGGCAGCTGGACGGCTCTCCTCGGGGCGATCGGGGCGACCGGCACCGGCGAGGTGATCCAAGCCGGCAATCGCGGGGAGGCCGGGCCGGACGACCTCGTCGTCGAGCGGGTGGGGGGTCGCCTCACCGTGTCCGACGGACCGCGGGGTATCCTCGGCACGACGCCGACCGCGCTGCTCCGGGCCGCGGCTCCCGGACGCACTGCCGTCGAGGCGCTCGTCGACCGCGTGACCCGCTGGGAGGACCGATCGTGACCGACGCCCACGCTCCGACCAGGATCGTCTTCGGCACGGACGGCTGGCGCGCGCGGATCGCCGAGGATTTCACGTTCGAGAACGTCCGGCGCTGCGCGGACGGGGTGGCTCGCTACGTCGTCGGGCGAGGCGAGGAGGCCAGGGGCGTGGTCGTCGCGTACGACCGGCGGTTCGCGTCGGAGCACTTCGCCGTGGCGGCGGCCGAGGTCCTCCTGGCCCGCGAGATCAAGGTCGTCTTCGCCGATCGGGCCGTGCCGACCCAGATGAGCTCGTACGAGGTCGTCGAGCGCGGCGCCTCGGCCGGCATCGTGATCACTGCCAGCCACAACCCATGGACGGACAACGGGTTCAAGGTGAAATCGCCGTCCGGCTCGGCCGCGGGGCCCGATCTGCTGTCGATCGTCGAGGCCGGGATCGCCTCGAACGGCGGCATGGAGATCGCCCGCCGGCCCTTTGCGGAGGCCGAGGCCGCCGGCATGGTCGAACGGTTCGACCCGTACGAGGGCTACGAGCGGTTCCTCCGCCGCACCGTGGACCTCGACGCGCTCCGAGCCGCCGATGCGCACGTCCTCGTCGAGCCGATGTGGGGCGCCGGCGCGGGCTGGATGAGCCGGCTTCTCGCCGGAGGCCGGATCCGCGTGACCGAGATCCACCAGGAGCGGAACCCGTATTTCGGCGGGGTGAACCCGGAGCCGATCCGCCCGAACGTGGACGAGGCGCTCGCGATGCTGGCCGGCGGCGGCTACGACCTCGGGCTGCTGCTCGACGGGGACGCGGATCGAGCCGGCGCGGCCGACGAGCGCGGAACCTTCATCCACCAGCTCCAGGTCACCGGCCTGCTGATGTACTACCTCGCCGAGCATCGCGGGCTGCGCGACGCCGTGGCCATCTCGGTCAACAACACGTCGATGGCGGCGCGGCTCGGCGCTCACTTCGGGATCGAGGTCCACGAGACCCCGGTCGGGTTCAAGTACATCGGGCCGAAGATGATCGAGACCGGCGCGATGATGGGCGCGGAGGAGTCCGGTGGCTTCGGCTTCGGGATGCACCTGCCGGAGCGCGACGGGATCTATGCCGACCTGCTGCTCCTCGACCTCTTCCTGCGCGAGCGGGAGCGCGGCCGGTGGCCCGTCTCGAGGATGCTCGACGCCTTCCACGAGCTTGCCGGCCCCTCCTTCTACCGCCGTGTGGACATCCACTTCGGTCGGGTCGAGTACGACGGGGTGAAGCGCCACCTGCTCGTGGACCTGCGCGAGAAGGCGCCGACCTCCCTGGCCGGCCAGGCGGTGACGAGGACGCAGGCCCTGACGACGAACGACGGCTTCAAGTTCTTCATCGCCGACGGCAGCTGGCTCCTCGTCCGGACGTCCGGCACTGAACCGCTCGTCCGCGTGTACACCGAGGCGACCTCGCCCGAGGTCCAGGAGGCGATGATCGCGTCCGGCGAACAGCTGGTCCGGGGCGGATGACGGAGTCGCTCCCTCGGCGCGTCGACAAGCCGTGGGGTCACGAGCTGGTCTGGGCCCAGACCGACCGCTACGTCGGCAAGGTCCTCGTCATCGAGACCGGACGGCGCCTCTCGCTCCAGTACCACGACCGCAAGGACGAGTGGATTCGGGTGATCTCGGGCCGCCTGCGGCTCACGCTCGAAGCCGACGACGGGAGGCTCGAGGAGCGGATCCTCGAGCCCGGTGACGGCGCCCGGGTCGCGCCGGGACGGCGCCACCGGTTCGAGGCCGTGGAGCGAGCCGAGCTCATCGAGGTCTCCACGCCGGAGCTCGACGACGTCGTCCGCCTGGCCGACGATTTCGGCCGTGAAGGAACGTCCGCTCCCTGATCGATTTCGGGGTGCCGGATCCGCGGCGCGGGTGTAGGCTTCGGGGGCGACCGCCTCGCCCGGTCGGTGGTGCAGGATCGGACGGCGGCTCGCGATCTGCCCCTGCGGGGGCCGGAGGACCTGGCCACATGCACAGCTCCCTGATCGGCAAGGTTGAGAAGGCGAACCGCTACGCCCGTGAGCTCGATCGGATCTCGATCGACCGCCTCTCGCTCACGTTCCGAGGCGATAACGACACGCATCACGTCAGTCTCGACGCCGGTCAGTGGCATTGCACCTGTCACTACTTCGAGAGTTGGAACGCCTGCGTCCACACCCTCACCCTTCAGAAGGTCTTCGGGGTCATGCTCCCCGACGACGCCCAGGTCTCGATCTTCGGCCAGGCGGCGGCCGTCCCGACCGCCTGACCCGGGCCCGGCCGAAGCCCGGGCAATCCGTGCGAACGAACGAGCGAGCGACCCACCCGGCCCGGGTGGGTCGCTCCCGTCCCGCGGCGGATGGTTACGGAGTCACTGCGAGACTCCAGTAGGTGATGCCGCCGCCACGTCGGTCAGACCGGTCGAGCGTGGCGGCCAGGACCCAGCAGCCGGCCGGGAGCGTCTCCGGCTCTACCGCCTGGAGCGGTGGGAGGTCGGTCTCGCGCCCGCCCAGCCCGATCGGCCTCAGTCCGCTTCGGTCGGCGGCCGCGGCCAGCTGCACCTGCCAGCGGCCGATGCCCGTGCCGTCCCCGAACTGGATCGCGACCTGCGTGCCTGCCGGGATCGACACGGCGCGCACGGGCAGGAACGGGATCCACGGGGCGTCGCTGCCAGTGTCATCGAGGGTGCTGGTGCCGAGGTAGCCGGGCACCACGGCGCCCCCTCGGATCAGCAGGACGCCGGCGACACGAGGATCGTCCGTCGGCCTCGGGGTGGCCGACGGGAACGGTTCGTCGCAGGGTGACGGCGGCTCTGGGGTGGGTGGTTGGAGGAAGGGCGACGGCTCCGGCGTCGGCGGAGGCGTGTCGGTCGGCGACGAATCCGGGGGGAGCGGCGCTGGAGCCTCCGT
>DATIUS010000292.1:0-7864 GCA_035466655.1 Candidatus Sulfomarinibacteraceae bacterium
TCCTCGCCCGTTCGAGCGGTCCCGATTCGCCGCAGCGCGGCGCGATTATCGCACGGGCGCGCGAGGAAACCCGTCTTGAGTTCCGATGCCGCGCGTCCCGACGAATCGGGATCCCGAATCTGATGCGCGTGGCGGCATCAATGGCCGCCCGATGCGGGCACGCGCATCAGGAATGCGGCGGCGTCCACATCGTGGCGGCATCAACGGCCGCCCGATGCGGGCACGCGCATCAGGAATGAAGACGGCGCCCACACGGTCGCGGCATCAATGGCCGCCCGATGCGGGCACGCGCATCAGGAATGAAGGCGATCTTCCGAGAGCGAACGGCCGCTGCGGCCAGCCCCGAGCCTACCGGCCGACGGTCCGGACCACCCCGGACATCAGCTTCGTCGCCCGTCGGGCGGCGGTGGGCGAGAGGCGGCTCACGGCTTCCACGAGGTCGAGGACGTCGCCGTCCGGCAGCCCGTCGAGGAGTTTCACGAGGCGGAGAACGGCGTCGTCGGGAACCTCGCCGAGGAGGCGCAGCGCCCGCTCGAGCTCTCGCGGCTCCAGGCGCGGCACGAGGCCGACCGCCCGATCGGAAAGACGGACGAATACCAGGAACGTGGCGACCCACTCCCGGAGCGCGGCGAGGTCCCGATCCGCCGGGCTGGCCGCGGCCGCGGCGGCAACTTCCCGGGCGGTCCGCTCGAGGACATCGATGATCGGGTCGCCCTCTCGGACCTTCCGCTCGGCCACGACCCGCCCGAGCCAGCGCCAGTGGTCCCCGATCGCCTGGTATGCGGCGCCGGCAGGCCCGCGCCGCCCGACCCGCCGTGGCTCGGCGACCCGCTCCACGAGCCCCCAGGCCTCGGCGTCGGCGAGCGCGAGGCTGGCGGCGCGGTGCGACAGCCCCAGGGCCTCGCGGACCTCGCGCTCGGTCAGCGGCGCCTGCCGGGTCATCAGGTAGGCGTGGACGCGGGCGATGGCCGGGGCCACGCCCCACGAAGCGCCGAGGGCACCCCACGCATCCGCGAGACGGATGCGGATCGCCTCGGCCGCAGGCGATGCGGCGTCGGTGACGATCGGCCTGGCTGGGCTGGTTTGCGCGGCCATAACTTGCTAGGTCACCGTAGCACAAGGCGTCGGCCCGGGGCCCGTCCTCACCCGCCCGGGCGACGGTCGACCTCCTCCCGCAGCGCGCCGAGGATCTCCAGCTCCACCCGGTCCTTCGGCCGCCCGGCAGCTCGCTTCATCGCGATGAGGTCGTCGAGCGAGGCCACGTGAACCTGAACGCCGCTGACCTCAGCCGTCCCTGCGCTTGCCAGCAGTCGAGTGAAGTCGAGACCCGGATCCGGGTTGGCGAGGAGATCGAACCGCCCGAATCGGGTCGACACCGTGAAGACGGCCCCGGCGAGAAGGGTGCGCGCGTCGAGCGGCGGCAGCGGCGGAGCTTCGTCCGGAAGCTCGTGCCGAACTGCGGCGAGATCCGCGAGCACACGCCCGAGCCGCCCGAGATTCGCGGGATCCCACGACGGCACGATGTCGAGATCCTGGGTGAAGGAGGGTGACCCGCGAGCCTGGGCCGCGATCCCGCCGATCACCACGAATTGCACGTCCGCCTCGACGAGACGCCGCAGGATCTCCTCGGGCTCGAAGGCCACCGCCTCGCTCACTCGGCCACCCACTTGAAGTTCGCGCGGAACCTGAGCATGTTCCGATCTTCCTCGATCGCCCTCATCAGCCGATCACTCGGGGATAGCGCGAGGCGTTCCCGGATCTGGGGGCGATCGATGCCGATCCCAAGCCGCGGCAGGTGCTCGAGGCCGTAGCCGCAGCCCTCGAGAAGCCGGTCCAGGGTCTCCACCCGAGGGTCGCTGCGCGCCGTCTCGATCCGGGCGATGGTCTCCTGGGGGACGCCGGTCCGCGCGGCCAGCGCCCGCTGGGTCAGTCCCGCGCTCCGCCGAGCATGCCGGAGCATCCGTGCCGCCATTCCCATTGTTCGTCCCTCGTGATGATGCAAACATCATCAAGCCGAGGGCCGAGGCCGTCAAGACCGGCGCCCTACACTGCGACCATGCCCGTCCTGCGGAGCCGGCTGGATCCCGCGAGCCCGGAGGCGCGCGCCAACATCGAGGCGATGGTGGCGCTCGTCGCCGATCTCCGGGCGAGGACGGCGGCCGTGGCCGCCCGCGGGGCCGGCGGCGACGACCGCTCGATCGCGCGGCATCGCGAACGCGGCAAGCTGCCGGTCCGCGAGCGGATCGACCGGATCCTGGACCCGGGGGCCGCGTTCCTGGAGCTGAGCGCCCTGGCCGCCGGCGGGATGTACGACGACGAGGCGCCGGGCGCCGGTCTCGTCACGGGCTTCGGGCGGATCGAGGGCACGCTCTGCGTCATCGTGGCCAACGACGCGACGGTCAAGGGCGGCACGTACTTCCCGATGACCGTCAAGAAGCACCTCCGCGCCCAGGAGATCGCCCTCGAGAACCGGCTCCCGTGCGTCTACCTCGTGGACAGCGGCGGCGCCTTTCTCCCACTCCAGGCGGATGTCTTCCCGGACCGCGAGCACTTCGGCCGGATCTTCTACAACCAGGCCCGGATGAGCGCGGAGGGGATCCCGCAGGTCGCCCTCGTCATGGGCAGCTCCACCGCCGGCGGCGCGTACGTCCCGGCGATGTCCGACGAGACCGTCATCGTCAAGGGCACCGGCACGATCTTCCTGGGCGGACCGCCGCTCGTGAAGGCGGCTACCGGGGAGGACGTCGATGCGGAGAGCCTCGGCGGCGCGGACGTCCACGCCCGCCGGAGCGGCGTCGCCGACCACGAGGCGCTCGACGACGAGCACGGCCTCGCCCTCGGTCGGTCGATCGTCCGCCATCTCGAGCGCAAGGCCCCCGCGACCCCCTGGGACCGCCGCAAGCCGGAGCCCCCGGCGGTCGATCCCGAGGGTCGCGAGGGGGTCGCCCATCTGTACGCGACGGCCTCCGCCGACACGCGGCGCGCCGTGCCGGTCCGCGAGCTCATCGCCCGCCTCGTGGACGGCAGCCGGTTCCACGACTTCAAGCCGCTCTACGGCGAGACCCTCGTCTGCGGCTTTGCCCACCTCGACGGCTGGCCGGTCGCGATCCTTGCCAACGACGGGATCCTGTTCAGCCAGTCCGCGCTCAAGGGGGCCCACTTCATCGAGCTCGCCTGCCAGCGCCGGATCCCGCTCGTCTTCCTCCAGAACATCACCGGCTTCATGGTCGGCCGGGAGTACGAGGCCGGAGGGATCGCCAAGGACGGCGCCAAGCTCGTGACCGCCGTGGCGACCGCAGCCGTGCCCAAGTTCACGGTCCTCGTCGGCGGCAGCTTCGGGGCCGGCAACTACGCGATGGCCGGCCGCGCCTACTCGCCGCGCTTCCTGTGGGCCTGGCCGAACTCGCGGATCAGCGTGATGGGTGGCGCGCAGGCCGCGCGCGTCCTGTCGGCGGTTCGCGGGTCGTTCGAGGACGATGCCGAGCGCGCCACCTTCGAGGCGTCGATCCTCGAGACGTACGAACGCGAGGGCAACCCCTACTTCGCGACAGCACGCCTGTGGGACGACGGGGTCATCGATCCGCTCGACACCCGGCGGGTGCTGTCGATGGGCATCGAGGCCGCCGTCCATGCCCCGATCCCGGAGACGAAGTTCGGCGTCTTCCGGATGTGATCCGGGCCCTGTCCGCGATCCGCAAAAGCCCGGGCCCTCCGGATCGCCCGGGGCCCCTGACCTCGAGGCCGCGGGTAGACTCTCGCGATCATGAGCCAGCCCGTCGCCCGCGGCCGCGTCCTGCACGTCAACGTCTCACCGGGTGGCGTGCCCAAGCTTCCGGTCGCGGGTGCTCGAGTCGGGCCGCTCGGTCTCGACGGTGACGGGCACACGGCCTACTGGTCCCACGGCGGGCCACTGCGGGCCGTCTCGCTCCTCGCGATCGAGGCGATCGAGCGGGTCCAGGCGGACGGCCACCCGATCGAGCCGGGATCGACCGGCGAGAACCTGACGACGGTCGGGATCGAGCTGGCCCGCCTGCCGGTCGCGACCCGCCTGGCGATCGGCGACGAGCTGCTCCTCGAGGTCACGGCGCCGGCGATGCCGTGCGACACGATCCGCGGCAGCTTCCGCGACGGGAAGTCCGGCCGGATCTCGATCCTCCTCCACCGGGACGACAGCCGGATCTACGCGCGGGTGCTCCGTGAGGGGACGGTCCGCACCGGCGACCCGATCGAGGTGCTCGCCCCGGACGCCGACGCCGGCCTCGCGACCCACGAGTTCCTGTCCCGGCTGGAGGGCGTGGACCGGCACTCCGCGGTTGCGCGCTGGTCCGCCGCCGAGCTGGACGGCCATGCGATCGAGTGGTCGGATCGCGGCGACCTCGCCTACGCGGTGGCGCCGGACCTGCCGGGGCCGATCTTCAACTCGGTCCTCGGGATGCGCGTCGTCCCGAACCTGCTGCCGCTCGTCCTCGAGCGCTACGATCGGACCGGCGCATCGGCGTACGTCGCCATGGAATCGACGCCCTGGCCGGGCGCCGAGCCGGTCGCCACGCTGGAGACCTCCGTCGCGGCCCCCGAAGACGTCCTGGCCGCTGCGGACTCGACTGGAACGGATCCCGCGGTCTTGGTCCGCGAGATCGGCCCGGACGAGGCCGGCCGCTGGGCCGATATCCACATCCGCGCGGACCCGTGGATGCCGGACCCCGTCGCCGCCGCCTGGCGAGCCACGACGAAGCGGGTCGCCGAGACCGCCGGCCACCACCTCTTCCTGGCCGAGCTGGACGGGCGACCCGTCGGGGTCGGGTTGCTCGTCACGAGGCGGCGCGCCGGCCTCGTGCGCGCCGGCGCCGTCCTGCCCGAGGTGCGCGGCCAGGGGATCCAGCGGGCGCTGATACGGGCCCGAGCCGCCGCGGCGGCGGCGCATGGCTGCGACGTGGTCACCTCGAAGGCGACCCCCGGCACGACCTCGGCACGGAACCTGGCCCGGCTCGGCTTCCGGGCGATCTCCACGAGCCACGTCTACCGCTACGACCCGCCGCCGGGGCGCTGAACCGGTCGTGCCTCGCGTCTCGGCGCGGAGCGGGTTCCACCGAACCGCCCGTCCCCGGGGTCGCGGGGCCGCGTAGCATGGGCCGCGTGAGCGAGCGGCTCCGCGTCGAACGGTCGGGCCCCGGAGGCGTGGTCGCGCGGGTGACGCTGGCTCGCCCCGAGGTCCACAACGCCTTCGACGCGTCGCTGATCGCCGACCTCGCCGCGGTGTTCGGCGGGCTCGGGCGGGAGGGCCCGGCCACCCTCCGGGCCGTCGTCCTGGCGGGGGATGGTCCAACCTTCTGCGCCGGCGCGGACCTTGCCTGGATGCGTGCCGCGACCCAGCTCGACGTCGAGGCCAACGAGCAGGACGCCATGGCGATGGCGGAGCTGTTCGACACGATCGACACGTGTCCGGTGCCGGTGATCGCGCGAGTCCAGGGCGCCGCACTCGGGGGCGGGATGGGCCTCTGTGCCGTCGCGGACCTGGTGATCGCGGAGTCGGGGGCGCGCTTCGGGTTCACCGAGACACGGCTGGGCCTCCTGCCCGCAACCATCGCTCCGTTCGTCATTGCGAAGATCGGCGAGTCGAACGCCCGGGCGCTCTTCCCCGGCGGCCGGCGGTTCGATGCCATGCGCGCCCAGCGCATCGGGCTGGTCCACGAGATCGTCGAGGGCGAGGCGGCGCTCGACGCAGCGGTGGACGCCACGATCACGGACGTCCTTGCCGCCGGCCCGACGGCGGCAAGGGCCGCGAAGGCAATCGTGCGGGAGGTCCGGGGCCTGGGCCACGGCGCGACGAAGTGGCACACCGCCCGGACGATCGCGCGCCAGCGAGTGAGCGCCGAAGCTCGCGAGGGGTTCGAGGCCTTCGAGGGGAAGCGGCGACCGGCCTGGGCGCCCGACGAAGACGGCTGACAGCCGCTCGGGCGTCGTCTTGACGCTTGCCGTCCGCGCCCTGGCGGCGCGACAATCGCGACAACATGGCGTCCGATGAGTTGAGCCCGAGCCAGGCCGCACGAGAGATCGGCGCGACGACCCGGTCGGTGCAGCGCTGGATCGCCAAGGGCAGCCTCCCGGCCCGGCGGGTTGGCGGGCGGTGGCGTGTCGCGTCTGACGCGTTAGACGCGTTCATCGGCGGATCGCCCGCCCTGATGCAGCCACGCGCATCTGCAGCGGATCTCGCCGCCACGGGCGTCGAACCGATCCGGCACCTCTTCGTCGCCAACCGTGGCGAGATCGCCCGTCGAATTCAGCGCACGTGCGACCGGCTCGGGATCCGCGCGACGACGCCGCCAACCTCCGGACCGGACAGCCTCGACCTCCTCGACATCGAAGCCGTCGTCGGGGCGGGACGTGCCGCCGGAGCGGACGCCCTGCATCCCGGTTTCGGCTTCCTGGCCGAGAATGCGGACTTCGCAGCCGCGGTCATCGCGGCGGGCATGCGCTGGGTTGGCCCGCCACCGGAGGCGATCCGCGCGATGGGCGACAAGGCGGCCGCCCGAAGGCTCGCGGCGAGCCTCGGCGTCCCGATCATCCCCGGCTTCGACGGCGCGGAGCAATCCGACGGGACGCTCACCGCCGCTGCGGGGCGTCTCGGCTTCCCGATCCTCGTCAAGCCGGCCGCCGGAGGCGGTGGCAAGGGGCTGCGGATCGTCCATGAGCCCGCGGCGTTCAACGAAGCGCTGGCCGCGGCGCGTCGGGAAGCCGCCGCCGCCTTCCGCGACGACCGGCTGATCCTTGAGCGGTACCTGGAAGGGCCCCGTCACGTCGAGGTCCAGGTCCTCTTCGATCGGCTCGGCAGCGGCATCCAACTCGGCGAACGGGACTGCTCGATCCAGCGGCGCCACCAGAAGGTTCTCGAGGAATCGCCCTCGCCGGCCGTCGACGCGCCGCTTCGGGAGCGCCTCGGCGCCCATGCGCTCGCCCTCGCGCGGGCGGTCGGCTACGAGGGCGCGGGCACCTGCGAGTTCCTCCTCACCGACCGCGGCGAGGTCTTCTTCCTCGAGATGAACACCCGTCTCCAGGTGGAGCACCCGGTGACGGAGCTCGTGAGCGGGCGTGACCTCGTCGCCGACCAGCTCCGGATCGCGGCCGGCGAGCCGCTGGGGCTGGACCGGGCGGCGATCGGCAAGGCGATCGCACAGGGCGGCCATGCCGTCGAGGTCCGGCTCTACGCCGAGGATGCCGAGGACGGCTTCCTGCCGGCGACCGGCCGGGTGGCACATCTCCGCTGGCCGGCCGGGGAGGGCGTCCGGGTCGACGCCGGAATCGACGAGGGCGACGAGGTCACCGGTCGCTTCGACCCGATGCTGGCCAAGGTGATCGCGCACGGCCGAGACCGGCCCGAGGCACTCGACCGTCTCAGCCGCGCCCTCGACCGGACGGTGATCCTCGGCCTGACGACGAATCTCCGCTTCCTCCGCTGGCTTGTCCGCGAGCCAGTGGTTCGGGCAGGAGCGGCCCGCATCGACAGCCTGGAGGGAATCTGGCCGCCGGCCGATTGGGCAGAGCGCACCGCCGTGCCGCCGGAGGCCTGGTCGACGGCGGCCCGCGCGCTCGGCGCCGGCGGTTGGCGCCTGAACGGCCCGGCGCGCGTGCGCCTGGCCGCGGAGGACGGGTCCGAACAGGTGGTCCAGGTCCCGGATCCGGCGATCGGCGAGGGCCCTGCGACCGAGCCCGAGGTGGTCACCGCCGAGGGCAAAGCCTTCGTGGACGTCGCGGGCCGGAGCGTCGCGATCCGCCTCGCGCCGCCGCCGGACGTCGAGCGGGCCGCGCGGGCGGCGCTCGCCCATCACGCCGGCGGGTCGGCGGAGATCACCGCCCCGATGCCCGGGGG
>DATIUS010000293.1:0-10315 GCA_035466655.1 Candidatus Sulfomarinibacteraceae bacterium
GGGCGCCGCACGGCCCGCGCCGAGCGCGGGGGAGGGGGCATGACGATGACCGGCGACGTACCCGTACGCATCTTTGACACGACCCTGCGCGACGGCGAGCAGGCGCCGGGCGCCGGGCTCACCGCGGCCGAGAAGCTCGAGGTCGCCCGCCAGCTGGCGCGCCTCCGGGTCGACGTCATCGAGGCCGGCTTCCCGGCCGCCTCGCCCGGCGACTTCGAGGCCGTCCGGCGGATCGCCCAGGAGACGAAGGGCGGGATCGCCGTGGCCGCGCTGGCCCGCTGTCGCGACGGCGACCCCCAGCGCGCGATCGAGGCCATCGGCGTCGCCGAGAAGCCGCACCTCCACGTCTTCATCGCCACGAGCGACATCCACCTCAAGCACAAGCTCCGGATGGATCGCGACGAGGCGCTCGCCGAGGCCGTCCGCTGGGTCCGACACGGGCGCGAGGCGCTCGGGCGGGACGCCGAGATCGAGTTCTCTGCCGAGGATGCCTCGCGCACGGACGTTGACTTCCTGATGCGGGTCTACGAGGCCGTGGTTGAGGCCGGCGCGTCCACGATCAACATCCCGGACACCGTGGGCTACGCCATCCCGAGCGAGTTCGGGGCGCTGGTCGGCCGCGCCGTCGCGCTCGTCGGCGATCAGGCCACGGTGAGCGTCCATTGCCACAACGACCTCGGGCTCGCCACGGCCAATACGCTCGCCGCCGTCCAGGCCGGCGCGCGCCAGGTCGAGGTGACGATCAACGGGCTCGGGGAGCGCGCCGGCAACGCCTCGCTCGAGGAGGTCGTGATGGCCCTCCGGACCCGCCCGACGCAGTTCCCCGGCCTGGCCGGCCGCCTCCAGACCGAGCAGCTCACGGCCGCGTCGCGGCTGGTCAGCTACCTGACCGGGTTCGCCGTCCAGCCGAACAAAGCGATCGTGGGCGGGAACGCCTTCGCCCACGAGTCCGGGATCCACCAGGACGGCGTGATCAAGAACCCGCTGACCTACGAGATCATGACCCCCCAGTCGGTGGGGCTGACCGGAAGCCAGCTGACGATCGGCAAGCTGTCCGGTCGGCGCGGCCTCCAGGGCAAGCTCCGCCAGCTCGGCCACGAGGTGGAGGGGGAGGCGCTCGACGAGCTCTACCGGGCCGCCGTCGCCCTCGCCGACGCGAAGAAGGAGGTCACCGACGCGGACCTCCATGCGCTCGTCGAACAGCGGGTCGCCGAGGTGCCCCAGTCCGTCCGGCTCGACGGCTGGAACGTCACCTCGTCCCAGGGCAGCAAGGCGACCGGGATGGTCTCGCTCGCCATCGCCGACGAGGAACGGGCGACCGCGGCGATCGGCAACGGGCCGGTGGACGCGCTCTTCGCTGCCGTGGATTCGGCCGTCGAGCCGGTCTTCGGCTGGCACCCGGTCCTCGAGACCTACGAGATCAAGGCCGTCTCGGGCGGCGAGGACGCCCAGGGCCGGGTCCTCGTCCGTTGCCGGCGCTCGTCGGACACGGGCCCCGGCGCGCTCGTCGTCTCCGGGCACGGGCTGTCGACGAACATCATCGAAGCGTCCCTGGAGGCGTACCTGGTGGCAGTCAACAAACTCCACGGCGCCGAGATCGGGCCGGCCTCGCCGGCCTACGTCGCCCAGCGCACGGCACAGGAGCTCCCCTGATGGCGGCGGCCGAACCGACCTACCGGATCGCTGCCATCCCCGGCGACGGTGTCGGCCCCGAGGTCGTCGGCGCGGCCCGTCGCGTCCTCGAGGCCACTGCCGCGACCGCCGGCTTCTCCATCGAGTGGTCGGACATCCTGGCCGGTGGGATCGGCATTGACACCCACGGCGTCGCGATCCGAGCAGAGGACGTCGAGGCCGCCGGTTCCGCCGATGCCGTCCTCCTCGGCGCGGTCGGCGGGCCGAAATGGGACGACCCCAACGCCGCCGTCCGCCCCGAGCAGGCGCTGTTCGTTCTGCGCGGCGGCCTGGAGCTGTTCGCCAATCTGCGCCCGGTGCGCGTCCATCCTGCCCTCGTCCCGTCCTCGCCGCTCCGCCCCGAGCTGCTCGAGGGCGTGGACATGCTCATCGTCCGCGAGCTGACGTCGGGCCTCTACTTCGGGCGGCCGTCGGAGGAGCGTGCGACCGGCGACGGGCGCGTGGCCGTGGACACGCTGTGGTACACGGAAGGGGAGATCCGCCGGGTCGTCCGGCTCGCCTTCGAGCTGGCGCGGGGCCGCCGCGGCAAGCTCACGAGCGTCGATAAGGCGAACGTCCTCGCCACCTCGCGGCTGTGGCGCAAGGTGGTGGACGAGGAGCGCTCGAACTTCCCGGACGTCAAGGCCGCCCACCAGCTGGTGGACTCGTGCGCGATGCTCCTCGTCCGGCAGCCCGCCTCGTTCGACGTCCTCGTCACCGAGAACCTGTTCGGGGACATCCTGTCGGACGAGGCGGCGGTCTTCGCCGGCAGCCTCGGGATGCTCCCGTCCGCGTCGCTCGGCGACCGCCGGACCGCGCACGGCCGGTTCGGCCTGTATGAGCCGATCCATGGGTCCGCGCCGGACATCGCCGGCCGCGACCTGGCGAACCCGCTCGGGACCATCCTGTCGGTCGCGATGCTGCTTCGCTGGTCGCTCGGGCGGGAGGCTGCCGCGGCCGCGATCGAGGCCGCGGTGAGCGCCGCGCTCCACGACGGCTACCGGACCCGCGACCTCGTCCCGCCGTCGGTCGATCCGGGCGGGCTCCGCGTGGTCGGCACGACCGGCATGGCCGACGCGGTGATCGACCGGCTGGGCGGATCCGCGGCGGGGGATCGCTCGCCGAACGAGGCCGACATCGCCGGGCTCGTGGCCACCGACACGCTCCTGGGCCTGCCCTGATGGGCGATCCGGTGGCCGGCGCCCCGGTCATCCTCTACGACACGACCCTTCGCGACGGCACGCAGGGTGAGAACGTCACGCTGTCGCTCGCCGACAAGCTCCGCGTCGCCCGGATGCTCGACGAGTACGGCATGCCGTACATCGAGGGCGGCTGGCCCGGCTCCAACCCGAAGGACATCGAGTTCTTCCGGGCGGCGAAGACGATGACCTGGCGGACCGCCCGCCTGGCCGCCTTCGGTTCCACGCGCCACCGATCGAACCGGGCCGAGACGGACCCGAACCTCGGGGAGCTGGTCCGGGCCGAGACCCCGGTCGTGACGATCTTCGGGAAGAGCTGGCTCCTCCACGTCACCGAGGTCCTCGGCGCGACGCCGGCGGAGAACCTCGACATGGTCGCCGACAGCATCCGCTTCATCGTCGACCACGGGCGCGAGGCGATCTATGACGCCGAGCACTACTTCGACGGGTACGCGGCGGATCCGGAGTACGCGCTGGCGACGCTGCGGGCGGCACGCGACGCCGGCGCCCGGACGCTCGTCCTGTGCGACACGAACGGCGGCACGCTCACCGGCCGGCTCCTCGAGGTGCTCGGCGCGACCCGAGCGGCGCTCGACGCCGACGTCGCCGGCGACCCGGGCGCCGCGGACGTGACCTGGGGGATCCACACCCACAACGACGCCGAGCTCGCCGTCGCGAACTCGATCGCCGCCGTCCAGGCCGGCGTCCGCCACGTCCAGGCCACGATCAACGGCTACGGCGAGCGCTGCGGCAACGCGAACATGGTCTCGATCCTCGCCAACCTCGCGCTCAAGACGGACCTGGCGCTGGCGCCGTCCGGCGGCGGCGACCTGACCCACCTCACCGAGCTGTCACGGTCCGTGGCCGAGATCGCGAACCTCGCCCCAAACGACTGGCAGCCGTACGTCGGGCGCTCGGCGTTCGCCCACAAGGGCGGCGTCCACGGTGCCGCCGTGGCGAAGGTCGAGCGGAGCTACCAGCACGTGGAACCGGCCGCCGTCGGGAACGAGGGTCGGCTCGTCGTCTCCGAGCTCGGCGGGAAGGCGAACACCGCGATCCGGGCCGAGCAGTTAGGTCATCGCCTCGAGGGCGTGGACCCCAAGGTGCTGTCCACCCTGATCAAGCGGCTCGAGCACGAGGGGCTCTCGTTCGAGGGCGCCGAGGCGTCGTTCGAGCTCCTCATCCGCCGCCACCAGGTGGGCTACGTCGCCCCGTTCAAGATCCTCGACTACACGTGTCTCGTCGAGCAGCGCGGCGGGCGAGAGCTCCTCGCCGAGGCGACCGTCAAGGTCGAGGTCGACGGGGAGATCCTCCACACGGCCGCCGACGGGAACGGCCCGGTCAACGCCCTCGACGCCGCGCTGCGCAAGGCGCTCGGCGCCTTCTACCCGGTCCTCGATGCCGTCCACCTGTACGACTACAAGGTTCGAATCCTCGATTCGAACGCCGCGACGGGCGCCCGCACTCGGGTGACGATCGAATCCGCCGACGGTGCGCGCGAATGGTCCACCATGGGGTCGGACACGAACATCATCGCGGCGTCGGCCATCGCCCTCGCCGACAGCCTCGAATACGCGATCTGGAAGTCCGGCGCCGAGCTCCGGCGTCGCGACGAGCGGCACTTCACGACGACGGTCTCCGGGAGGTAGTCCCGATGTCCCAGGCAGACGACCCGACGTCCGGCGGCGACGCCGCGACATCCGCCCGTGGCGCCGACGCCGCGACCATCGACGCCGACGCCGCGACCATCGACGCCGACGCCCTGCACCTGACTCGCTGGACGGTCACCTCCGGCAGCAACGTCCAGAGCCGCGGGGCGGTCGTCATCGAGGCGGGCGCCCACCACTGGCAGGCCAGCTCGCAGGGCATCGGGGCCGTTGACGCCCTGTTCAAGGCCGTCGACCGGGCGCTCGCCGAGATCCTCGGCGGCCATCCCCGCCTCGTCAGCTACGAGCTCCGCGCCCTCGCCGAGGGGCCGGACGCCGCCGGCCGCGTCACCCTGCGGATCCGTCCGCCGGCAGCGGCGGTAGGGGAGCGGGGCGCCGGCGAATACACGGGCTCCGCGGAGAGCACGAACATCATCGCCGCCTCCATCGACGCATACGTCCAGGCGATCGGATCGTTGCTCGAGGCGGCAGCGTGGGCCGGAGCCGCGGCATCGGCGGCGGAGGGGCGCCGGGGAAGCCGGCCCGCCAGCCAGGGCCGCCGCGCCGAGTTCGATCGGGAGAAGGCCCGCCACGACACGACGTCCTGGTTCGAGCAATGAACACGCCCGGGATCGGGCCAATTCGCTTCGTTGGCGCCTGCGCTCCGCTCGCTCACGCATGTTGAACAATGCGCTCGCTCGGGTGCTCGGCGCCGCCTTGCGCCCGGACGCGCTGCCGAGTACGCGGGCTCGGCGCCGCCTTGCGCCCGGACGCGCTGCCGAGCTCGCGGGCCCTCGCCTACTCGCGTCGACTGAAATGATGCCTGTGGCGTATGCCGGGGAGCCCGGCGCGTTTGCGGAAGACGCCGTCCTCGTCGCGTTCGGCGACGTGCCGCGAATGGCGGTCGGGAGCTTCCGGGACGTCTTCGTCCAGGTGACGGAGGGTCGGGCAGGCGCCGGTGTGCTGCCGATCGAGAACCTCCTCAACGGCACGATCCGCGAGGTCTACGACCTGCTCCTCGAGCACGACCTCGGGGTCGTCGGCGAGGTCGTCGTCCCGGTCCGGCTCTGCCTCGCGGCGCTGCCGGGCCAGTCGATCGAGGAGATCGGGCGGGTCTACTCGCACGTCCAGGCGCTCGCCCAGGCGGAGGCGTTCCTGCGCACGCGGCCGTGGACCACCCTCACGACATACAACACCGCCGGTGCCGGCAAGCTCATCCACGACAGCGGGGAGCGTGGCGCCGCGGCCGTCCTCTCGCCGCGCGCCGCGGCGCTGTTCGACCTCGAGATCCTCGCCGACGGGATCCAGGGCGCCTCGGACAACCGGACCCGGTTCCTCGTGGTCGCGCCACTCGGCGGGGGCGGCTCGTCGGCCACGGCCGAGTCGTCGGTCCCGGCCGAGTCGTCGGTCCCGGCCGAATCGTCGGCCCCGGCCCAATCGTCCGCCCCGGCCGGCGCCGCGTTGGCCATCCATTCGGTGCCCGGCGGCCCGCGCCGAACCACCCTGGCCTTCGCGGTCCGCAACGAGCCCGGCACGCTTCTGCGCGCACTGCGCGCCTTTGCCGAGCGCGGCGTCAACCTTTCGTCGCTCGAATCCCGCCCGAGCCGAACCGCCGCCTGGGAGTACATCTTCTGGGTGGACCTCGACGCCGACGCCGCCGATCCCCGCTGTGCCGCCGCGATTGACGATCTCCGAGCGGCCTCGACGATGGTCCGGATCCTGGGCTCCTACCCGCGCGCCGCCGAGCCGCTCGGCGGCTGAGCCCCGGCTCCGCTCGGCGGCTGAGCCCCGGCTCCGCTCGGCCCGGCCGCCTCCGGGTTCGCAGCCCGATGCCCGCGTCTGCCGCATGTTCTCCGCAGCCGAACCGAATCGCCGAATCGGCGAGCGGCGTCCAGGAACGCCCTCGGATCGGGAGCCTCGAAGCCCCGGTGCCGTGTGGCCAGCGAGCGTGGCCGGCTCCTCGACCGGCCCGATAGGTCCGGCAGCAACTCCCGCAACGACCTCTCGGCCGGACCGGTTGCCGGGATTCGCGAGATTGGTTCGCCCCGGGACAACGACGTGCGAGCCGGTGGGGATTCGAACCGCCCGCCGTTGCCGGCGGGCGGTGTCGGTGCGAGGAGCCGCCCCGGGTCAGGCCTTCGGCTCCTCCTTGATGAACATCTTGGAGATACGCCAGACCACGAATGAGATCACCACGAACGAGATGCAGGCGTTGATGAACGCGCCGTAGCGGATCGCGACCTCGGTCGCGGCGTCGCCATCGGTCGCCTCCTTCAGGACCCACCTGAGGTCCGCGAAGTCCACGTTGCCGAGCAGCATCCCGATCGGCGGCATGATGATGTCGTTCACGAGCGAGTTCACGACCGCGCCGAGCGCGACGCCGATGATGACGCCGACCGCCAGGGCGAGGGCATTCGTCTTGAGCAGGAACTCCTTGAACTCGCCGATCATCCACTGCCTCCCAGTTCCCAGCGCGAGGACGCCCGCTCCAGCGACATGACGGATCGCGGCGCCATGACCAACGGGATGATATGGCGTCGCTCAGGCGCGATGTCGCCGTCCGGTGATCCAGCGTCGATTGACCGGTGTGTCGCCGTTGATCCCGGGTGGACTTGCGGGTGAGCCTCGGGTATGCGTCGCCGCCGACCATGACGCCGGCATGGCCAACCAGCGCACCCCGCATGGTCGAAGGTCGGAACGCGATCTCCAGCTCGAACGACAATCGGCCGAGACGATCCGCGGCCTTGGGGCGAGTGTTCGGGCCGCGCGCCGTCGACGCCGGCTGACGCAGTCGCAGCTGGCCGGTCGGGCGGGGCTCTCGCGAGCATCCCTGAGCCGGATCGAGACGGGCCGGGGCGGCGGCGTGCCCGTTGGGACCTGGCTCGCGCTGGCCGCCGAGCTCGGCCTGGCGCCACGATTCGGGTTCGCGCGCGACTGGCGGGAGGAGCCGGTCGACGCCGGGCATCTCGCGGTCCAGGAGCTGCTGCTGCGGCTTGGCCGGGCCGCCGGGTACACGCGGACGTTCGAGCTGCCGATCGGCCGAGCGAGGTCCGGCGCCTCCGTCGATGTCTTCCTTCGTGACGATCGACGCCGACGCCTCGTCATCGCCGAAGTCTGGAACGTCATCGGCGACATCGGTGCCGGCTCGAGGTCGTTCGACCGGAAGCTTGGCGCAGCCGCCGAGTTCGCCGTCGCCATTACCGACGAGCCGTACTCGGTTCACGGGGTCTGGGTCATCCGCGCGACGCGGAGGAACCGGGCGCTCGTCGCACGCTACCCGGAGGTCTTCGCCACTGCCTTCAAGGGCTCGTCCCGCGCGTGGGCGGAGGCGCTGGTTTCCGGGGGACCGCCGCCCGATGAGCCGGGTCTCGTCTGGGCCGACGTCGCCGCGACCCGGATCTTTGCCTGGCGCCGAGGCTGAGGCCGCCGACGGCGCTCGGGGCACGGGCGCCTGCCTTTCGCTGGTTGGGCCTCACTCTGGCTGCCCGGTCTCGTGCCCGCTCGCCACCCGCCTCCCGGACCCCGGCTCCCGCTCGCCACCCGCCTCCCGGCCCCCGGCCCTCGCTCGGTGCTTGGCGCCCGGACCCCGGCCCCTGGCTCCACCCGCCGCCCGGACCCCGACCCTCGCTCGGGTGTTAGCGCCCGGACCCCGAGCCTCGCTCGGGTGTTAGCGCCCGGACCCCGGCTCCCGCGCGGCGCACGCCGCCCGGACCCCGACCCTCGCCTGGTGCTTGGCGCCTGGACCCCGGCCCTTGGCCCCCGGCCCTTGGCCCCACCCGCCACCCTTTAGCTCGCTCGCTGATTGCCAGGTGGGCATTCGGGCGCCTTCGAGGGCTCAAGGTCGGCCGAGCACCCCGATCGCGTGCGTATCGACGATCCGTCGAGCGTGGACCAAGGCGTCGCGGGCACGCTTCTCAACCCGATGAGCCCCGGATGCCCACCTGGTGGGCACGCCGGCGGTCAAGGTCACCCTCGCTCGGCGCCCCGGCACGCACGCCGCACCCGGCAAGCACGCCGCGCCCGGCATTCAGCCCCGCGGCCTTCGGCCCCGGCACGCACGCCGCACGCGGCACTCAGCCCTGCGGCCTTCGGCCGCGGCACCCACGATGCACCCGGCAATCAGACCCGCGGCCTTCGGCCCCGGCACACAGGCCGGCGGTCAAGGCTTCCGGGCACGTCGCCCGGCGAGCGGGCGCCGGCGGGGTACGATGTCACCGTCGCCCCGCACGACAAGCTCGGAGCCCGAACCCTGCCATGACCCTGACCGCCGCCAAGCCCCACCCGATCTACCTTGCCGGCCGATGGGTCGAGTCGGACGACCCGCTCCAGGTGAGCAACCCCGCCGACCCGGCCAATCCCGCCGGTGCCACCTACAACGCCACCCCCGAGCAGTACGAGGAGGCCGTCACCGCCGCCGTCCGCGCCTTCGAGGTGACGCGCCACCTCCCCGCATACGAACGCGGCAGGATCCTCCGGGAGATCAGCGCCGGGATCAAGGCTCGCCGCGAGGAGCTCGGGCACCTCATCAGCCTCGAGGCCGGCAAGCCGATCCGGGACGCCCTCGTCGAGGTGGACCGAGCGTCGCTCACCTTCCGGCTCGGTGCCGAAGAGGCGG
This sequence comes from Candidatus Sulfomarinibacteraceae bacterium, assembly GCA_035466655.1. GTDB lineage: Bacteria > Chloroflexota > Limnocylindria > Limnocylindrales > CSP1-4 > UBA5189. The sequence goes on from DATIUS010000293.1 coordinate 9,132, forward strand.
AGCGGATGGTCGGCGAGGTCATCCCGCTCGACCTCATGGCGAGCAGCAAGGGCCGGGTCGGGATCACCCGCCGGTTCGCGGCCGGCCCGGTGGCGGCGATCAGCCCGTTCAACTTCCCGCTGAACCTTGCGGCCCACAAGGTCGCGCCGGCCATCGCGGCCGGCTGCTCGATCGTCCTCAAGCCCCCGTCGAAGGATCCTCTCACGATGTTGACGGTGGCCGAGATCATCGACGCCGCCGGCGTCCCCGAGGGCTCGGTCAGCATCCTCCCGATGAGCCGCGAGCTGGGCGATCGAATGGTCGCCGACGACCGGTTCAAGGTCCTCACCTTCACCGGCAGCCCGTCGGTCGGGTGGCGAATGAAGGAGCGAGCCGGCAAGAAGCGGGTCGTCCTCGAGCTCGGCGGCAACGCCGGGGTGATCGTGGACAGGACCGCCGACCTCGACTGGGCGGTGAAGCGGATTCTCATCGGCGCGTTCACGTATTCCGGCCAGGTGTGCATCAGCGTCCAGCGGATGTTCCTTCACGAGGACATCCGCGAGGCGTTCATGGTGAAGTTCCTCGCCGGGGTCGCGGCGCTCCGCCAGGGCGATCCCACCGATCCGGCGACCGACCTCGGCCCGATGGTCGACGCGGTTGCCGCCGCCCGAACCCAGCGCTGGGTGGACGAGGCGGTGGCGGTCGGTGGGCGAGTGCTCGCCGGCGGCAAGGCGAACGGCACGTTCTTCGCCCCGACAGTCCTCGAGAACGTCCCGGTGACCGCCCAGGTCTGCAGCAACGAGGCGTTTGCGCCGCTCGTCGTCGTCTTCGGCTTCACCGACTTCGGCGACGCGATCCGCCAGGTGAACGACAGCTTCTTCGGCCTCCAGACCGGCGTCTTCACGAACGACCTGGCGAACGCCTGGCGGGCATTCTCCGAGCTCGAGGTCGGCGGGGTCATCGTCAACGACATCCCGACCTACCGGATCGACCACATGCCCTACGGCGGGGTCAAGGACTCCGGTCTGGGCCGCGAGGGCCTCCGCTGGGCGATCGAGGACATGACCGAGCTCCGGATCATGGTGCTGGCCCAACCGCAGTGGCCGGTCGGGTGGAGCGCAGGACCGGCAGCTCGGCCCGCGGCCCACTACTTTACGGCGCCGCTCGTTGCGGCCGCGGCTCTGGGCCGATCTGAGGACTTGCCC